>CAJTML010000030.1 GCA_910577495.1 uncultured Eggerthellaceae bacterium
CGTCCTGCAACCAGGTCGGGCCATTGAGGTTGATGGGATCTTCGCCCGGCTCACCCTCGAGGGTGTAGGGGATAAAGGTCGTGTTTGAGTTAACGGGATTGATGGTTACGTCGAAATCGGTGGAGTGTCCCCAGAAGCTTTCTGCGGTAACCGAACCAACTTGTGCATATTCGTGGCTCTGGACGCGAACGTTGAGCTTGCCTGATTGCTCAGGCAGTACCTCATGGTCGTGTGCGGCAGATGCGGGATAGTACTCCTCAAGCGGCTCTCCGTCGTCACCAAGTTTTGCTGATTGATAGAGCAGGCCGCCTGAATTGGAAAGGCGCGCATCGGGATTTGAGCTAAACGGCGCGGGCAGACCTTTGGTGTCAACGTACTCTTCCAACGATGTGATGAGCGACAAAATTTAGTTGCCGTCATAGTACTTGGTAAAGAGGTGTTCGTTTTCGGCCATGAAGTCATCGGTGAGCTTGTAGGAAATCCAACGCTTACCAAGGCCAGCACCCGAGCTGTCTTCGGGAGTTGCAATCAAGTCTTCAATCTCTTGAGTGGTACCGTCGTCGTTGTACTTCTTAACGCGAACGGTGATCTCTTTGCCAACCGCAGAGGTGGGTAGCCACAGATACAGCTTGCCATCGTCAAAGTACGACGGAGCGCCATATTCATAGCGAAGGCCGCCAATGAGCAAGTCCCAGCTGGCTACCGGCTCGGTGCCAATGCCGTCAGATTTTGAGAGGTCAATACAGAACATGAAGACGTTTTGACGACCCTCAACACCGGGCATGGCGTTATAGGCTTTGTTGTCAGAGCTTTGGAACTTGTTACCCGTATAGGCTTGACCAGATTGAGCACCCGTAAGACGGATGGAGCCACCAGTAATGATGACGTTGCCGCCAGCACCGCCGATGTCGTAGTAACCAGAGTTTGACCAGGGAAGCAGCGTGCCACCGGTAACGGTAATGGTTTTACCGCTGTTGGTACCACAGCAAGCTTGTCCAAACGCATTGCCATGACCAGCTGAGTAAGAGCGAATGTAACCACCATTAATAGTAATGTCACCCGCTACTGATTTATTGCCAACGGTAGCAGCGGTATTTCTGATGGCGTTGGGGTTTTGGGTGCCAGCACCACAGAAGTAGCTTGGATTACAGTAGCCGCCGCCAATACCTGAGCCATGGAATGATGCTTTGGCCAAGATATTGCCACCATTGAAGATGGTGATCGTGCCATTGGCCATGTTACCTGCACCAATACCAGCGCCACCAGCGGCTGTGCCGTCGTCGGCGGTACGCGTCAGGTTGGCTTCGCTTTGGTTGGCGCCCACGGCAACAATGTTGCCGCCATTAAAGACGAGCGTACCACTGTCTTCAGCAGCTGAACCGCCAATGCCTGCTGCTTGAGGACGTGCGTAGGCTTTCAGCGTACCCGGGTTTGCGCTGTCAAGCACGTCAAGCGGGGAGGTGACGGTAACTTTGGTGCCGTCATAGGTGGCACCGTCATAACCCACTTTGCCCATTTTCGGGGTGATGATGTCGTCAAGATTGAACTTGCTACCACCAGCTACAACGTTGGTCATTTCGTCATCAATAACTAGCGTTGAGGTTTTGCCGCAGCGAAGACCAGGGCCATACCCAGAACCAGGCTGCAAGATGTTGGTTGTGCCATCTTTGATGGTGAGATAGCAATACGTGCCTTCGCCAGAACCAGTCTGGTTGGTGAGCACTTCAAAGGTTGACGCGCCGGTCAGGGTAACGCCGGCAAGCGTGACATCTGCTTTAACGCCTTGTCTGATATGGATGGCATAGGTTGAGGTTCCCGTAAACGTCAGGGGCGTAGCGGTTAGAACCTCAATGGCGGATCCGGTATCTTTAAAGTCGGTATTTAAGGTACCGCCTGATACCGTGAGGCCATTTTTCGTGTAGTCAGCTGCGCGCGTGTCAGCTTGCGCGGAAACGCCACCGCCAGCTACAGCGGACACATCATCCGCTTTGTCTGATACCTCAAGCGTATCTTCGACGCTTTCGATGTCTTGCGGTGCTTCTTCTGAAGCAATTGCTTGCTCGCCAACGGTTGGACGAGTTGCGCCATCAATAGCTTCAAAGAGCGATTCAATCTTGTCAGCGTGTGGTACGTTTTCAAATACCACTTCAGGGGCAACCTCATCTTCGGATGTGGCCACCTCAGGTGCTGGCGAAGAAAGATCTGCTGCAGTCGCTTCTTCGCCGAAAGCCTGAATACCGCTAGTTGGCAACATGAGTCCACACGCCAAAATAACGGCTAAGCCTGAGCGAAAGAGCGTTGAAGCAGTAGAGGACTTCTTCATATCTTGCTCCTTTTCCTCATCTCTACACCGTGCCGGCAGCAACTTCCCTGAAAAATTGAAGCCAACACGTATGCAGAACGTTACTAAAACGTTAATCAAACAAGTATACCGCGGATTTGAAATAAGTATGGTCACAATTGTGCATTTTTGCCCGTTTTCTTGGGGAAATGCATCATCTATAAGCATTCAGATCAGCATAGCCTGATGGTGGTTTGTTTGCTGGACTTACCATGCCTGTTTTGCACTGAAACTTCGCGTATTCGCATTCCGTTTATCTGTTGAATGAGCGAATAATTCCCCACACACGCAATCTTTGTGTATGATTTCAAGCAGTTATTTTTCGCGTATCTTTATGAAAGGGGATACCACAATGACAACAAAAGTTGGTATCAATGGCTTTGGCCGCATTGGACGTCTTGCGTATCGCGCAATGGTGAACGATCCCGATATTGAGGTTGTTGCCGTCAACGACTTGGGCGACATCCCTACCATGGCACATCTGTTGAAGTATGACTCTGTGCACGGCCGCGCTTTTGACACCGTTGAGGTTGTGGAAGACGGCTTTATTGCAGACGGTCATCACGTAAAGGTGCTCTCAGAGCGTGAGCCTGCTAACCTGCCGTGGGGTGAGCTGGGTGTTGACGTCGTTGTTGAGTCAACGGGCTTTTTCACCGACGCAAATAAGGCAAAGGCACATCTGGACGCTGGCGCTAAGAAGGTCATCATTTCTGCACCTGCTAAGAACGAAGACATC
This sequence comes from uncultured Eggerthellaceae bacterium, assembly GCA_910577495.1. GTDB lineage: Bacteria > Actinomycetota > Coriobacteriia > Coriobacteriales > Eggerthellaceae > Xiamenia. The sequence continues at coordinate 3,078 of CAJTML010000030.1, forward strand.
ACCATTGTTATGGGTGTAAACGACGATCAGTACGATAAAGAGAAGCACAACATCATTTCTAATGCTTCTTGCACCACCAACTGCTTGGCTCCCGTTGCTAAGGTTCTCTTGGACAACTTCGGCATCAAGCGTGGTTACATGAACACCATTCATGCTTACACCAACGACCAAAAGATCCTGGATCTTCCGCACAAGGATCTTCGCCGTGCTCGTGCTGCTGCTATGTCTATGATCCCGACCACCACGGGTGCTGCTCGTGCCGTATCTTTGGTGCTTCCGGAGCTCAAGGGTAAGCTTGATGGCTTTGCAACTCGCGTTCCTACCCCGGACGGATCTATGGTTGACCTGACGGTTGAGCTGGAAAAAGAAGCAACCATTGAAGAGATCAATGCCGCTATGAAGGCTGCTGCTGAAGGTCCGCTTGCTGGCGTGCTTGAGTACACCGAAGACCCGATCGTTTCTATCGACATCGTTGATGACCCGGCTTCTTCAATCTTTGACTCTAAGCTGACCATGGTATTGGGCGGCGAAGGCAACTTCGTGAAATGCGTATCTTGGTATGACAACGAGTGGGGTTACTCAAACCGCGTAAAGGATCTCGTAAAGATTCTGCTCTAATGCAACCCCGAACATGCATCTTGAGAAATCATAGATGAAGCTTGAGACGGACGGCCGGCCTTTCGCTGGTCGTCCGTTGCATACAGACACACTATTGATCTTTAAATCTGAGCAGAAGGGGATCTGGCTATGGCAGAGATGAGAACCATTGAGGATTTGGACGCGCAAGGAAAGCGCGTCTTGGTGCGCGTTGACTATAACGTGCCGATTAAAGATGGCGAAGTAACTGATGATACGCGTATTCGCGCGTCGCTTCCGACCCTTGAGCGTTTGCTTGAGCAAGGCGCTTCTCTTGTGTTGATGTCGCACCGCGGTCGCCCGAGCGGAGAGGGTTTTGAGGAAGCATTCACGCTTCGCCCTGCTGCACTGCGCCTGGCCGAGCTTTTGGGCAAGCCGGTTTCGTTTGCAACTGACACGATTGGCGAAGACGCGCACGCAAAAGTTGCAGCGCTCGGTGCAGGTGACATTGTTGTGCTTGAGAACCTTCGCTTTGATAAACGCGAAAAGAAAAACGATGCCGAGTTTGCCGCTGAGCTGGCAAAACTGGGTGATGTGTATGTCAATGACGCATTTGGTACCGCGCACCGCGCCCATGCTTCAACGGCAGGGGTAGCTGAGCTTTTGCCGGCATATGCGGGCAAGCTCATGGAGCGTGAGGTGGCAACGCTTTCTGGCATGCTTGAGAATCCGCGTCGTCCCTTCGCCGCAATTTTGGGTGGTTCAAAAGTCTCTGACAAGATCAAGGTAATTGACGCGCTCATGGACACCTGTGACACCCTCATTATCGGTGGTGGCATGTGCTTTACGTTCTTGCTTGCACAAGGCAAAAGCGTTGGCACCTCTCTCAAAGAGGAAGATTGGGTAGAGCGTGCCGCTGAGATGCTCAAAAAAGCTGACGAAAAAGGCGTGCAGTTGCTGCTGCCCGTGGATGTGGTTGTGGCTGATGCATTCGCCAACGATGCCAATACGCAAACGGTTTCAGTTGACGAAATCCCTGATGATATGATGGGTCTTGATATTGGTCCGGAGACCGCCAAGCTCTACGCTGATGCTATTGCCAACGCTCAGACCATCTTCTGGAACGGTCCTATGGGTGTGTTTGAGATGCCGGCATTTGAGGCGGGTACTAAGGCAGTTGCCCTGGCGGTTGCCGCTAACGCAGATGCTGACAGCATCATCGGTGGTGGCGACAGCGTGGCTGCGGTTAACCAATTTGACCTGGCTGATCAGATGACCTTTATCTCAACCGGTGGCGGAGCGTCCATGGAGCTTGTCCAGGGCGAGAAGCTTCCCGGCGTGGAAGTATTGATGGCATAAAACGCGAAAGGATGAAGCCATGGCACGCAAACCGTTAATGGCAGGCAACTGGAAGATGAACAACACCATCAGCGAGGCTGTGGTGTTAACGCAAGAGATTTCGAACAACTTTGAGCGCGAATGGGACGAGGATGTAGATGTCATCATCTGCCCGCCCTATGTTGACTTAAAGCCGGTATGGACGGTGCTTGATTTCGACAAAACGGGTATCAATGTTGCTGCTCAAAATGTGTATTGGGAGCCCAAAGGCGCTTACACGGGTGAAATCTCAGTGCCGATGCTCAAAGAGATTGGTTGTGTAGCCTCAATCGTTGGTCACTCAGAGCGTCGCGAGCTCTTTGGTGAGACCAACGAAGATGTCAATCGCAAGGTGAAAGCGCTGACCGATGCTGATATGTTCGCCATTGTGTGCGTGGGTGAGTCACTTGCAATTCGTGACGAAGGCACCACGCTTGATTACGTGTGTGCGCAGGTGCGCGCGGCTTTCGCCGGAATTGATGTATTCAAGGCGAAGGATTGCGTAGTTGCCTATGAGCCCATTTGGGCAATTGGCACGGGTCGCACGGCAACGCCTGAGCAGGCCGAAGAGGTGTGCGCGGCAATTCGCGCAACCATTGCTGATCTGTATGACGAGGACACTGCTGAGGGTATGCGTGTTTTGTACGGCGGTTCGATGAACCCTGGCAACGTACATGCGCTCTTGGAGATGCCCAACATTGACGGCGGTCTGATTGGTGGAGCCAGCCTTGAGGCAAGCTCATTTATCACGTTGATTGAGGCGTGCATCTAATGGGTAATCAGGTGGATAAAACCCAGCTTACGCTGCCGGCGTGTCTCATTATTATGGATGGATTTGGGCTTGCAGAGCCCGGTCCGGGTAATGCGATTTCGCTGGCAGCAACGCCCAACTTGGACGCCCTATTTGAGCGTGCTCCGTGGACGAAACTGCAGGCTTCAGGTGAGGCGGTAGGGCTTCCGGAGGGACAGATGGGCAACTCCGAAGTGGGGCACTTAAATATTGGTGCGGGGCGTGTGGTGTATCAAGAGCTGACGCGCATCAATAACGCCTGCAAATCGGGCGAATTGGCGCGCAATGAGGTTATTCGCCAGGCGTTTGACCAGGCAAAGGGCGAAGGTCGCGTGCTGCATCTTATGGGGCTTCTCTCCGATGGTGGCGTACATTCATCAAATGAACACCTCTATGCACTCATGCAAGCGGCTAAGGATGCCGGGGTTGCGCACGTTTTTGTGCACTGCTTTATGGATGGTCGCGACGTGCCCCCGAAAAGCGGTGCGGACTTTGTGGCTGAGCTGCAAGAAAAGTGCGATGCGCTTTCCGACGATGCTTTTGACGCGCGCATTGCCAGCATTTCGGGTCGATACTACGCCATGGACAGGGATAACCGCTGGGAGCGTGTGCAGAAGGCCTGGGATGCGCTGGTTCACGCAGACCCGCAGACTGAAGCATGTGGTGTTGAGGTCATGGAGGTCTCGTATGCGCACGACGCGACCGATGAGTTTGTGGTACCGGTGGCGCTTCAGGCGCGCGGTGTGCAAACCGATGACGCGGTGATCTTCTTCAACTTCAGGCCTGATCGTGCGCGTGAGCTGACACGTGCGTTTGTGGATGCGGACTTCACGGGCTTTGATCGGGGCGAGACGCCGCAGGTCTTTTTCGTGTGCCTCACTGAGTATGATCCCGAGATCGTAGCTCCGGTGGCATTTGCGAAGGAGTTCCCCGAGGAAGTGTTGGCTGACGTGCTTTCAGAGGCTGGTCTTCGCCAATATCATATTGCTGAGACTGAGAAGTATGCGCATGTCACCTTCTTTTTGAATGGTGGTCGCGAAGAGCCGAAGGCGGGAGAGGAGCGTACCTTGATTGCGTCTCCGAAAGTTGCCACCTACGACTTGCAGCCTGAGATGAGCGAGCCTGATGTGGCGGCATCGCTTGTGCGCGCTATCGAACAGGATGAAGCAGACGTTTATATTGTCAACTTCGCCAATCCTGATATGGTGGGACACACGGGGGTGATTCCGGCCGCGGTGAAAGCTGTTGAGGCGGTTGACGAGGGTGTTGGGCGCGTGCTTGACGCTCTTGCGAAAAAGGGCGGTGTTGCCTTTGTTACCGCAGATCATGGTAACGCTGATAAGATGATAGACGCAGATGGCTCGCCGTTTACGGCGCACACCACTGCGCTGGTGCCGTTTATCTTTGTGGACTTCGCCAACACGGGCAAACAGATGGAGGATCGCGTCGGCGCGCTGTGCGACATTGCACCAACGCTGTTGGATGTAGTGGGTCTTGATACGCCACAGGCCATGAGCGGTTCGTCGCTTCTTTGTGAATAAGTGTTGTCTGGCCTGCGAAGGTTCGCTATACTAGGCAAGTTGCAAACAATTACCTACTACGGGAGAAAGAGTTAGCTTTGAATCCGCTTCTTATTATTGTACTGATTTTATTGGTGCTCTCAGGCATTGGTTTGATCGTGTTCATTTTGCTGCATTCCGGCAAAGGAACTGGTATTTCTGATGCTATTGCAAGCTCGGTGTACTCAACTCAGACGGGTACGTCAATTGTGGAGAAGAACCTTGATCGTATCACCATTGGGTTGGCTATCACGTTTATCGTGTGCCTGTTGGTGCTCATGATTATCTATCCGCAGGGAAGCATTTCAATCGGTTAACCAATTCTTTGAAAATTGTGCTTCACAACGCTTGGAAGATCAGCTAGAATATCCAACGTTGCTCAAACGGGCACAACAAATGTCGGAGTGGTGGAACGGCAGACACGCTAGCTTGAGGTGCTAGTGCCCACAACTCGGGTGTGCGGGTTCAAATCCCGCCTCCGACACCAGAATTTACAGCGTCGCCTTCGGGCGACGTTTTTTATAGGTAGCCATTGGTTTCGGCTTGTTAACAGCGCAAGCGAAGGCGGAGGTGACATCATGGGACATACGCTCGTTCGGTCTGAGACCACGCATCGTGTTCGTGCGGTTCGTCGTGTGTTGTGGATTGTGCTCTTGCTGAACTTGGCGGTTGCGGCTGCGAAGTTTACCTATGGCGTGATCTCGGGTTCTGCCTCCATGCAAGCTGACGGTATCCATTCGGTCTTTGATTCGGCTGGTAACGTGGTGGGACTGATTGGTATTGCCCTTGCGGCGCGTCCTGCAGATGAGGGACACCCTTACGGGCATGCGAAGTTTGAGACGTATGCCAGCTTAGTTATTGGCGTGCTGCTTTTAGCGGCTGCAGTTGAAGTAGGCGTCTCGGCTGTTCAGAAACTTATTTCGCAAACATATACGGCAGAAGTGACCATTCTTTCGTTTGTCGTTATGATTGCTACCTTGATCATCAATATCGGTGTGACATGCTACGAGCGCAAGCAGGGTCGGTTGTTGAAAAGCGAAATCTTGCTGGCAGATGCTTCGCACACCTTATCCGACGCGCTCGTATCTATTGGCGTTATCGTTGGCCTGGTGTTTGTAGCGCTTGGGTACCCCGTGGCTGACCCGATCATGGCGCTGGTGGTTATGGTGGCCATTTTGGCAACCGCGTTTGATGTCTTTAAGCGCGGACTTTCCACCTTAAGCGATCATGCGCGCATCCCCGAACAAGATGTGTATGAGGTGGTTATGCGCATTGAAGGCGTGTCGAATGCGCATAAGATTCGTACGCGCGGCACCGAAGATGAAGTCTATGTTGACTTGCATGTGTTGGTGGATCCTGCGATGACGGTGTTGAAAGCACATGAGGTTGCTGATGCCGTTGAGGCGGCGCTGCAGACGAATTTTGACTCGGTGCGTGATGTTGTTGTGCACATTGAGCCTGATGATGGACATGTAGAGTAGAAATTGGCATAGTTTTTTGAAACTCGTTAAAAAAATGCTTGCATGCCCGTAATGCTTCAGGTATCATATTTTTTCGCGACGCGGACATGGCTCAGCTGGTAGAGCATCACCTTGCCAAGGTGAGGGTCGCGGGTTCGAATCCCGTTGTCCGCTCCATTGTTATTGCAAGCCGGTCTTCACGATCGGCTTTTTTGATGTGACAAAGGGTCACATCAAATGTCACATCACGCGGCGAAAGGTGCACATATGGCTACCATTGCGGTGAGCGCTTGTTTGCTTGGCGAGCCATGTCGCTGGGATGGCGCGTCGAAACCGCATGCTGGCGTGTTGGCGCTAGCGGCACAAGCCGGCGTTCAGGTGATTCCGATCTGTCCCGAGGTTGCAGGCGGCCTGCCGACGCCTCGAGCCGCATCTGAGATCCAGCACTCGCGACGTGTTATCACCAGTGAGGGTGCGGATGTTACCGAGGAATTTGCGCTTGGAGCAGAGCGGTGTTTGCAGCAGCTTGAAGATGAACATGTTGCGTTTGCGGTCTTGAAAGAGGGGAGCCCGTCGTGCGGCTCTACGCGCATCTACGATGGTACCTTTTCGGGGGTTCGCATTGATGGCGAAGGGGTAGCTGCTCAGCTGTTCCGCCAACATCATATTCTGGTAATAAGCGAGGAGCGCTTCCAGGAACTTTATGATGTTTATTTGGCCAAAATGGCTGATGACGCAAACGGCCAGCCTGCGTGTTGGGATGCTGAGGAGTTTGCATTGTGGGTTCAAAATAACGCACAAATTGACTAAACTGTACTGAGTAAAATTGCACGTTTTGATGCGGAAAACAAATGGTAGAGAAGGGATAGCATGCAAACTTACGTGGCGCATTATCGGTCTCCAGCGGCGTCGGATGCGCGTGGGTTGGGGCTTTTTGAGTTCGAAAGCGATGCGCGCGCGCGCTCGAAGGCCAATATCCACGATGCGCGATTGAAGATGCTTGAGTTGTTTGGGAAAGATGCTGTGTCGTGGTCAATTGAGAAGGTGGAAAAGAAAAAGGCTTCGCAGGCTGAGGTAGACGGCCAGATGAAGCTTGATTTTCGCCCTCCGAAGCCCGAGCGCAAGCGTGCTGTTCGTAAAGAATATTGGTAGGTCAACATGAAGAAACCTGAAGTGAAATACTTAAAGAAGCTGTTAGAGACTCCGTCAGCAACGGGCAGCGAAGAAAGTGTTGCGGAGCTGGTGCGTGAGCGATTGGCGCTAGTTGCAACCGAGATTCAGACTGATGTTATGGGGTCGGTGCATGCTCGCCTTGAGGGTAAGTCGGGCGGTCCGTCTCTCATGCTGTCAGCACATATGGACGAAATTGGCCTCATGGTCACCTATATTTCTGATGATGGCTATTTGTCGGTTGCGGCGGTTGGCGGCGTTGATGCTGCAATTCTGCCGGGTATGCGCGTGGATGTGCATGCAAGCGAATCAGAAAAGCCACTGCGCGGTGTGGTCGGAAGAAAGCCGATTCACCTGATTAAGGCTGATGAGCGCACCACGGTAACGCCAATGGATCAGTTGGTTATTGATCTTGGCATGAAGCCAAAGCAGGTTAAGAAGCTCGTGCGCGTAGGAGATGTCATTACGTTTGCGGTCGGTTTTGAGCGCTTTGGTAACGATATGGCTGTGTCGCGTGCATTTGATGACAAGTGCGGTGTGTGGATTATCTCTCGCGTGCTGGAAAAGTTGGCTGAAGCTGGTGGCGCGCCAGGAGACTTTATCGCGGCTTGCACGGTGCAAGAAGAGATTGGCGTTCGCGGCGCTACGACCTCGGCTTATAGTGTGAGGCCTGATGTGGCAGTTGCTTTCGACGTGACGCACGCCACGGATTATCCCGGTATTTCGCAGTCGAAGTTCGGCAAGATCGTGTGTGGTCAAGGTCCAGTTATCGCACGCGGTCCTAATATTAATCACGAGGTCTTTGCGCGCCTGGTTGCTGCAGCTGAGGCTGAGGGAATTCCGTACCAGGTTGAAGCTGAGCCGTCCGTGACAGGAACTGATGCACGTGCACTGCAGATTACGCGCGGAGGCATTCCGACTGGTTTGGTTTCGGTGCCGCTTCGCTATATGCATACGCCCACTGAAGTGGTGTGCCTGAAGGACTTAGATGCAACGGTTAAGTTGCTGGTTCGCTTTGCGCAGGATTTAGAGAGCGATGCGTGCTTTGTGCCTGGTGTTGCATAGTTATGACAAGGAAGTATTGCAATGAAACGCGCTAAAGAATCCATCGCACAAAACAAAAAAGCATTTCATGAATATGAAATTCTGGAAACCTTCGAGGCTGGCATTGTGCTGACCGGAACTGAGGTGCGTTCATTGCGTGAGAATCACTGTCAAATGACGGATTGTTTTGCGCTGATTCGCAATGGCGAAGTATGGCTCAACAACGTCCATATTGCGCCGTATTCGCATGGCAACATTGCCAATCCTGATCCTGATAGGAAGCGAAAGCTGTTGCTGCACAAACGGCAGATTCGCAAGCTTTCTGAACAGGTGAAAGAGAAGGGCTATGCGCTCGTGCCCTTGAAGATGTATTTCAATGAGGACGGGCGCGTGAAAGTTGAAATTGCGCTTGCCCGCGGTAAGAAGCTCTATGACAAGCGTGCCTCAATGGCAGCTCGTGATTCAAAACGCGAAGTTGAGCGCGCGCTTAAAGAGCGCAGTAGATAAAGCAAATCTGGCATATGCAAAAAGAAGCCCGATGACTTAAAACCGCAGGTCATCGGGCGAATTTGTAATGGTGGAGGCGCGGAGAATCGAACTCCGGTCCATACTATATCATCCTTGAGGCACCTACAAGCTTAGTCTATGGTCAAAGTTTAAGAAAGGTTTGGTCCATAAACAAACGAAACCTAACCGAGTCAGTTCAATCTTTATCTAAACCATACTGGCTACGTGTTTAGATGCATTCCCCTAAAATGACACCGCACTTGAGTCGGGGACTTCTCAAGATTGGCGGCCAGGCGCAATTAAGCAGCCATGGCGAGCGCCGGAGCGCTCTGAGTGTTATTTTTGCCAATTAAATTGACTTTACCCCTGTTTAACGTGGCGAGGAGACCACGACCTGCTCCTCAATTCAAACATACCATGTCGAAACCAGTCGCCCCCGAATAGGAACACTGATCCACCATTGTCAATGTGCGCTGCCGAAAAGGCAGGAGAGACATACTAACAGCCTCCTCAATGAGATGCAAGCGCGGAGTTTATTTCTCCGCGCCCAACACTACTTTTTCTTAAGGAATGAAAAGTCCAACGCGCCTTTGATGTCGTCAAAAGCATCTTTGAGTTCGGCTGCTACTGCCACACCATCTTTGTAGATTGCGTTCATGTCAGAGGTGGCCGCAGCAACGCCTTCTTTGGTGATGCCTAAATCAAACTCGTTGTCATCATCGTCGTCTTCGTCAAGGATTTCATCCTCATCTTCAACGTAGTAATACTCAACTTCTTCGCCATCTTCGAGAAGCACAAACCCAATCTCTTCGTCATCTTTGTTAACGATATAGCGAACGATGTCATCATCATTGAGTTCCAGCTCAACAACTTCAAAGCCATAGTCGTTATCTGAAGGTTCAACGAGGGTTACTTCTTCAGATTCTTCAGCAAGGTCATCAACGTCGTAGTCATCCATGACGCCCTCGTTGGGAAGATCATCAAGTGAGGTGTCGTCACCATCAGGGTCAACGACATGGTATCCCTCTTCGGAAAGATACATTCCCGTATCATCCATAATGGTTTCCTCAATCAAGTCCGATGCCGTGGGATCCACCTCTTCGCCCTCGTAGCCGCTGTTTGACTCAAACGTGCGGTACGCGTGCTCAAGATCGGTTGTGAGATCGGTGGGATCCATGACCTCATCATCAAGATAAGACTCAACGTCTTCAAGTTCAGTTTCTTCGTCAATTTGTTCAGCGTCGGTTTCTGCCCCAGACTCTAAGTCTGCAAGCTCGTCTTCTAGGCTCATATGCGGCCTCCTTGTTTGTCTCTTGGCGCGAAACGCGTCGCTCATACATACGTCTATAATCATAGAGCACTTGGCGAATAGATGAGGTTACAGGTTGTCCAAAAATACCCTACAAACGGCGAAGTAGTCAGCTGGCTTTTGGCAACCCCATACGCCTTGTAGCGCGGTTTTTGCCGGCTCAGCCCTGAGGTTATTGGCAGGAGATTCCGCGGCTTTTCAGATGGTGGCAGCCTCGAACTGCTCGCAGATTTATCGTGGAGATTTATAACAATTGTTACCTTTCGGGGCGCCTATCCGTATTGTAGACGCTGGACCGTTTTTCGAACGAACCGCAACTGATACAATGGAAAGACGATTCGTTTTTGAGAGAGAACATGGATAAGAAGAAGAAAATGAGCTCACGTGGCCGCCACGCAGCGGGTTCACGTTCACATAACGCAAGTAAAAAAAGCACGTCAGCATATGATCTTCCTGCAAAGGCAACCGAAGAGACCGAGCAGCTTGAGCCAGTAGCTACCCCCGAAAACGAGGTGGATGCTGCGCCTGTGTCGGTTAGCTCTGAGCCTGCACGTGAGGGCGCTTTTACCCCTGCGCTGACAACGCCTGTTCGCCAGATTGATATGTCAAATGCGAAGCGTCATGGAAGAAAGCATGGGGCGGTAAAGATTTTAGCCATCACCTTAGGCGTGTTGCTCGTGTTGGCGGTAGCTGCTTATTCAGGTGTGGCAATTTATTTTACTGATCGCTTCATGCCGCAAACCAAAATTGGCAACTTGGATGTCTCGCTTATGACTGCTGATGAGGCACAAGAAGCCATTGAGCAATCTATTGCAGGATATGAGCTTACTATCACTGGAGATGGATTTGACCTGGAGCTGACTGCCTCTGATGCAGGTTTGGCCATTGATGCGGAGGCGGTTGTACGCGCAGCGCTTTCGCACGAAAACCCGTGGGATTGGCCAAATGAGCTGCAAAAAGCTCATGACGAAACAGGTGCGCTGGTAACCACCTACAATAACTCTGGTTTGGGTGATGTTATCAGAGCTGCGGTAGAGGAGTTTAACGCCAATGCAGAGCAGCCAACCAACGCCTCCATAGGTTACGATGCAACGACGCACTCATTTGTGGTTCGCTCGGAAAAGCCCGGCACGGCACTTGATCCTGATGCGGTCATTCGCGTTGCCGACGAGGCTATCATTGCACTTTCTTCTCAAGCGAAGCTGAGCGAAGCAGACCTCTTGCAACCGGAGGTAACCTCCTCAGACCAGCGTCTTGCTGATGCTGCAGCACAAGCGAACACTATGATTATGGCTGATTTGCAGCTTGATATGGATGGTATTGAGGTAGGGCAGATTAATGCTGATCTGCTGTCTCAGTGGATCACGATTGACGAGAATTTGCAGGCAACCCTTGATACCGAAAAGTTGACCGAATGGGTCAATAAATTGGTGGAAGATTGCTCAACCGTTGGCACGCAACGCACCTATAAGCGCCCCGATGGCAAAGAGTGCACCGTTGATGGTGGCATTTATGGTTGGGAAGTAGATGGCGAAGCGCTCCAGACGATGGTGCGCGAAGCGGTGGATAATGGCGCTGTTGAAACCATTGCCGTGCCTACGTTGTCCGAGGGTGATGCCTACACCGCTCCTGGTGAGCAAGACTGGGGCAAGCGCTATCTGGATATTGATCTGACCGAACAATATGTCCGCCTCTATGACGACGAGGGTAAGCTTGTATGGGAGTCAGATTGTGTCTCTGGTGAGCCGGATGGCGAACATGACACGTCAACAGGTGTTTTTTGGCTCAATCGCAAAGCTAGCCCCTCAAAGCTCATTGGTTACGAAGGCGACAAACGCATTTACGAGACCGAAGTGCGCTACTGGATGCCCTTTGACGGCAATGCAATCGGCTTGCATGATGCTGATTGGCAGAGTGAATTTGGTGGCGAACGTTTCAAAGAAGGCTTTGGTAGTCACGGCTGCGTAAACTTACCTGTTGATAAGGCCAAAGAGCTCTATGACCTCATTGAAGAGGGCGACGTTGTCGTGAGCCACTGGTAGGCCGTAGATTAGTGGGCGAAAGCAAAAGCGCTTAGTTGTCTCAGCTATCGCTTGTTTGTCATGCTGTTATACGACCGTCAGATCTGCATACGCCGCATCTACTAATCCAATAAGATCTTGGGGTGCCATTTCAAGTTGGCACCCTAGTCTTCCTCCTGAAAACGTGATGGTGTCATATAGTTGTGCTGTTTCATCCAGATAGGTGGGGAAGAGCTTATTCATGCCAATGGGTGAACATCCGCCATGGATGTAGCCAGTGAGCGGTAACAGCTCTTTTGATTTGATCATAGCAATGAACTTTTCGCCACAAGCATGAGCTGCCTTTTTGAGATCAAGTTCGCAATCAACTGGAATCATAAAGACGTAATGCTGTCCAGTTTTGCCTTGTGTGACCAGCGTTTTGAAAACTTTGTCAGGATCAAGCCCCAAAAGATTTGCAACTGAAACTCCTGAGAGTGCTTCGGGGCATTCGAAATAGCGAACCTCAAAAGGTACGCCAGCGGCCTCCACTTCGCGAATGGCATTGGTCTTCTTTTCAGCATGTGATTTCGACATGACAGATGCTCTTATCTCTTCAAATCCGGGTATCGCTACGTGCCGCATTGGTGTAAACACCATGTGGTGTAGACAAGGGTTTTATTTTCTTGTTCAGTGCTAGGGTATACTAACAGTATGAATAGTCAGAACAACATTTCAAGCTGTGCACCAATTGGCATTTTTGATTCGGGGTTTGGCGGCATGACCGTTGCCCGTGCTATCGCTAAAGCGCTTCCGCATGAATCCATCATCTATGTTGGTGATTCCGCGCGTTGTCCCTACGGCCCGCGCAAACTTTCCGAGGTGGACGGATTCGTGCAGCAGATCGGGGGCTGGCTGGTTGACCAGGGCGTAAAGATGCTTGTCATTGCGTGCAATACCGCAACTGCCGCTGGTCTGGTTCATGCGCAGCAAACATTTCCCGTACCCGTCATTGGTGTGGTAGAGCCGGGCGCTCGTGCCGCAGCGCAAACCACCAAGAATAAGCGCGTTGGTGTGATTGCCACAAAAGCAACGGTCGAGTCAAACGCCTATACCGACGCTATTCGCCACATTGATGCTGGTATCACGGTTTTTTCTACGGCAACACCGCGCTTTGTTGAAATTGCCGAGCAAGGTATTCGTATGGCGGAAGGTCCCATTGAAGATTACACGTCTTTGGCGTCGAAAGTGTATGTGCGCCCCGCTTTCCAAGAGATTGCGCGCGAATACTTGGAGCCGCTCAGGAGGTGCGATATCGACACGCTCGTGTTGGGGTGTACGCATTTTCCCTTGCTCAAAGCGCTCATTGGGAGCGTTGTCGGCAGGGATGTAACGTTGATTTCTTCGGCTGCGGAAGCTGCGAAAGACGTTGCTGAAATACTTACGCGCCAAGGAACGCTTGCGGCCGATGATCAGCTGCCTACGTATGAGTTTTTTACGACGGGCGAAAACACCGAAGAATTCAAGTCGTTTGGCAGCAGAGCATTTCGTCAGCCCATTGAGCACGTAACGTCAATCAGTTTTGATTAGAAGGCAGTCCCAAAACCTGCAATACTACCCACGCCACCTGCACTGAAAATACTTTTCGCAAGCACTTGAGATAGGAAATATGATGCAAACGGTCGTAATCGCTAGCAATAATAAGCATAAAGTCTCTGAAATTCGCCAGATTTTGAACTTTGATGATTGGGACTTTAAGACACTTGCTGAAATGGGGATCACGTCAGATCCTGAGGAAAATGCTGACAGCTTTGAAGGTAACGCGCGTATAAAGGCGCAGGCAGTTCGCAGTCTGTGCCCGGAGTGTGCGGTTTTGGCGGACGATTCAGGGCTCGTGGTGGATGCGCTTGGGGGGCGTCCTGGCGTCTATTCGTCTCGTTTTGCTGGCGAAGATGCAACCGATGCAGAAAACAATCAATTGCTGCTCGCAGAGCTTGAGGGCGTGAGTACTGAAGATCGTACGGCTCGCTTTGTGTGTACGATCGTTTTTTACGATGCGACCGGTGCTGAGTTTGTAGCGCAGGGGAGTGTCGAAGGCGTCATTGGAACTGACGAGCGTGGCGATGGTGGATTTGGCTATGATCCGCTCTTTTATCCGGATGTGTTTGATCGGACTTGCACGTTAGCAGAGGTTGCTCCTGAAGACAAAAATCGCGTCTCACACAGGGGAAACGCTTTGCGTGCCTTGCGGGAAATGATGACGATCTCATAGGCATCATGACGATTATCGAATATTCTCAAGAATTTTCAGCTATTTGAAAAACTTAGGCTATAATGTGTAAAGCCGTTATGAGATGCGGGTGTAGTTCAATGGTAGAACTCGAGCCTTCCAAGCTCGCCACGCGGGTTCGATTCCCGTCACCCGCTCCATCTTATTTGTCGGGGCGTGGCGCAGCCTGGTAGCGCGCCTGCTTTGGGAGCAGGATGTCGCAGGTTCGAATCCTGTCGCCCCGACCACTCTTTTATCTCTTGTATCCCTAGCAACAAGCTTGTTTTAGATACGCAATGATGTCGTCTGATTCGTAGAGCGGTTTTCCGTCGATGGTCAGACAAGGCACCTGTGCCTTACCGCCAAGCGCGATGAGCTTTTCGCGATTGTCACCCTCAAGGGTGTTTATGAGCGGAAGCGATATATCGTTTTGTTGCATGAAATTGAGCACTTTGTGGCAAAACGGGCACGTAGGTTTATAAAACAGTTCAGCATTCTCAATCGTTTTCATTTGGACTCCTTATGGGGTACATATTCCCGATCCATCGTGGTGTACGGGAGTGTCTCCGGTTGACTGAGGAATACCCTACAAGAATCTGCATGCAATTGGAGAAACTGATGCAAAACTGGAATCTGGCGAAAGAAAGAGACGCCCTGAAATACAAATGGTGCGCCCAGTAGGAATCGAACCTACAACCTACGGATTAGAAGTCCGTTGCTCTATCCGTTGAGCCATGGGCGCACAACTTTTCCGATTATAGCGCAAGAAAAACGGTGTGGCTGATGAGATGCAAAATTGGCTCAAAGAATGTCTCGCTCTTGGGTGTGAAGTCCGATAATAAGCAGGGGAGCGCATGCGCAATTTGCGAAATGCATGAATTTGATTGTTTATGCAACCTGGTACATATGCCATCAAATCGATGTCACTTAAAATCCCCGTCAACCCCAAAAATTTAGAAAAAAATTGTCATACAGTTGCCTTCTTTTGGCGTCAAAAATTGTGGTGAAAATATGAAGTGGTCAACCTTTCGTGGGTAAAACGCAAGGAAATAACGGGTGGTTCAAAAGCGATACAAGACTGTTGATAATTTGTGGTTGCTTTTTGGTTAACTTCATGCGAACTTTAATTCATTCGCGTTTACCCGGTGCGCAACGGTAAACACGCGATTAGTTTTTTGGAAAATGCATAAAATGCATATGATTTTAAGGAGGGTTGCTTATGGCTGGCGTAAACGTCAAGAGCGAGATCAAGCCTCTTAAGAAGGTCTTGCTCCACCGTCCCGGCAACGAGCTTTTAAACCTCACCCCCGACACGCTTGAAGAATTGCTCTT
>CAJTML010000031.1 GCA_910577495.1 uncultured Eggerthellaceae bacterium
GCGGCGAGGCGAGAGGCTATGGCGGTTTGACTACCAGTCAGAATGTCACAGCTCCAAAACAAAGTTCAATGAGGAGGATGCAGACCTGTGTTTGACTACCAGTCAGAATGTCACAGCTCCAAAACACCGTCCTCAAGGGTATCCTGGCAAACCTTGTTTGACTACCAGTCAGAATGTCACAGCTCCAAAACCGTTGGAACTAAATCTTCCCAGCGTGGAAGACGGAAATTCGGACTGGCCAGATTTAAAACTCTCTAATAAGTCCTGATCAATATATAAAACTTGTTCGTTCGCAAAACACTCTTGAGTCGACAATCCCTCCAAAAACAAGGACTCTATTTCTAAGAAAATTATATGACTTTGCAACTCATATAACTCTCTTTCACTCAAAAAAGTTCGCAAATTCACGAAAATCAAGACCAGATTGAGGCTCAAATCTGATACATAATTAACAAAACTTATGAGGTTGTCAAAGAGCGATATTTGCGCAGAATGCGACGCCGCAAACCCGAAAGCTTTCAGGTAATTACGCAGATCCCATTCTAGTCCAAACTCATAATCACCGTACAATTGAAACTCAAGAATGGCTAGCTTTGAATCAATTTCTTGCCGCAGAGCTTCAACTTCTCCCCTTAACTCTTCATCCTCAAAAAGTAACCCCTTCATTCTGTCGAAAAGAGCCGAGCTCAGTCGCCTATCATTCCAAGGTAGATCAAAAGGGTTTGCGATAACCAATAAAGTATCATTCGGCTTTTTTTCTACTCCATCTATCCAAATCGTATAAGGCTCTTCAGCATCGCGCCCCACACCCGAACAAAGAGAATTACAGACACGGCCAAACAACACACTGTTCTCTATATAAAGCGTTGTGGCTTTGATGTGTGATGTTTCTATCGGTGTCTCTATCCCATCAAAAACCAGTCTCACAAAACCACGAACTCTTCCATTGTGTCAACTTCATCATATGCCTCACGATTACCAGTTATGTAATCCATAGTTGCAAATTGTTTTTCCGTAATCTTTAGCACCTGGATAAGCCCCTCCGAAGGTCTGGTCTTACGCAATCGCATAATGGTTGCGCCTGCTGCGCCATCATTAACTACCAGCTTCACATACACCGATTCCTGCAACATAAGAAAGCCGTCTTTAATGAGGTGCTTTCTAAAAAGACGGTATGCCTTTCTTTGTGCCGCAGTCTCCACCGGTAGATCAAAAAACACGAGTAGTCTCATATATCGTACCCTTGAGCTAGTCATTGTCATAAAAGCCTAAATGATTCGATTTCCTCTACTGCAATCTTTTTATTCAGAGCATTCAAACACTGTTGGACGTAGCAAGAGATAACAGAATTTAATCTATAAGTACCTTCCTTATAATACGCTGCAACATTTCCAAGATCAGCCAAAACACGCTTCATGTCAGAGTCAAAATCCACCGTCAGATTATCTACAACCAATCTATCAACAGCGACCCTAAATGGCTCCATCAAATCACACGCTAAGTTAAACTGATTGAACTCATTGCGGTGACAGACTCCAATCTGAGTTAATACTCCACGAGAAACAATTTCCCGATTCACGATTGACAACAAAACTGCGTACCCATAATTAAGAGCAGCATTAGTAGAAGTATCGTCATCGCGCGAGAATTCCGAACCGAATAAAGCCGAAAAATAAACCCTTGCAGCATGCGCTTCCCTGTTGGTTGTGTCGCCAGATCGAACTTCAGAGACAGCAGTTTGTAGTTGCTTGGCAGCCAGCTCATAGTCTCGCTCAGCAAGAAACTGGCGTTGCATTTCTATTTTGTCTTTCACGATGTGCTGCCATACACGCTTTTTTATAGGTTCACCCCATGCTATCTGTTCAGCGATTCTTTTACTGGTATTATGCGCGCCATACAGCGGCAAATATTGCCCAATAGGATTATGCGCATCATCGCTTACGACCAAAGAAATCTTATTCTTCGACAATTCCGCCATCAAATATGCGCTGATAAATACTTGCATCGTGTGCAAGATTATTGTCGATATCTCTGAAAGATGGATCTTGGCCGTATCGTCTTCTTTGCGCACAACCATATATCCGCTTTTATACGACAGACGGCAAGGGCTTTCTATAAAAACTGTTCTAAAGGCCAATATGCGTCCGCCTTTCGAACATACCCGTCACAGATTGATCAATAATATCAACCCCGGACTCACTTGCGAGCTTTTCGAAGGTTATCCTCATGCAGCCTAGGGCTTTTCCTAGCTTCATGGCGGCTAAATTGATCATATTAGTTTTCGCATTAGTAATCGCAATTAAGCTCAGAAGGATCTTCTCCTTATCCTGCAAACTGCATTCTGCGTACTCTAAATCCCACTCACCAATCTTTAATGCACTTGCAAGTCGCGGCGCATATTTTTTCATGCCCGTACACACGCAGTCATACAGATACGCGATCTCTTCATCAGTCGCTGGGTATTTGTTAGTCTTTTCTTCATCAAGATCCAAAACAATTCGCGCCAGAATACCTGTCTCGTATTGATCAAAGGCTAGTTCAATACCATTGCGAACCTCTTTTTTGCCCGTGATATATAGACGAGAACCCTGCGTTTCAATGAGCTGATACTTATAAATCTTAGACCGAACTACTCGCCTGAATTCAGAACCCACTTCTTGAGCAAGACCTTGGGCATACACTTCAAGCGCACTCGGATCACTTGCAAGAGCTGCAGCAACACTTACGGGCACAGGAGCAAATTCAAATATAGATTTACCTTTTGACTCTGCTTCATATACAAAGAAGTAAGCGAATTGTTCACGTGAATAACTGCCGTACTTCTTCGGATCAAGTCCTTTTTTGAGCGGAAGCTTGAGCTGATCCTTTTTCTTTCCATCATGCGGCGAATAAATCGTTGCATCCCAGAACGCACCGCTTGTTTCTTCGGGCATGCGTGAGATGTAGCATTGACGGTAATTGAGGTATTTGCGGATTCGTGCAATCTCAAAATCAGCATCCCAAATATCGCCGTTTTCGAAAATCTCGCCAGTTTCCTTATCGAAGCGCGTCTTCATGAAGCTGGACATAACAAACGAGGTTCCGTATGGCATATGCCCACTTTTCACGTGCTGCTGCTCATCCTGGATATATCGACGCATCAGATGCTGATACTTGAGCGGATTTTCATGCATTTCCGGGTAACGCAGCTGAATAAAACGCCCGATTTGACAAGCTAACAATGCATCATGTGCATGATGAAAATCATTTGCCTCACGGCACTTCGGGAAATCCGCCTTTTCGCGGAGTTCGTGGCTCAAGTCTGCCTTCACTGATACAACCTGCGTATCAGGATATTTAGCTTTTAGCATCGTTTGAACCGTTTTTATACTTTGGCTGGTCTCAACAATTTGCCTGTTGATAAAGCCTTTGAGCTGCTTATCGCGAATTTCCGAACGCAGTAAATTATTAAACTTCTTATCACCAATCAGTTTTGCGTCGTGTAGCGCTCTCCAATATGACTTCATCTTCGTTCGAACGTCTTGCGGGAGGAGCATCTGATCAGACTTGCGCTGATTTTCCTCCGCCAGAACAAGTGCTTTATTCTCATAACTGTCATCCTTGATATAGGATTGCGGCAGAATATGATCAACTTGATATTTTGAAAGCTGATCAATATCAAGCGGCTTCCCAGAATACAGCGATTTTCCTCCCTGCATGAAATAGAGCGTTAGTTTCTCCGTGAGATTACCGCCGTGCTCTTTGAGCTCCTCATCAAGCTTTTGATTCCAGAACTCCGAACCAGAATCTTTAAGCGACTTAAGCTGCGCCTTCAGGCTCTCTTTTCGGCTAGTCGTACGCTTTCCTTTTTTATCCTCGTCATCAGATCGCGCCACTTCAATATAAATATTGTTTGGAGCATGACCAACTATGCCAACAATTTCATCCGCAATGCTCAGCACCTGATTGATTGAGCGCCGAATAGCAGGAGATCCAGGCAAGTCTTCCAAAGCCAGAGAGTTGCCATCCTTCATTTTCTCAGCATTAATGCTGTCTACAATGCCCTGGAAATCAAGCTTATCATCACGCAAAGCTTCCATCAAAACCATGGCCTTGCCAATCTGACCATTGTTTTGGTTGCCTTCACGCAAGATATCCATGAGAGAAAACTCACCGTTATCGGTCTGCGTTTTGATGCCCGTCAAAAACTTCTTTGACAGTTTTCCCCAACCGGTAAACCGTTTCTGACAAATGCGCTTAATCTGGGCGTCATCAAGCCTATCGCCATAGGTTTCTTTCAATTTCTGACGCAAGATATCTCGATCTTCGAAAAGCGTATTCCAAAGAATAATTTGCTCAATCATGGGATAGTCAGACTCGGGAATCTCATCAACACCAAAAACGTCTTTCTTGAAGAACAGATACGACGACAGCCTTGATTCGAAACCTTTATCTCCTTGCCCGCCACTCGTGTGAACATGCGAGTTATTGCGATTTTTGGCCATCCAGTCATTGACTTTGCTATACGAAACGCTGCCGTTCTTGAATAAATCCTCAAAGATGCCATCACGATCGCTATAGTCAAAACGATACGATTTGTCCCTATCTTCGGTATAGTGAGCGCCATTCAGCTCATTGCGAACACAAAACTCTTCATACAAAAGCGAGCATTTCGGCAATACGGGTTCACCCTGCAAGTACGTGCACATGCCAGTCATGCGCTTGATAAAACGCTCGGCACTTTCGTTCTTGTCAATAATCTCTTCCCAGTTCCAGGGATAAATCTTTTCGTTTTCCTTGCCTTCAAGACGAACCGACCAGGCAAATCTCGGCTCACCATCTTCCTTGTCGTTAGCTTTACGCGCGTTCACCCGCGTAAGCGGTCCCACATAATAAGGAATGCGGAAAGAAACGAGCGAGTTAAGCTTGTCCCTGTCAGCCTCCAGGAAAGGATAGTATTTCTTTTGCCTATCAATGATGTCATTCATTTCTTCAAGGTGAAGTTGGAAAGGAATCGCACCATTGTCGCTGGTTTTAAGTCTGCGCAAGAAGCGTTCGTTCTCAAACTCTTCCATCATGCACAGATAACGAGAGTCCCCCACTGCCTCCGTTCCAGCAAAAAGCTTTTCAACGTCCTTGCGGAAATCATCATATGAGCGCTTACGCATCTCGTTGTACAGCGTATAACCAGCTGCTTTCTCAACATTGTATTTTGGCTTTTCACCTGGATAAAGCTTCTCGTACAGCTCGCCTCGGAAAAACTCATTGTACTTATCAGGACAATACTCGCGCACAAGATCTTTGAGCGTGCGAAGGTCGTCTCGGTATTTTTCGTACTCCTTAACCTTGTTCGCAGAAATAGTCTGGTTGGGAGCCATACTCAAAATCTCTTGGAGTACATACGAAGAATAAACACGCTTGACCGCATTAAACAGTGGTAACGATTCGTCAGAAAGAGCCTCTTCTAAAGCTTCAACCTGATCATCTTTTGAAAGGTAAATGTTGGTGGTGACGCTTTCAGGTTTTTCTTCGACCACATAAAATACGTGCGCAAATTCGGATTTTGCTCCAACAAGAGATCCAGCAAGCGCTTTCGCCATTCTTCCAAGCGTATTTTTATCGTATTGGTCAGCATTTTCACCGACTTGCAGACCAAGCAGTGGCACGACCTGTTCTCGCAACTGAGTCTTGGATGCCTGTGTCTGCTTGAGAACCTCACAGATTTGATCACAGTTTTCTTCTGCAGAACAGAGAATTCCCTGCGCCTCACACCATTCGGCCAACGTATAGCAGAACTCTTCAATTGAATCATCAACGCTGGCGTTACGCGCACAAAGCGTTTTGTTGTCTTGTTGCAAGAAGTTTCCACGGTGCTTAACGATGTTGTGAAAAGCCAGATAGATAAGTCGAAGATCAGCTTTCTCGTCGCTTTCCGTCAAATAGTGGCGAAGATGATAGATGGTTGGGAATTTCTCATAGTAATCAACTTCTGTGAAGTCTTCATTGTTGAAGAATGGCCAAAGGTGCTCACTCTGTCCTTCTTGGCGATCCTCTTTCAAAAGTCGTGACTGATTAAGGCGGATGAATAATTCTGGATCAAGCTCATTCATTTCAGAGGCGAAAAGACCTTGCAAAAGATCAAGCCTCTGACGGCGTCTATCATAGCGACGACGCTGCCCTCTGTGGACGCGAGCTTCAGCTGCTTTCTGAGCTTCTGGGAAAAGCCTACTTCCCCACGTGGGCTTTTTATTGAAATGACAAAGCGCACCTTTACTATCAGTTACGCACCAACCAACTGAATTAGTGCCAATGTCGAACGAAATGTTATAGTCACCCACGTTTCGAAGATTCATATCTTTCCTTTCGCTTGCCTCTGTGTTACAGTAAGCACGTCTTGATACCAGTCAAGATGTCACAGCGAGTCAAAATAAAGACTTAGTCTTAAATGTCCCATCTGGGACGCCCCGTAGGGGGCAAACCTTGACTCACCAAGAGCCCTTCGGGGCTCTTTTGTTTCTTCGACAATCCCTCTCAAACCTTGACCGAATCAACAGTTCGTACCAGTATAACTAATGCAATAGTACGAGGGTGTCCCAACCTTGGACATTTTGATAAAAAAAATCGGAATTTCTTAAAACAGCCTGTTCAGAAACGTTTTAAAAGCAAAAAGCGTCCGACCCAAACAAGCCGGACGCTTCGTAAAGCTAGTCTATTGTTGGCACACTACCCCAGATACTCCAGCACCTTGTCGGTGGTGACCACGCGCGAGTCATAGCAGCGCGTAAAGTATTCAAGTCCTGCCTCCTGGGTGCCAATCAAAAACGTCGCACACGCGTCTGCCGGAACGATGCTCTTATACGTCCTGAAGTAGGCGCCTGCAAGCGTTTGCAGCACGCAGATGTTGGTGTCAGCGCCAAACGCAATCAGCGTGTCCACACCCAGCTCACGCAACAGCAAATCCAGATCCGTTTGGAAGAACCCATCGTAGCGACGCTTCGGTACCACGAAATCCCCTTCGCTCACCCCAAGGCGCGCAAGCGGTTGTGCTGCATCGGTATCCTTGATGCCGTGTTCGCCCCATAGCTCAAGCTCTTTATCAACGCCTGGCAAATGCGCATCGCAGCTAAAGATCACCGGCACGCCGGCTTTGCGCGCGGCTGCACAAATACACACAGCATTCTGAGCCATTTCGCCAAGACCAGGCAAAACGTCCCCATCTCCACCCAAAATGTCAATGACTAACACGGCGGTTTTCGCCAAATCAATCTCATCAGACTGCTGCCAAGCGGTCGTTTGTGCCTGCGGTAAGTATGTCATGGTGCCCCTTTCGTGCGCGAATGCGCTGGTGGATGCGTGAATGATTGTTGATCAGTTTACGTGTTGATTATTGCCAAAGGGTTTCCGCCGCGCGCTCGTGCACAAAAAAGCCGGCGAGTTGTCCGCCGGCTTACACGTTTCTGTGAGCATGCGCTCTATGAAGTTGTCCGTTTACAACAAGTGGCGTTATGCCTTTTCAGACGCGTAAAAGACCGCATCATCAAACACGTCAGTAATGGATGCATCGCCCATGAAAGGAAGCGTCAAAAACTCGCTAATAGTTGGCACGAGCTCACTTGCGTCCACGTAATGACCCTTTTCATTGAGTTGCGTGGTGTCCTGTGCGCGCCAATACCTGTCGTTCACGTCGGTCAGGTAGTAGGTGGCTCCGTCAACGTCCATGTACACCGAATGGTTGGTGTGCAGATAGGGCGTCAACTCCTCAAATGAAATGTCGAGTGCCTCAGTAGCTTTCGTTCCCATTTCAACCCCTTTCGTCGGGTTTTATCCATGTGCATATCATAGCAAGTCAGCGACGCGTTACTGGCGCAATTCAAAGATTCGTTAGCGAATTTTTATACACGCTTCTCGTGCCACATAAAGGTGGCGAAGTAACGGGCGAACTATTGGGCGAATAAGCCGTCAAATTAGCTGGCGAAAAATCGCTCCGCAATGCGCGCCGTCTCCGCGGCATCTTTAGCGTAAAAGTCCGCACCAATTTGACGCGCGTATTCGGGCGTGAGTACCGCGCCAGCCACAATCACCGCCGCATCCGGCACGCGCTCATGCAACAGGCTTACCGTCTCCTCCATAGCTTTAACCGTGGTAGTCATGAGCGCCGAAAGCCCCACGAGGCGAATCCCTTGTGTTTGCACGGCCGCAACTACTGCCTCAGGCGACACATCGCGCCCCAGGTCAACAACGTTATACCCGTAGTTTTCCAGCAGCATCTTGGCAATGTTTTTGCCGATGTCGTGAATATCACCCTTAACCGTGGCAACCGCTACCGTGCGCTGTGCAGCAGGTGCCGCCGCATCAGGGGCGCTCTCCATGCGCGCACGCACGACATCAAAGCCTGCCTTAACCGCCTCAGCTGATGCCATGAGCTGCGGCAAGAAGAATTCGCCACGATCAAAACGCTCCCCCGCCTCATCCAGCGCGGGAATGAAAATCCCGTTAACCACATCCAGCGCGTCATGTGTCTCCAAAAGCGCCTCGGTGGCTTGCGCCATGGGGCCTTTCTGTCCGGAGAGGATGTGATGGATCATCGCGTTGACTGCTTCGGACGCGTCAGCCAAAGCTGGTGGCACCGAGATGGCGAAGGCGGGCGCGGCGGCTGCAGCGGCTGCAGCGGCTGCAGCGACTGTGGTACCAGTCGCAGGCGCAGGCGCGTACGGATCCACAGTGTCGGCGTAGGCTGCTATATAGTCACGCGAGCCTTCGTCTTGGCCGTTCAGTACCTTAAACGACGCCACCACATCGCGATACCGCGCCGAAAGCGGATTGAGAATCGGCAGGTCAAGCCCCGCACCGAACGCGGCTGCCAAAAACGTCGCGTTCATAAGCCCGCGCTGCGGCAACCCGAAGCTGATGTTCGACACCCCGAGCGCCGTGCGCACACCCAACCGCTCTTTCACCAGCGACACCGCGCGCAGAATCTCGCGCGCTTCGTCTTGATTGGTGGCCGCCGCCATGACCAAACAGTCAATCACCACGTCCTCACGCGGAATGCCCGCTGCCTCGGCCGCCTCCACAATGCGCTCAGCTGCGCGCAGTCTGCCCTCGGCCGTGGGCGGAATGCCCTCCTCATCAAGGGTGAGGCCTAACACCGCGCATCCATAGCGCTTGACCAGCGGCAACACCGCATCCAGACTCTCGCGCTTGGCGTTGACCGAGTTAATGAGCGGCTTTCCGGCGTAAGTGCGCACGGCCACCTCAAGCGCAACTACATCCGATGAGTCAAACACCAGCGGCAGCGTCAGCGTGGATGCCAGCGTATCCACCGCGTGCGAGAGCGTGGCCACCTCATCCAGCTCCGGCAACCCCACGTTTACGTCCAACACGTCAGCGCCCGCTTCGGCTTGCGCCACGCCTTCGCCCACCAGATAGTCGAAGTTGCCCGCACGAAGCGCCGCTTGTAGCTTAGGCTTACCCGTAGGATTAATGCGCTCGCCAATCACGGCAACACGCGCACTCCCCTTCGCCAGCACTACCGCCTGCTGTGCGCTGGCCAGCACCAGCGCCGGCTCATAGGCACGCGCACGCGGCGCTCCTGCAGCGTCTACCACTGCTCGCAGAGCACGCGTAAACTCAGGGCTGCTCCCGCAACAGCTGCCCAGCATGCTGGCGCCGATTGCAATCATGGCCTCCATTGAGGTGGCGAATTGTTCGGGCGTGACATCGTAGACGGTCTGGCCATCCACCATGCGCGGCATACCCGCGTTGGGCTGCACCATGAGCGGACAGCGCACCCGGCGCGCCATTTCACGCGCAAGCGGCAGCAGCTCGTCAGGCCCAAGCGAGCAATTGAGCCCCACCGCGTGCGCACCAAGCGAGGAAAGCACTTCAGCCGCCACCTCAGGAGGGGTGCCCAAAAACGTGCGACCGTCTTCGCCAAACGTCATGGTGATAAAGACTGGCAGGTCAGTGTGCTCGCGCGCGGCAAGCAGTGCAGCTTTTGCCTCACGCAAGTCCGCCAGCGTTTCAATCAAAATGAGGTCGCACCCTGCGCGATCCGCCGCAACCACCTGCTCCGCAAACAGTTCATAGGCTGCATCAAAGCTCAACGTGCCGAGCGGCTCTAACAGCGCACCAGTCGGGCCGATGTCGCCCGCCACATAGCGCGCCCCTGCCGCTCGCGCACACGCAGCCGCTGCCGCATACACCTCATCCACGCTGGCGCGCCCCTCAAGTTTGAGCGCGTTGGCGCCAAACGTGTTGGTGGTAATTACCTCAGCCCCAGCAGCCACATACGCCGCATGAATCTCGGTAATAGCTTCCGGATCAGAGAAATTCAGCAGGTCGGGAACCACCCCCGGCGCCGCCAAGCCGCGCGCTTGCATCTGCGTACCCATGGCACCGTCCAAGATGAGAAACTCATGTCCCAAAAGCGCTTGTCGCAAGTGCTCATCAGCAAGACGTACACCCGACAAACGCTCCGCATCAACGTGTTGCATGTCCATGACAGGGAGTTCCTTTCCGTCGAAGTTCGCAGGTTGTTCGCAGCTGACACGTCGCACACGCGCTGCGCCCACCCGGGACAGGTGTGTCGGCATCAAACAAACCAATGATTGCTGTCACGCTTTTCGTGGGCAGCAAGAAATTATCCGCCGTGCACGCAATTCCTGTGCGCGCCGTCGCACCAAGTGCACCCAACAGCGCCGGCTGCACGTCAAGCGGCAAATCCCCGTATCCGGGACTATAGCGAAAATTCGTGCGAAGCCCCCGCGCCGCAGCCGCAGCAACCACCTGAGCCTCAACCGCGTTGGCCACCGCCTCCACCAGCGCCGATGCACACGCACCATAGAGCACGCCATCAACTGAACTGAGTGCCATATGTTTGCGAAGCTCGCGCTCACTCTCCGCACCAAGCGTGCAGGCCATAAGCGCCACCTCGCGCGCACCCGCAAGATGGTTCGCTATGGCTTCGCCCTTCAAAATGCCTGTTAAAGCCGCATCATGCGCGGGAAACGTCTCCCAGATGCCTGTCGGGTGCAAGTCGCGCTCACAAGCTTGCGCCAACGTCTCAAAGCGCTCAAGCAGCTCATCGCTGATAGCCTGGCCGCTGTAACCAACATAGCGAAGCGCCTCGTCTCGATCCAGCGTGATCCCTTGAGGGCGCACCAGCTGCGCCATAGGTACTACACCTGCCCTGACTCGCGCAGCGCACAAACCGCCGCGCGCGCAATATCGGGATGATTCATCGTGTAGACATGCAGGCCATCCACGCCCTGTTTCGCCAGGTCGACAAGCTGATTGCACGCATACTCAATACCCGCCTGGCGAAGGGACGCCGGGTCATGTTCCCAGCGCGCCAGCAACTTGATGATGGGTGCGGGAAGCGACGCACCGCAGAGAAACACCATGCGCTGAATTTGCTGCTTGCTCAAAAACGGCATGATGCCACACGAGATCGGCGTGGTAATACCCGTCGCCTGAGCGGCCTCGCGGAACCGATAAAAGCAATCATTGTCGAAAAACAGTTGCGTGATGAAAAACGATGCGCCCGCGTCTTGCTTTTGCTTGAGGTGCGCGATGTTGGCCACATCGTCAAAGCAGGTCACGTGCCCTTCAGGGTACGCCGCGCCGCCCACGCAAAAGCCGTCGGTCACAAGGCGCTCGCAGAGGTTGTACGCGTGCGTGAAGGGGGCGTAAGCGGCGCGCTCCCCTTCGCCCTCAGGCAAGTCACCACGCAGTGCCAGCACGTTGTGTACACCTAACTCATGAAGCTCTGCAACCGCGTGCGCATAGTCCGCCTCGGTCATGCCTGCGCAGGTCAGGTGTGCCACCGTCGGCACACTAAACTCAGTTTGAATCATGGACGCAATAGCGGCGGTGGCCTGCTTGTTGCCACCGCCACCCGCCGAGTACGTCACGCTAATAAAATCCGGGTGCACCTGCGCCAGGTGCCCCGCCATCTCGCGCGCGGTTTCAAGGGTAAGATCCCCCTTGGGCGGAAACACCTCAAACGAGATCGGCTTTCGACCCGCACGCGCGGCTTCGCTATATATGTTCGCTACGTTTCTCATACCGCTATTATACGAGACCGAGGCAAGAGCCCTCTAGACAAACACGACTTCCAGCACTGAGGGAGAAAGGCCAGAAGTCGTGTCAGTTGTTTACATCAGTGCATGCCGCCCGCACAACTCGGTGCGAAGCATGCTTGTTTTGGCTCTGTTATTTTTAAATGCTCACCCCTGCCTGCTCCATGACGCTTGCCAAAGAAACACCTGCAACTTCAGCATTTGCAATAGCACCGCCACCAGCTTGGTTGGTAGCACATGAACATGCCATAGTATATGACCGTGCGTCATCGGCATTCGCCATGTCCGCCACGCTTGTCTCAAACTGATCTGCTCCCGTAACCGTAATGAGTTGCGTAGTGACTGCTTGGGCACTATAGCTTGGCATTGAGGTGCACAATGTTTGCGCAGCCTTGCAAAATACGTTCGAAATCCTATCAGACGAAGTAAGCACAGTTTGCGTGTAGCTAAACGTACCCTCAACGCTTCGCTGGGTTTCAACACCGGCACCCTGCTCTACGTTGGCCACCACCGCTTCTGGAGCTGTATCGCTTGGAGCCGCCAGGGCAACCATAGTACTACTGCCAGAGACTAAGGCCACAGCGCCCATCAAGCCTCCGATTGTCCGCATTGTTTGAGCGTTCATCTTCTCACCTACTTCTTTATTCTTCGACATTCACAAACAGCGTGATGGGAGTTTCAAATTGATTGCCGTCCACATCAGTTGCGTTTACTTTCACTTGATACGTACCGCTCATCTGAGGAGTCCAATCAATGCTGTAGGTGACCCACTGATGCGGATCGAAATCTGCAACTTCACTTGCAACATCAAAGTCTTGCCAGGTAACACCCATGTCGAAGCTGAAGCTGATCGTCGCCAAATCACCAACTACACGGTTAAACGAATAGACAGCGCCACTCAGCGTAACCGGTTCACCAACCTTCGCCTTCAGGCCATCCTCTTGGAACCACATGCCATTTACCGGATACGGAAGAACGCCAATCTTGTTCAAAATAATCTGCGGCGCGCTTCCACCGGTCTGCGAAAACTCAATGCTTGCAAGATGCTTTACGTTGCACATTCCCGAGCTGCCGGGTGAAACCAGCACCATTTCGCCATCGTTTTCGCTCAGCTCTTTGCCGTAATACTTCGTGACGATATACGCATCCTCAATGTAGGTGCTTGCCATGGTCATCGGACCAAAGCCGTTCCAGCCATCAGCGCCAAGTGCTACCGCCGTGTCCACGCCATCAACCAATCCGCCGCATTGCTCAATAATGTACGACATCGGAACACCGGTCATAGGAATGTTTGCCAACAACGAGCCACCTAGGCCATTCGTGGCACACGCAATGGTGGACGTGAACTCGGTTTGCGGCATTGCCTCAATCTCTTCGGTCGTGAAGGTCTTCGGCTCATTCACACCTGTAATAGAGACGGTGTTTTGGCTTGCAACCTCGGTAAAGCTATAAGGCTCACCGTCTTTCTCCGTCACTTCAGGACCCCAGTTGTTGACAATAAAGACATCCTCTTCGTCGGTAATAGCCTGATCAAAGGTCACCGTCATCTGCGGATCAACCTCAGTTGAGACCTCGGTAATAAAACCATTGTCGAATCCACGAGACTCAGCCCACCAGCGAGAATCTTCAGCATCAGCGGCATTCACGAAGCCACCAAGCGAATCAGAATCAACAAAGTCATCCCAGAGCTTAAACTGGTATTCGCCCTGCGCGCCATCTGAATCGGTTACATGACAGCTCCAGCAATTGCCACCTGCCTCCATGAAGACCTGATTGCCATAGTGGCTTGCATGAATAAAGTCACCGAGGTACGGGCCGCACTTTGAGCGATGCGCACGATGACACGGTTCGCAGTCACGATAGGTCAGCGCCTTGTCGTAACCAACGTGTGTCAAAATGTGCGTATATCCGTCTTTGAGGTTCATGACATTCCACAAATCCTCGTGACAAGAATTGCAACCACGGTTACCCGAATTCAGCATATCGTTGTTGTAAGTTGACGGGAAAAGCCCCGACGACTGATCCGTAAAGTTCGGATACCCAAGCGCCTGCACTTCGTCTTCTGATTCAGAGGCAGCCACTCCCGCTTGCGCGTCATCAGAAGATGCATCCTGTGTTGTCTGAGGCGCACAGCCCCACAATGCAAGGGTTAACGCCAGTATGCAAGCCGCAATAATTACCGTCATGCGCTTTCGCGAATGCGGTGTGCTCCGGTCTTGTATTTTCTTCATATTCCTCTC
The DNA here is from genome assembly GCA_910577495.1 of uncultured Eggerthellaceae bacterium. Taxonomy (GTDB): domain Bacteria; phylum Actinomycetota; class Coriobacteriia; order Coriobacteriales; family Eggerthellaceae; genus Xiamenia. The sequence continues at coordinate 14,300 of CAJTML010000031.1, forward strand.
CTTTCTTACCTTCTCACCTCTTGTGTCCATGCCCGCAGCTACTCCCCTTTCAGTTCGCGGCCTATGAAACAAGTGCTCTTCATTGAGCTTGAGTCGAGAGTTTAGTAAGGAGGCGAAAAATTGTAATTAGCAATACCTATTACACTTTTGACATCGGGAAATACATATATTGTTAAATTCTACTAATAGCCTTTTTTGCGTTTTTGGATAAGATGAAACAGCAAGGAGGGCACGATGGCGAAGCGACATGACGCATCCACACCAACAGAAGAACCACTTACTCGCAAAGAGCTAATCCTTATCACAAGCGCACTCATCTGCATCATGGCAACGTCGCTCTTTGCCCACGAAGCAGGAAACTGGAAGCTTGGCAGCCTGGTCTACGACACATTAAGCGCCGACATCGTGAGAGGATACACCTGCCTTGCGCATTCGTTTGGCGTCGTGTTTGGCTGCGCCCTGGTAAAGCTGCCTGGAATCGGCTTTGCTGCCTGCATGCAAACCCGAACGCGACAGCGCATGTTCTTCCTTGCCACAAGCACCGCTTTGGTTGCTGGCTCTTGCTTGTTCTATTTCGCCCAAGCAGCTACGCCGACATCTCCTTTTGCAATCTTTTTCGCTCAATTCATAATTGCGGCCACGACAATCATGCTTGTCATTGCGCTCAGTCAATTCGCCATCTTAGTCACACCACGCACAACAGCACTTGTTATTGCAGGTGCTTTGGTTGTGTCGATAACACTGGTGCAGGGATTCTTCAGTATGTTTGTCACACCACCCTCACTCCTGGCTATGCTCGTACCGTACGCACTGCTTATGACAAGTAGCTTATGCTGCATGGCAGCAATCCTAAAACAGCAAACCTTGCGAAGCGCGTTAACCCAAACCGGAACAAGTATTCGGCTTGCCTCCCCCAAACCTTCGCACACCACAACACCTGTGGTGCTTTTGGTGGCAGCACTTGCCTCCTTCGCAATTGCGCTTGGGTTTATGCACGTCATTCCGCTTTCAATAACCACGGCAACGCTCACGCACAGCTTGGCATTTATCTTTGGTGTCTTGCTGGGAATCGCGCTCTTTTTGTTCCTCGCGCTTAATGCTCATGTTGTTACCTCAACAACAATTTGGGATTGGATTAGCCGCTTTGCCTTTCCACTCACCGTAACCGCAGCACTGCTTGTTCCGCTCACCACGCAAAACGACTTTCTCCCAGCACTGATTCTTCAATCCACGGCGTTGTACTTTTTCAACGCCCTTTTGGCACTGGGCAGTTGCGTGGTCAGCAAGGCCATCAATGCTGCCCCCTATCGCATTTTTAGCGGGGCATTCCTAGTGCGCTCTGTTGGCTTTTGCGTGGGAAGCATTGTTGCAGTTGCACTCAGGCAGGCACATATCGCATTCGACGCGTCTGTGTTTAGCATTATTGGTGTTGCCCTCTTTCTCATGATTGCGCTTACTACCCTCAATGCCAACGCGCTCAAATACGCTAAAACCGCATGGGGGCTTATTCCTCACGAAGATCCACACGGCTTATTCAATAAGAAAATCGTAGCGCGCTGCAACGAAATTGCAGCGCGCTACGATCTTACTTCGCGCGAAAAAGAGACGCTTGAGCTGCTTGCGCGCAACAAAAGCCCTAAGGCAATTGCGAACGAACTAGTGGTTACTATGTCAACCGTTCGCGCACACACGCAAGCAATCTATAAGAAACTAGACATTCATTCGCGCAGTGACTTAGAAGCGCTTCTTGATGGCGAAAACCATTAGCGGCTCTGCACCAGCACCGGCTCGCGCTGGCGCGAATGCACCCCTAGCCCTCAAACGTCACGCGAGCGCCTTGCGGCGTGTCCTCAATCACAAAACCAAGCCCCACCAGGCCATCGCGCACCGCGTCAGCCACTGCCCAGTCCTTGTTCGCACGCGCCGTCGCGCGGGCATCCAGCAGCGCCTCCACCGCGTCAAAAGCGTCTTCGCCCTCAAATCCAGCCAGCTCAGCGGAAAGTGCCACCACCTCAACCGGATAGGCCTGTTCACCTTCGCCGGTGGCCAGCGCATCAATATCAATGCCGAACACACCCATGAGCGTAACGATGGTTTCGCGCACCTCGCGCACCACCTCAGCATCTGCTTGCGCAATTGTTTTATCGGCAAGCTCTGCGTTCACGTCGTTGACCAGATCAAACACCGCACCCAACGCACGCGGGGCGTTAAAGTCGTCATCCATGGCCTCAATAAAGGCCTCACGCGCGCGCGTTGTTTGCTCAGTCAGACGCGCCGTATCAACCGCAGACGCAACCTCAGCAGTGCTAGCCAACTGCCAATCCAGATTTTTGACCGCATTCTCAATACGACCAAGCGCTGATGCCGCCTCACCCAGGCGCTCCTCCGAGAAGTCCAACGGAGAGCGATAATGGGTCTGCAGCATCAAAAAGCGCAGTACCTCAGGGCGCGTGGTCTCAAGCACGTCACGCAACAACATGAAGTTACCGAGCGACTTGCTCATTTTTTCCTTGTTGATCTGCAGCATGCCACCGTGCATCCAGTGGTTCGCAAACGTGCAGCCGCACGCCGCCTCAGACTGGGCGCGCTCGTTCTCATGATGCGGAAATGCCAGGTCAGCGCCGCCGCCATGAATGTCGAAGGGCAGCCCCAAATACTTGCGCGACATAGCCGAGCACTCAATGTGCCAACCGGGACGACCCATACCCCACGGAGACTCCCATGCCGGCTCGCCTGGTTTTGCTGCCTTCCACAACGCGAAGTCCAGCGGATCGCGCTTGCGGTCTTCGATACCTTTTCCGTCCGCACGCAGCTCACGATGACCCGCTTCCATCTCGTCCACGTTGCGACCAGACAGCTCACCGTAGGCCGGATACGAGCGCACCGCAAAGTACACGTCCCCTTCAACCTCGTAAGCATGACCCGACTCAATCAAGTCGGTGACCAGGTTAATCATGGACTCAATTTCCTCGGTTGCCTTCGGGCGAATGGTCGGGTCAAGCACGCCAACCTTGTGCATATCCTCAATAAACGCCGCGGTATATTCTGCCGCCACATCAGCCGCACTGCGCCCCTCTTCGTTGGCCTTCGTGATGATCTTGTCGTCCACGTCGGTCACGTTTTGCACGAAGGTGACGTCATAGCCGCGCCACATGAGATAGCGGCGAATGATGTCGAAGGAAATAAACGTGCGCGCGTTACCAATGTGGATGTAGTTGTAGACGGTCGGGCCGCACACATACATGCCAATCTTGCCCTCATGCAGCGGGATGAGATCTTGCTTTTCGCGCGCTTTGGTATCGTAGAGTTTAATCATGTTGGTTCCTTTGGTTAGTTATGGTGGCTTATTATCTGATGGCCTTATAAATGCCTAGTCTTCGGTTGCCGTATGCTCCAGTTCAAGCTCGTTTTCGCTCAGTGCAGCGCGTAACTTCGCCATCTCTGCTTCCAGCTCATCAATGCGCTGACAGAGGTTTTCGCAACGCTCTCCCACCAGGTCAGGCAGGTTTTCTTTGTGTTGCGCGGCCGCTTGCTTCTCAAGTTCAACGCGCTGGCCGTCACGCACAACCACGCGCCCGGGGATGCCCACCGCCGTTGAGTTGGGCGGCACATCCGACACGACCACCGCGCCGCCGCCAACTTTGGAGTTGTCGCCAATGGTGATGTTGCCCAGAACCGATGCGCCCACGCCCACCAGCACGTTGTTGCCAAGCGTGGGGTGGCGCTTGCCAGTTTCTTTACCGGTGCCGCCAAGCGTCACGCCCTGATAAAGCGTGCAATCATCCCCAATGATAGTGGTTTCGCCAATGATGACTCCCATGGCGTGGTCAATAAAGAAACGACGCCCAATCTGTGCGGCCGGATGGATCTCAACGCCCGTCATAAAGCGCGTGAACTGCGACGATATGCGCGCCAGACTGCGCAGGCCGTGGTTCCATAGCCAGTGCTCAACTACGTGCGACCAGCGTGCGTGCAAGCCCGGGTACGTAAGCCAAATCACAAACGAGTTTTGT
>CAJTML010000032.1 GCA_910577495.1 uncultured Eggerthellaceae bacterium
GGTCCCCATAGAGCGCAAGCGCAAGCGTTCGCGGGATAGGCGTAGCAGTCAGATAGAGCGCGTCAGGTGCTTGCCCCTTCGCCAAAAGCGAAGCACGCTGATCTACCCCGAAGCGCTGCTGCTCATCAACAACTGCCAGTGTCAGATTGGAAAATACCACGTCATCCTCAAGAAGCGCGTGTGTACCAAAGACCACATCCACCTCGTTGTGCGCCACCTTCGCCAGGAGGTCTTCTCGCTCTTTCGGCGTGGTAGACCCCGTCAAAAGCGCCCAGGACACACCGATCTGATCAAAGAGCGCACCGAGCTTTTCGCTATGCTGCACCGCCAGCACTTCAGTGGGCGCCATAAGTGCCGCTTGCCCACCGCTATCCGCAGCAGCCGCAAGCGCAAACGCCGCAACTGCGGTTTTACCCGTGCCGACGTCGCCCAAAAGCATGTGGTTCATAGCTTTTGGCTGTGCCATGCGCGACAAGATTTCATCTCTTGCGACACCTTGTTCTTCTGTAAGCTCAAAGGGCAAAACCGACGCAAGCGTGCGCACCGCTTCGCCATCTATCACGTGAACGGGCGGAGTACGCCCCTCGCTTCGTTTCGCCGCTTCTGAGAGCAACATCAGCTGAAGGAGCAGCACCTCTTCATATACCAGGCGTCTGCGCGCCTGCGCCACCTCATCCATGGTTTGCGGAAAGTGAATGCAAGAGAGCGCGTTTTGCCTGCTCATAAGCTTATAGCGCATGCGCAACTCAAGTGGTAGCGGATCCAGCATGCCGCGCGCATGATCAAGCGCGGAGGCAACCAAACGACGCATCCACGCCGCCGATATCTTTTCACATGCTGAATGCACCGGGATGATCATCCCCTCGGCAACTTCGCCACCTTCAAGCTTTTCCAAATACGGATTGGTCATGCGCTTGAAGCCATAGTTAAACTCAACTTTTCCCGCAACCGCTATACGCATTCCGGCTTTGAGCTGATCGGCAAGCCACGGCTGGCGAAAACACGTCACCATGAGCACACCCGTTTCGTCAGTGAGCGTTATTTCAACCAGCGCAAGACGGGGTTTGGGGCGCTTGAGCTTAACCTCATGAACAATGCCTTCAATGGTGCACGACGTCCCGATGCCGGCTTGCGCCACACTCAGTTTATGAGACAGGTCAATATAGCGACGCGGATAGTGCGTCAGCAGATCGCGAACCGTGGAAATACCAAGTCCTGCCAGCGCTTTTGCACGGGCAGGACTTACCAGGCGAACTCGAGAGACCGCCTCATCAAGCGCAAGGGTTGCACTGAGTCGGTCAACCACGATATTACTCAACAGACAAAACCATCGGATAGAGCGGCTGATCTCCGCGATGAGCGTCAACCTCAAGGTCGTCATAGAGCGCCTCAATGCGCTCAACCAAGGTCTCAAGCTCCTCGTCGGTCATATCTTCGCCCGCAAGCAGCGTAAGCGTATCCGCTTCGCCTGCATCCATAGAGGCCAGCAGCTCCATAACCACTGCTTCAACCTCAGAACCAACCACTTCAATGGCGTCGTTTGCAATACCGATCACGTCACCTTCTTTGATGGGGTTGCCGTGAGCGTCTTTAGAGTTTTTGATGGCTGTAGTGACTTCGCCCGTCACCACATCAGCGTATGCCTCGGTCATGCTCTCAACGTTTTCTTCAAGCGTTGCGTCCTCATTCACACCAAACAGTGCCGCGAAAGCTTCTGGCACGGAGCGCGTCGGTACCACCGCGCACGGCTTTTCTGAGAGCTCGGCTGCGCTTTGAGCTGCCATGATGATGTTTTTGTTGTTCGGCAGGATAATGACCGCATCAGCGTGTACCTGCTCAGCTGCATCCAGCAAGTCTTTGGTGGACGGGTTCATCGTTTGGCCACCCGAGACCACAACATCCACGCCGAGACTCTCAAGAATCTTGGCGTTGCCCTCACCACTTGCAACGGCCACAAAGCCAAGCTTCTTGGCCGGAGCGGCTTGTTCTTGCGCAAGCGAGGACGTACGTGCGGCGCTTTGCAGCTGCATGTTGTGGATATGCACTTCTGAAATCTGCGAGTCATGCTCCAAGAAATATTGCAGAACCTGATCAGGACGGTTTGAATGCACGTGAACCTTGAAGTTGGGATGAATGCCAACCAGCAAGTCACAGTCACCCATGGTGGTCAAAAAGTCATGTGCCGGCTCAACTTCAAGGGTATCTGAGTGCACCAAAAACTCCGTGCAATAGCGATACTGAGAGCCTTCCCAGTCGTTGATCTGCTCAATCTCAACCTTCGGCGCGGCCGTGCGAGAAAATGCCAGCGCATCTCCCAAAGGTCCTTCTTTGCCAACCAAGGCAGAAATAAAGGCGTCAAACAAAATGGCCAAACCAAAGCCGCCAGCGTCCACAACACCATTTTCTTTGAGTACCGGAAGCAGATCCGGGGTGCGCTGCACTGATGCGTATGCCTCGCTTACCAAGGCGTCGAATGCCTCATCAAGTGTCATCTTTTTCTTACGGGCATTTTTAGCAGCTGCGGCACAATCTTTGAGCACCGTCAAAATGGTACCTTCAACCGGCTTGCGCACTGCATGAAATGCCACTTCTTGCGCCTTCGCAAAAGCAGACTCAAGCGCTTCGGTGCTCATGGTTTCAAAACCAACGCTGCCTTCGCAGAGGCCACGCAAGATCTGTGAGGTAATAACACCTGAGTTACCGCGCGCTCCCATCAAGGCACCAGTGGTAATTGCTTTGCGAATTTCAGCACCCGTAGCACCAATAGGCAAACCAGCCAGATTATCAACAACCGTCTCTAGCGTCAGTGACATGTTCGTACCCGTGTCACCATCAGGTACGGGGAATACGTTGAGTTTATTGATTTCTTCTTTGCGTTCAGAAAGTGTTTTACTTGCAACGGCGATGGCGTTAAGTAAGTCGTTGGCTGTATAAGATTCAGACATAGGTTTCTATTCTCCTTGGGAATATTATCAACTGCGCACGTGCGCAGACACAATCAGTGGACGAGTTACTTTCGAACTTTGACACCTTGCACATGCACTTCGACGCCATCAAGCGGTACACGAGCATATTCGGTGAGGGCGAACGTAACGGCATCAATAAGATTTTGCGAAACAGTGTTAATGTTGGTTCCGTATTCAATAATGACATAGAGATCAACATGAACACCCGCATCCGTTGCGGTTACGATCACGCCGCGGCGCAAACGAGACGCCGGCAGCAACTTGGCAATTCCATCAGCCGCAGAAGGTGCAGCCATTCCCACCACGCCGTAGCACTCAAGCGCGGCATTTCCAACCATATCGGCCAAAACATCATTGGCAACATGCAGGTTGCCAGACACCGTTTCGTTCATATTCATCCTTTCTCAGCGCGAACATTCGCGCACAGGAACGCAATTCAACTGAAAAAGTATAGCGCAAACCACCCAAGCTTTGGTACTATCGTCAGCACGCTGGAAACCATTCCACGGAAACGCTAAATATTTTCGAGGTTTCATGGTGGTTTGCAGTGGATTACCACATATCAGTCTCCATACAGCGAATATTTCTTGTATTCGTGAGAAAAGGTATGCTATAGTTTAAAGGCTGATTTGGCATCGACGGTGTTTTGGCAGGTCACCAGCACCGAGATATGACGTATATGGAGTGATGAACAATGTCGAAGGTTTGTGAAGTTTGTGGCAAGGCACCTGCAGCAGGTCGCAGCATCAGCCACTCGCATCGCGTGACGAACCGTTGGTTTAAGCCCAACATTCAAAAAGTCACCATCAAGGACAAGAACGGTCACGTTCGCAAGGCAAACGTCTGCACCAAGTGCATGAAGGCCGGCAAAGTAGAGCGCGCTTAGTCCTTCCCTGTGCGTGTCTTTACAAACACGCTCGCAATGACAAGAGCCCATACGGGCTCTTTTTTTATGCAATCAATATCGAAGTTTCAAAACGGATACAGGTTCTCAACGTTACCTCGAAGTACCCACTCTACAAATTTTGCCTGGCTAGGATAGGTGTTGGTGCATACTTGCACCGCTAAGTATTTGGCGAAAGGATTGGGACATGTATTATTCAAGTGGTAACTACGAAGCATTCGCCCACCCACAAAAACCCGACGGAGTTGAGAACAAAACAGCGTATATCATCGGTGGTGGTCTGGCTGGTTTGACTGCAGCATGCTATCTGGTTCGCGACGGACAGATGCCCGGTGACAAAATTCATATCTTAGAGCGCGACCCGCGTGCCGGTGGCGCCTGTGATGGTTGGGACTACGCAAATCTTGGCTTCACGATGCGCGGCGGTCGTGAAATGGACAACCACTTTGAGGTCATGTGGGATCTGTATCGCGACATCCCCTCTATTGAAGACGAAAATGTCAGCTTGCTTGACTATTACTATTGGCTCAACAAGCGCGACCCAAACTATTCGCTCTGCCGCGCTACCGTTGATCGCGGACACGACGCTCATACCGACAACAAATTCGACCTCTCTGATAAGGGCGCCCAAGAAATCTTGGAACTCTTCTTTACGCCCGAGGCCGAATTGCAAGACAAACGCATTACCGAGTACTTCTCCGACGAGGTGCTCAACTCAAACTTCTGGTTGTACTGGCGCACGATGTTTGCGTTTGAGAACTGGCACTCCGCCCTTGAGATGAAGCGCTATATCACTCGTTTCGTTCACCACATTGGTGGCTTGCCTGACTTTTCTGCGCTGCGTTTTACGCGCTACAACCAATACGAATCAATGATTCTACCGATGCAAAAGTACCTGGAAAAACATGGTGTTTCGTTTGAGTTCGACACGCATGTCACCGATGTCAACTTTAGCTGCGATGATACGAAAAGCGATAACAAAAAGGTAGCAACCGAGCTTATCTATGAGCGCGATGGAGAGACCCACTCCATCAGCCTCACCGAAGACGACCTGGTCTTTATTACCCCTGGCAGCTGCGTTTCGCACTCATCATTTGGCAGCCAAGACACGCCTGCGAAATTCGACCCCACCCTGGTGGACGGCGACGGCTGGGATCTTTGGAAACGCATTGCCGCGCAAGACCCGACGTTTGGCCACCCCGAGAAATTCTGCGGATTCCCTGAGCAGAGCAACTGGGAAAGCGCCACGGTGACCACCCTTGATGAGAAGATCATCCCCTACATTGAGGCAATCTGCAAACGCGATCCGCTCTCAGGTGGCGTGGTAACTGGTGGCATTGTTTCCATCAAAGACTCAAACTGGCTCATGAGCTGGACAATCAACCGTCAGCCGCAATTTAGGGCACAACCGGAAGGTCAGGTCTGTGTGTGGCTCTATGGCCTGTTCACCGACACGCCTGGCAACTACATCAAAAAGCCGATGCGCGATTGCACGGGTAAAGAAATTTGCGAAGAGTGGCTCTATCATCTGGGCGTCCCCGAAGAACAGATCGAAGAGTTGGCAAGCACTTCTGCAAACACGGTGCCGTGCATGATGCCCTACATTACCGCGTTCTTCATGCCGCGCGCCGAAGGCGATCGCCCGAAAGTGGTACCTGATGGTGCCGTTAACTTCGCCTTCATCGGTCAGTTTGCCGAGACCCCACGCGACACTATCTTCACCACTGAATACTCCATGCGTACTGGCATGGAAGCAGTTTATACGCTGCTGGACATTGATCGTGGTGTTCCGGAAGTTTGGGGAAGCGCCTTTGATCTGCGTTGCCTGCTCAACGCAACCGTTTTGTTGCGCGACGGCAAGCCTGCAACTGACATGAACATGTCGCTCATTGAAAAGCTGCTGCTTTCAAAGGGTATTGACGCCGTTAAAGGCACTGACATTTATGGCCTGCTCAAAGAGTTTAAGGTGATCCCCACCGACGAGAAAAATGCTGATGTCACCGGGCCTGCTACTGGTGCGGTGTGGCCTGGCATTCACTAGGCAAGCCAGAGGTTTCGCGACTTCGCAGATGTAAGGAGCCGCGCAGAACAGATCATGTGACGAAGAGGTGCTGGCACTGGCTAGCACCTCTTTTCGCTGGCGACCGCCACAAGGCACCACCACTTGGCACTCTGAATTGACACTGAAATACGAATTGGCCTTCTGGCGTTAATAAATTTGCGAATGAATGCAACGAACATGTGTGACGGATGCGGATGACGTCGAATGCGCGCAACACGCGCGTTTCGGTCAAATAGGTTGGGTTTTGTGCAGCGCACGCGTTTTTTCAAGCCATTACAGCAAATCCATCGTAACCCGAATACCAAAAACCCCAGGTCAGACTTCGTCAAAAGCACGCCCTAAAAACGCGCCTGCACAAAACCTTACTTGAGTGACCAAAACGCTTGGATTAAGGTTGATTTGCCGATTGAGTGCGCCTTGGGCGGGAGCGCCACGCGAGATTCCGCACGAGCCGAACGTGCCCTTTGGCACGTTCGTGCGAGCTCAGGATTGCCCGAGCCTGGCGCTCCCACCCAAGGCGCGCCCGCCCAAGCCGCGCCCGCACGCCCGAGCCTGGCGCGCTCGCCCAGCCAAGCCGGACGCACGCGTGCTCTTTTACGCCAAGATCAACATACGATGACAATGCGGGCACGTCACGAGGTTTCCCTGACGCTTCAGATCCGCCAGCCTCCCGTGTTCAATAGGCCTGCGACACGTGCCACACATTGTATCCTGCAAACGAGCAACCGCTACCCCGCCCAGGCGCTGTGCGGTCTTCTCGTACAAATCATGCACATCACCAGGAAGCTCTGCCACAAGCGTTTTGCGAACCGCATCCTTTTGAGCCAGCGCCTGCTTGATCTTGCCGCCAGCTTCAATAAAGCTTTCAGTCGCTTTTGCTTCTTGCGCATTCAAGCTCTCAAGCGCTTGCGAAACCTGCGCCTGCACCGCTTCGATCTTCGCCAATTCATCAAGCGCTACTGAGATCTCAGCCTCAAGCGTCGCGCGGCGTTTTGCCACACCATTGAGCTCTTTGGTGCGAGATTCAACGGAGCGATAGTCTCCCTGCACCGAATCAATCTCTTCCTGAATGCGCGTTTGCTTGGCAGCCAGTGCGGCGTCCTCGTCGCTGAGCACATTGCACTGTGCCTCGGCAGTTGCATGCAATGCGCCGATCTGCTCGTTTTTCTGCTCGATCTGCTTCTTTTTAGAACGCACCTCTAAGATGGTCTTTCGCTGCGGGAGTTCTTCAAGCTGTTTTTGGAGTTGATGGATCTCAATGTCAAGCTGTTGGAGTTGCAACAAAACACCAAGTACCTGTGCGTCTACCTGCATAATCTTCCTTTACATGCGAACCGATTCCGGATATGCCCAATTGTCTCTCTGGTCAATAATAAGCACTTGACCATCGGTAAAGCCAAGAGATTCAACCGTGGCGGCTAAAACAGTTGCAAGCGGCAACTCAGAAGCATCATGGCCATTTTCGATAATATCAAGGCCTGCTTGCGAAAGTGCCAGCGCGTCGTGGTACTTAACTTCGCCACAAATAACACAGTCCGCCTGCAGCGCTAAAGCGGCATGTCCAACCTCGCCTAGCGAACCAGTGCAGGTCACCACGCGCTCAAGGGTACGCGAGAAGTCTCCCCACACACGCGGCGCACGCCCAAAGACTGATGTGCAACGTGCGGCAAGTTGGCCCAGCGTGAGATTTGTGCCGTCGAAGCGGCAGACCTGGCCATAGCCTTTACCAGCGGTATCAGGCAGCGGCACGCATACGCGTTCAAAGTGGAGTCCCAGCATACCGGGCAACACGCGCTGCGCCTTCGCGCTCACATCCAGACACGTATGAAACGACATAACCGACACGCCGCGCGAAATTGCCGCCCACACGCCAGCACCCGGGTTCACCCCAACCGACGACGCCGGAGCAAAGCTCTCAGGTGCATGCAAGAACAACGGATGATGCGTAACCAGCACGTTTGCACCCGCATCGGCAGCTGCATCAATGGCGGCAACCGTCGGGTCAAGCGCCACCGCAATGCCTTCAACCAGTCGCGCCGGATCGCCCACCAGCATGCCCGAGCGATCCCAGGCTTCTCCATCTGCCAGCGGAAACTCAGCGCAGAGCGCCGCTTCCAGCGCACCGGTGGTCATGGTTGTTGCGGGACGAGCAAGTGAGCCTGTCGCGATCTTTGCCAATGCTTCGCGATCAGCTGTCGAACTGTATGTTGATGATGAATCCATACTCATCACTCCTTTGCGCGTAGGTCTACCTGTCTGTTATATACCTTACGCGATCGGTATGTGGCGTCTATCCCCATCCGCTGTCGGCACCGTTACTGTTTGGTAACCCGCCTGCGCCATAAGCTGATACGCTTGCTCAATACCGCGCGCAACGTTTGCGGGCGTATGCGCATCGGTACCCACCGTACACTCCACGCCCGCGCGGCAAAACGCCGCCAAAAGCTCGGGTGCTGGGAACATCTCAGCGCAGGCATAATGAGCCCCTGAAGTGTTTACCTCAATCATGCGACCCGAGGAAGCGCACGCCTCTGCTGCCTGCTCATAGAGCGTCGTCAGGTCAAAAGAAGGATAGATGGCGAATTTTTTCGCCAGATCAGGATGTGCCATGATCTGAAACGGCGCATCTGAGGTGACCGCCTCACACCAGATGTCGAAGTAGCGACGCCAGATGGCATCAGGTCCAACTTCGTCCCAGCGCCCGCGCTCTGCTGGATCATCAAACGCCCAGCCGTCAACAAAGTGCACCGATCCTAAAATCACATCAAACGGCGCGAAGTCGGCTTCAGAAAAGACACGATCTTCCTGTTCCCCCAACCAATCAAGCTCAGTGCCACAGAGAATCTCAAGCTCGGGATGCTCGCGGCGCGCACGTGCAATGGCGTCTAAGTAGTGCGGCATGTTTTCGGCGCGCATGGAGAGATATTGCTGCGGGTCCATCGCTTTTGATAAGGGAAAATGCTCGGTAATAGCCAGCGTGGTAATCCCGGCGGCCAAAGCAGCGGACACCAGTTCATCCACACTACCTTCGCCATGGTCGGTAAAGTGTGTGTGAGTATGAGTTGTGATCAGTTCCATGTCTGGCCTACTCCCAATTGCATGCTTGCTTTAGCGCATCAACAAAGCGATGCACATCTTCTTCAGTGGTGTATCTGCCCATGGAAATACGCAGTGCTTCACGCGCGCGATCAGTAGATACACCCATGGCGCGTAATACGTGCGAAGGTTCCAGCGAAAGCGACGAACACGCCGAACCGCCCGAAACACCAAAGCCAAGCATATCAAGGCGCAAAATGAGCGTTTCGCTTTCAAGTCCCTGTACGAGCACATGAACGATATTGGGCAAAAAGTCATAGCTTCCCGGCTCAACCTCAACGGTCGCGTCTACCCCATCTAACCTGGTCAGCTCAGCGTAGAGATAATCGCGCAAAGGACGCAAACGCGCAGATTCCACCTCCTGGAGCGATTGCGCGTCAAACACAGCGGCCGCACATCCTACCACGCCCGCTACATTTTGGGTGCCTGAACGCAGGCCAGACTCTTGTCCGCCGCCAAGCATATACGGCTCAAATGGCGTGCGCGCTCTCAGATAGAGTATGCCTACACCCTTCGGTCCGCCCAGCTTATGCGCGGAAAACGATGCAGCATCAACATCCCACGCGTTCACGTTCACGGGTGCCTTGCCCAGCGCCTGCACCGCATCGGTGTGAAAAAGTGCACCATGGGCGTGAGTCAGCGCTGCAAGTTGCGCAATCGGCTGAATGCTGCCAACTTCGCTATTTGCAGCTTGCACAGACACCAGCACCGTATCATCACAAAGTGCCTCTTCAAGAGCGCGAACTTCGACAAATCCGTGCGCATCAACCCCCAGACGCGTCACGCGAAAGCCCAGTGTTTCAAGCTTATGCGCTGGCGCCAACACGGCATCATGCTCAATAGCAGAGACAATAACGTGCGGTGTCTGCGGCAGAGCACCTTTGAGCCGCAGCGCCTCTTGTGCGCCAAGCGCAAGCCCGATGATGGCAGTGTCATCCGCTTCGGTTGCGCCTGAGGTGAAGATGATCTCAGTGGGGCGTGTGGCACCGAGTGCGGTTGCAACCGTTTTGCGTGCCGCTTCAAGGGCGGCGAATGCTTTGCGCCCAGGCGTGTGGAGTGAATTCGCGTTTGCGTTCACCAAGATATTCTCGCGACCGCCCACCTGATAAGGCGCCATGGCTGCCGCCACTTCTTCGGTCAGTGGGGCCGTTGCCGCGTAATCCAGGTAGACATACGTATCATCGCAGGTAAAACTCATAGTTCCTTCTTACTGTTCTTTCGGCTGAGCATCGTTGGCAATACGCTCGATGGTTTGCAGGGCAAGCGCTGGATCAGGTGCGCCACACACTGCATTGCCGCATACAATGACGTCAGCGCCTTGCGCGCACACCAGCGCAACCGTCTTTTCATTCATACCACCGTCTACTTCAATGAGCGGCGATACACCATGCTCGCGCGCCATGGCCACCACTTCTGCCACGCGCTCGTCGCTGCCTTCGATATAGCTTTGACCCGAAAAGCCCGGCTCAACGCTCATAACCAGCACCATATCAACCATGTCAATGACTGGTTTGAGCACCTCAAGCGAGGTTGAGGGCTTCACGCTCACGCCTGCCTTTGCGCCTGCCGCATGAATCTGGTTGATCACGTCGCGCAGCTCTGCTTCGGTCAACACTTCAGCATGCACGGTTACCCAATCAGCGCCCGCATCCAGATACCACGCAAGTTGTTTTTGCGGGTTGTCAATCATGAGATGTACATCCAGTGGAACCTCAGTCACGCCTTTGAGCTGTTTGACCACCGGCACGCCCATGGTGAGGTTGTTGACGAAGTGGCCATCCATGACATCCACATGGATAAACCCTGCTCCCCCCTGATCAATGCGCTCAATATCGCGCGCTAAATTCATAAAATCCGCCGATAGAATGGAAGGTGCTATTTTGACTGGTTCAAACATTGGATGGCTCCTCAAAGATGTGCACAAAACCTGCACGTATCACTACTACGTACCTGCATTATAATAAACAAACACCTTTCCACGAGATGAAGGAGCGGTATGCAGCGCACAAATCGCACGTTTTTTACGTATCGAACACCTCGCGGAAAGATAACGCTTGAAAGCGACGGACAGGCACTCACGCGTGTGGTGTTCGGGCAACAAGTCTTAAACGGAACAGAAAAACCCACCGATCTCACCAACCTTGCTGCAACGCAGCTGCAAGAATACTTCGCAGGCAAACGAAGCACCTTTAGCGTCCCGCTCAATCCCGAGGGAACGCCGTTTCAAAAGCTGGTGTGGGAAGCACTTTTGACTATCCCGTATGGACAAACGCGCACCTACAAACAGATTGCCGAGCAAATTGGGCATCCGCAGTCTTTTCGTGCCGTCGGCGGAGCAAACAACAAAAACCCCTTGCCGATCTTCATCCCGTGTCACCGGGTGATCGGAACCGACGGATCGCTGACTGGGTATGCCTCAGGAACCAAAACTAAAGCCGGGCTGCTTGACCTTGAACGTGACAAAGGGTCACATCAAATGTCACATTGAGCAAGCGAATTGCCAAACGCCTCGGTGCACATGAGTTTTTCACTGAAAGCGAAGATGAGCTTGTATGAACGTCTATACCTCAGACATCCTCACCGGACTGGAAACCTTTCCTTTTATTGCAGCACTCATCACCCTTCCCTATCTGATTTATCAGTATCGAAAATACGGGTCAATTCCTGCGCTCCACACGCTGGTTGTATACTCGTTTGTGCTCTATCTGCTCATTGCGTATTTCATGGTCATACTCCCGCTTCCTGCCGACCACAACGCCTACGTGGCCTATGCGGCGCATCCTCAGCTGCAGCCATTTCACACCCTGCAGCTCATACTAGCCACCAATCCCCCCACCCTGGACAACCCAAGCTCGTGGATTTCGTGGCTTAAATCACCCGACATCTACGAGGCATTCTTCAACGTATTGCTCCTCGTTCCGCTTGGCGTCTACCTTCGCTACTACTTTCGGCGAACCTTTCCCCAAACGCTTTTAATCGGATTTGCAACCACGCTCTTTTTCGAGCTATCCCAGCTCACGGGATTATGGGGTCTCTACGTGCATCCCTATCGCCTTTTCGACGTTGATGACTTGATCTTAAACACCCTCGGCGCGGTGGTGGGCTATCTTGTTGCCGGACCGCTGCTTCGCACCCTTCCCAACGTGCGCCTCACCAACGATCAGGCGCGTATTGCAGGCATGCGCGCGTCCGCCACCAAACGCCTGCTCTCATTTGTGCTTGATTGCGGCTTTTTCGTTCTTTTGATTGCAGCACTTGGTGCTGGCTATCTGGCGCTTTTCCCCGATGAGGCCGCGTTTTTGTCTGCGTCCACAACGGATGCGGTGGCGTTCATTCAGCAGATGCCGCTCACCGCGCTCTTCGTGCTTGCACTCATCAGTTTCGCCGTGATCTTTATCGTGGCGCCCTGTGCGCTCAAAGGCCAAACGCTTGGGCAAAAGATCTTGCACTTGGTAACGGTATGCCCTGATGGCACGCCTGCGCATGGAGGGCAATACGCCCTTCGCTACTTAAGTCTGTTCGCGCCCTTTTTCGTACTGCTCTTTTTGCTCTGCGCCCCAACGTTTCCCTTTGCCGCTACCTCAGAGGCAAGTCGGGTGGCGAATTTTGTGGCAGACAACTACGTGCGCCTGCTCGTACTTTGGCTCGTGTGCCTGGGACTGTGGATGGTGAGCTTGCTGGTACGCGCCATTCGTGCGAAGGTGAAAGGCGTGCCCTTTACGCTGGTCAGCGGGCTTATTTCCAACACGCGCGTCATGACCTGTGCAGGTGTAGAACAGCTGCGTGCACAGGCGGTTGTTATGGACGTCAAAGCGGTGCAAGCGCTTGAGGCGCGCATTGCCGCGTCGGGCACCTCGCTTGAAACACTCATGCGTCACGCCGGAGGCGCCCTGGCCGAAAACGTGCATGCAAACATCGCCGAGGGAGGCCGCGTACTCATTTTCGCCGGCATGGGCAATAACGGCGGCGATGGCTGGGTGTGCGGCTATGAGCTTGCGCGCCTCGGTTACGACGTCACGCTGATCACGCCCGGCCTTGCCGAGGACATCAAAGCGCACCCCGCCCGCGAGGTAGCCCTCAACACTTTTGGCGAAGCCGCGCGCGAAGCGCTTCCCTTGAGTGTGCTTATCAACCCTGACAATCGGATCGTCATCGAAAAACTTACCACCTGCGATGCGGTCGTGGACGCGCTTTTAGGTACCGGTTTCGCAGGAGATCAAGTGCGCGAACCGCAAAGCACCTGGATCACGCTTGCCAACGCTCGCCGGTTTAGCGGCAAGCGCTTTGCGCACCATCTGCACACGCCAAGCTGGTATTCGCCTTTGCGCATGCGCCGCGTTCAAGATGCACCCTTCGCCATTGCAGCAGACGTTCCCTCGGGACTGTCGGCTCAGAACGGACAGGTGGCAACACCAACCTTTGCGGCAGATGTCACCATCACCATGTTGGTCAACAAGCCAGGCCTCACCAGGCGAAAGGCGCAAGCCTGGACAGGCAGGCTCTTTGTTGACCCGCTCATTGATCTGGCTCCCTATCTTGAAACAGATGACGAAGCGTAGATTGGTTGTCTCAATGTGGCTTAAGCGTCACGTTGCCTAGGAACGCAAGAAATAAAACGCTGCAAGCGACCCATCGTCAAAGAAGCTAATGCGAAACTCGCCTTCGCCATTTTCAAACGAAACTTGCGAAATGTCGGTGGCATAGGGACGCCCGTTGCTTGTGCCGTTAAGGTACTGCGTCGTACCCATGCCGGTGTAGGCGCCCAGCTCATCCTGGATTGAAGAGAGATTCTCACTCAGCTGCTCTGCGGTCACCGAACCATCCGCATAACGATCAGCAATGGCTTGGTAGTCGCGATTATTGAAGTCATCAATAACCTCTTGGGTCCACGCGTCAATCTGGGTCTGCTCAGCCCACGTGGGCAGCCCCTCCTCCACCGCTTTGTCCGATTGCGAACAGGTTTGCAAAGACCCTACTACCACCAACAAGATGGCGAAGATGACAATAACCGCCAAAATGATGCGATGGGTTTTGTTATCCACTTTTTTCTGCTGAGCCGTACTCATACGTCGCTCCTTTGTTGTAGCTTGCCTGTGGTGTGTAACCTGCGTGCATGGCAGCACGCTCGCGGCATATATTTTTGTTGCTTCTAGTATATAAATGAGCGGGCACGTCATCTTCGACACTATGCGGATGTGAGAAAACCGACAAATAAAAATCCACCAAATAAAAAACCCCTTCTTCAGTGGGGGTTGTGAAGGAGGGGTTTTATATAAGCAATACGCATAAGAGGAGAAGGGGAAAGATGCGCATGCCAATCGGTTCGTCTGAGGTTTGAGAGGAGAGGGGGATCACACGAGAGAGGACGAACCACGTATTGATTTGTTAAGGTGCTTACAAACTCATTTCTCGTTTGCTTGCAGAACATACAATACGATACAAAAACCGCCCAAACAATGCGTTTGAGCGGTTAGTAAAATACCAGTAATTCGCCTGTTAACCGGGTGAAATATAAGGGGTTCTGCGTTGACTTTCGGTTGCTTTTTGGCAATCTGTTGTTCAAGCAACAACCGCGCTAAAAGCCGTAGAACTCCGTTTTGAGCGGGCGATTCAGAAGCTCAACAGCTGCGGTTTGCGGCTTTTCGCCCTCCCACACCACAGCGCGCACCATGTCAGTAATCGGCAGCTCAACCCCATGCGCACGCGCCAGCGTTTGCAGCGTTTTGCAGGCAAGCGCACCTTCGGCCACCATGTGCGTTTGTTCGCTAAATTCCTCAAGCGTGCCACCCTTGGCAACCAGTTCGCCAAAACGACGGTTACGAGAATGCTGCGAGGTGCACGTTGCAATCAAGTCGCCAGTACCTGCCAGTCCCATGCATGTGATAGCTTGTCCGCCGCACTTCACCACCAGGCGGCTCATCTCAGCCAAACCGCGTGTCATGAGCATAGCTGCGGTATTGTCGCCAAAACCAATGCCGTAAGACACACCCACCGCAATAGCAATCACGTTCTTGAAAGCCGCGCAGAGCTCTACCCCACACACATCATCGGAGGTGTAGGTGCGAAACGTCTCGCTGGCGAAAAGCTCCTGGAAAAACGAAGCGGTCTCAAGCGAGGAGCTTGCAATCACCGTACCTGACGGAACACCATGCACCACTTCTTCGGCGTGATTGGGGCCGGACAGCACCGCGAACCGATCGGGGTTGCCCATCTCTGAGGCGAAGACCTCAACCGGCAAAAGGCCACTTCCCTCTTCCACACCCTTCGAGCAAATGATGACTGGGAACTGATCATCCACTACATCAGCAAGCGCACGCGCAACCCCACGCATGAGGTTCGACGGCGTGACAATGACCGCCGCTTCAGCGCGCAACAGCGCATCCTTATACGAAAGCGTGGCGACAATGTTTTCCGAAAGCGTCACGTCAGTTAAGTAGCGCGGATTGCGATGCTCGGTGTTGATCGTGTGCACCACCTCAGGCTTGCGCGCCCACAGCCCAACGTTATGACCCGAATGAGCAAGCCCTTGCGAAAGTGCGGTACCCCATGAGCCGGCACCAATGACAGCAATTTTCATAGCAACCCTTCCAACCTAGCTTTGCGTTGTCTGCGATTTCGATCCCCCAATGCGGCGCTCTGTTCCATTGCGCAAACGCCCAATGTTTGAGCGATGTGCCCAAATAACAATCACCGCCGCCACCAGGCAGCATGCCCACGCAATGGGATACCCCCAAAAGTAATACAACGCCAAAAACGGGCAGAGCACAGCAGCCGCAAGCGAACCCGCAGAAACGTACCGAGTCTTAATAACGATCACCGCGAACACGGCAATCTCAATGAGCGCGCCAACAGGACCAAACGTCACAAAGAGGCAGCCAACCGCAACCGCAATGCCCTTGCCGCCCTTGAAATGCAGCCACGGGCTGAAAATATGTCCCAGAATGCAGCCCACAAAAGCAAATGCAATGCAGTCATGGTAGACCAGAGCAGCATCTGCACCCAGATGTGGCGCCAACACATACGTATAGACCGCCATCGCTATGAGGCCCGATGCCAAACCCTTACCAAAATCAAGCAGAAAGACTGCCACGCCACCCACTTTGCCCATGGCGCGCATGGCGTTGGTGGTGCCAATATTTCCTGAACCATGCTGGCGAATATCAGTATGGTAAAACACGCGCGAAATGATCACGCCCCACGGAATGGAACCAAGCAAAAAAGCAATGACCACCAAGGCGACATAGCTTACAAACGTCTCCACCGAATTAATCCTTCTTCTTGAACTTCATCTCAATAGGCGTACCAACCAGATCAAAGGCTGATCGCATGCGATTTTCCAAAAATCGCTTATAGTTATCAGTCACCACGTCAGGTCGATTCACGAAGAAGGCGAACTTCGGCGGCTTTGATCCCGTTTGCGTGACGTATTTCATGCGCAAAATGGTCTTTCCTTGGCTGACGGTATGACCACCTTCGCGCACATCAGCAAGCCAGACGTTCAGTTTGTTGGTCGGAATAGTCTGCGTGAAGTTTGCATACACCGTATCAATGGCATCCCACACGCGATCAACCTTTTTGCCGGTCAGTGCCGAGATGGCCACCACTGGTGCATATCCCACAAACGTCAAACGGTCCGCAATGCGCTCACGAATGGCAGCTTTTGCGTCCGGGCCTTCAACCAGATCCCACTTATTCAACACGATAACCATAGCGCATCCACGCTCAGCAGCGTATCCTGCCACGCGCTGGTCTTCATTGGTCAGCCCCAGCTCAGCATCAATCACCAGCAGCGCGACATCCGCTCGGTCAATGGCACGCATAGCGCGCACAAATCCGTAATACTCAACGTCTTCGTCAATTTGGCTTTTACGGCGAAGACCTGCCGTATCCACAATGGTATAAATCTTGCCGTCGTGCTCAATGCGCGTATCAATAGCATCACGCGTAGTGCCAGCAACATTAGACACGATGGAGCGATCATTGTTGGTGAGTTTGTTGGTAAGCGACGACTTACCCGCATTCGGACGGCCAATGATGGCCACATTAATGCCGGGATCCTCATCATCAATATCAGGAACCTCAACCTGCTCAAGCGCCTCTACGATGCCGTCCAGCAAGTCCCCTGTGCCATGACCGTGCATCGCCGAAACCGGCCAGGGGTCTCCCAGACCCAGTTGATAAAACTCCCAAAGCTCATCTTCGCGCCCGGGGGTATCCATCTTATTGACCACCAGAAAAACTGGCTTGTTGGACTTGCGAAGAATGCGAGCAACCTCTTCGTCATCTGCGTTGATACCCGTCTTGCCGTCCACAATAAAGACCACAACATCGGCTTCATTTGCGCCCGCAAACGCTTGTGAGCGAATGGAGCCCTGGAAAGCGTCATCGTCTCCCATTTCAATACCGCCGGTGTCCACCAGCTTAAACTCCATGCCGTTCCAGTCGGCTTCGTGGTACGAACGATCTCGCGTGACGCCACGCATTTCATGAACGATAGCTTCGTCACCTTGTGCTATACGGTTTACAAACGTGGACTTGCCCACATTCGGACGTCCGACAACCGCAACTATTGGCATTGCCATGGTACTACCTCACGATGTTTGATTGATTATATGCACGCCCTGCCATCAAGCAGGCACGCCTTCAATTCGGGTAAAAATTCTGTCGCTTGACAGGATACCACGGCAAGCGCACACCCCGCCGCGGTTTTGATTTGTTGTGCATTCATGTCATCTAAGGTGACACCGTTATCGTTAAACATGACGCGCATGAGTGCATAGAGCGCACGAGCATCACAAGCTTCGTTTGCCCGTATGGCATCCACCACATCGCAACCACACAAAAGGCCCGTCACGTCCACGTTGCCACCGAAAAACGCGTTGTCCGCATAGAGTGGCACCAGCCATCCCGCCAGCTCTGAGCGTTCCACCAGCGACGTAAAGAAGTGCTGTGTCGCTCGACCAAGCAGCATATAGATGCGCTGATCTTGCTTGCGGCACACCCGTGCAAGCTCAGCCACCAGTCCTGCCTCCTCAGCGCTTTTCCAATCATCCACAAACGAGCGAATGATGCCCACGCCGTCCTCAAACATGGCGAAGTCCCCATAAA
>CAJTML010000033.1 GCA_910577495.1 uncultured Eggerthellaceae bacterium
AACATGATGGTTGTTGGCGCGGTGCGATAGTGCACGACCACGTCATCAACACGCACCTCATCGGTGAGCGGATCCACCCGACTTCCCAGCTCAGTGACTACTTCGCCATTTACGCGCACCCGCCCCGCCGTCATGAGGTTTTCAGACCCCCGACGCGACGCCACGCCCGCGCGCGCCAAAAAGCGCTGCAGGCGCATGGGAACAATACGATCCTCACTCATCGTCAGTCTCAAACGTCAATTCGTCGAAGTTGATCTTCTCTACCAGCCCAAATCCGCTGGCAACCGCTTGCGCTAAGAGCTGACGTGCCGGGTCAGGTGCATCTTGGTCGTAGTCAAGCACCACCCCGTCAAACGGATCGGCCACCTCATCAGTCTCCGTGCGGCGAATCTCAATCTGATCAGCCACACCCTCCACGTCTTCATCCAGCAGAATCTCTTCAGAAACCACCACTTCTTCGCGCGTTGCAGAGAGACGCTCGCGAATAAACTCACGCGTCTGATCATCGGGTGCAAACTGATTCAAATCAGGCAAGTCAGCAACACTGCGCAAACCAAACTTTTCCAAAAAGACGCGTGTGGTGGCATAAAGCGTCGGATTACCCGGACTATCAGCAGTTCCCGCCTCACGCAGCAACCCCTTTTCCACCAGTGACGTAATAGCGCTATCGGAGTTGACCCCGCGCACACTTGCCACCTGCGCGCGCGTCACGGGCTGCAAATAAGCCACAATGGCAAGTGTTTCCATGGCAGCTTGCGAAAGCTTGCGCGTATCCCACGACAGCACGTATTTCTCAATGAGTTCATGGTATGCCGGATGGGTGAACAGTCGCCAACCACCCGCTACTTCGCGAAGTTGAATGCCGCGGTTTTGCTGCTCAAACGTCTCGCGCAACGCCACAAGTGCACGCTCAACCTCCGCCGGATCAACCTCCAGCATCTGCGCCAACACCAACGTCGAAACCGCATCATCGGTCACAAACAGAAGCGCCTCAAGCGCGCCTGTCAGCTGGTTTTCCTGCAATCCCTCAACCACGCTTTTACTCCTTACCAACCGAACTCAAGGCGTCATCACCCGTCAAATCAAGCTCACCCGAGCCTTCGATATAGACAATATCAATATCGCCAAACAACTCCGACTGCTCAAGCTTTACCATGGAGCGCTTATACAGCTCCAAGATAGCCAAAAACGTTACCACGATGACGGGCGTGGGTGTGTCTTTGTCCACCAACTCAGAGAATCGTAGCTCCTTTTTATTTTGAATGCGCCTGTGAATGGCACGCACATGCACCTCAACCGGAATGGGCTTTGCGGCAATGTGCTCAGATTCAAGCAAGAAAATATCGCGACGCGCAAGGGCGGTTGCCGCCAAAAAGCCGAGCGAATCCAAGGTGACATTTTTCAAGTAGTCGGGCATGAGCCCCAAAAAGCAAGCGTCTGGACCAAACGGACGCGCATGCATGCGTCCTTCTGCCACAAAACGCGTATGGAGCGCGCCTGCTGCATTTTTGTACTGCTTGTACGTAAGCAGACGATCCACCAAAATATCGCGAACTTCGCTTGCTGGCAGCTCCTCAAACTCTTCCTCCACCGCTTCGCGCTTGCGCGGCAAAAGGCTTTCTGCCTTGATCTCAAGCAGCGTCGATGCCACGAGCAAGAAGTCAGATGCCACGTCCAAATCCAGATTGTCCATGCGCGAAACTTCAGCCAAATACTGATCGGCAATCTGAGTAATAGAAATAGCACCAATATCTACCTTTTGCTTGCTGACCAGCGAAAGCAGCAAGTCAAACGGTCCTTCGAAACTCTCTATGCGAACCTTATACGACACACCTACCCCCAAACGTGTACGTCAGTTATCGCGCAAACGAGAACAACAAATCAAACACGTTGCCAGCCGTCCAATCAAGATACACACCAATTGGGTTGAAATGCAGCACGTAGGGCACCAAAATAACCGCAATCATAAAGATGGGAAAGGCGTAGCGCTGCACTTGATAGTACTTCGGCAGGTACTTGATCGGCAAAAAGAATGCGAAAATTGAAGAGCCATCCAGCGGCGGAATGGGCAGCAAGTTAAAGAACATCAAATACAGGTTGATCAGCGAAAACATCGGCAGATACAACGCGTAAAAATAGTAGAGGAAGTCATTTTGCACGAGCAGCGACGACGGCAGCGCAAACGACAGAATCGTAAAGATGACCGCGCCAATAATGGCCAATACTAAGTTGGCGAAAGGACCTGCCAACCCCACAATCAAATCCCCCTTGCGAGGGTTTTTGAAATACGAGGGGTTATAGGGCACCGGCTTCGCGTATCCAAACACTGGCATATTCATAAGCATCAGCAACAGCGGCATGATGACGGTGCCAAACGGATCAATATGTTTAAGCGGGTTGAGCGAAAGCCTTCCCGCTCGTTTAGCGGTGGGGTCTCCCAGCTTGTATGCCGCGAAACCATGCATGACTTCGTGACATACAATTGCTGGGATAAAACTTAAAAGCGAACAGATAAGATACGGAATGCTTATATTCATTATTTTGCGTGAGCCTTTTCAAATTCGTCCATAAATTGCACCAGTGCTTCAACACCTGCATAAGGCATAGCATTATAGATGCTTGCACGCATACCGCCAACACTGCGATGACCTTTGAGACTTTCCAGCCCGCGCGTTTTCGCCTCAGCCACAAACAGTGCATCCAGCTCATCAGAACCCGTCACAAACGGCACGTTCATCAGCGAGCGATCTTCTTTGCGCGCGGTGCCGCGGAAGAGCTTAGACTGATCCAGGTAGTCATACAAAAGCGCTGCCTTTTTCTCATTGCGCGCAGCCATGGCAGCCAAACCGCCCTGCTCTTTGAGCCACTTAAAGACCAAACCGCAGATGTAGATGCCATATGCTGGCGGCGTGTTCGACAAGCTCTTTGCCGCAACTTGGGTGGTATAGCGCATGATGGAAGGCGTGAAGGGAAGCACATCTTCGCGCACCAGATCATCGCGCACAATCACGATGGTCACACCAGCAGGCCCGATGTTTTTCTGCGCGCCGCCATAGATGAGTCCAAAGTCAGACACGTTCATCGGTTCAGACAAAAACATTGAGCTGACGTCAGTCACCAGCGGAATGGAGCCCGTGTCAGGCAGCTTGGGATAGCGCGTACCGTAGATGGTCTCGTTTTGGCAGATGTAGACATAGTCAGCATCGGGCGAAAACTCCAGGTTATCCACGCTGGGAACATATGAGAAGTTCTCATCCTCTGAGCTGGCAATGCAGCGCGCATCCCCATAAAGCTTTGCTTCCTTTAAGGCCTTTTTCGACCACGAACCCGACACGATATAGTCAGCAACTTTGTTCTGCATGAGGTTCATCGGAATAGCGGCGAACTGCTGCGTTGCACCACCCTGCAAGAAAAGCACCTGGTAGTTATCGGGAATTTGCATGAGTTCGCGAAGGTCAGCTTCGGCGGTCTCAATAATGCTGGCGAACGGCTTTGAGCGATGGCTCATCTCCATAACCGACATACCCGTGCCTTGATAGTCAAGCATTTCAGAGGCAGCTTGCATGAGCACCTCTTCGGGCAAAACGGCCGGACCAGCTGAGAAATTATAGACACGAGACATACGTGACCTCCTACAAACTTATTGCAAATTGCATCGTTTCAGTATAGAGCCAAACGACGCAGGTAAGCGCTACAAGCCATCTGAGCGGACGCGCTTACACCAGATCAGGATAATTAGTTTGGCGAAGCGCCTCAAACACACCAATGGCAACTGCGTTGCTCAAATTCAAGCTCCGCTGGCCATCGCGCATAGGAATGCGCACGCATGCAGCTTGGTAGGCGTCGATGATTGCCTGGTCAAGTCCGCGGCTTTCGCGGCCAAAGATCAAAAAGTCGTCTTCGCCATAGTCCACATCTGCGTAATGCGCGTGCGCTTGCCCGGTAAACAGATGAAGCGCACCAGCGCCAAGCTTACCCGCTGCATACGCATCAAAAAACTCATCAGCACATGCCCAGCGGACAATTTCGACATCATCCCAGTAATCACACCCCGCACGCTTGAGGTTGCGCTCAGTTGGGCGAAATCCCATGGGCTCCACGAGGTGCAGACGTGCGCCTACGCATGCACAGGTGCGTGCAATGTTGCCCGTGTTTTGAGGGATCTCAGGTTCTATCAGTACCACATTGAGCATCGTTTACTCCTTGTGCGTGTAGGACAACTTAAGAAATTTCAGCGGCTTGTTTCGCCATTTCTGCTTCCAGCTCTTCGGTGAGCAAGAACCACTCTTCCTCAGCCTCAGCAATGCGCTTTTTGAGTTTTGCATGCTCAGCAATGGCATCGGTTGAGGCATCCTCGTTAATGTAGAAGTCCGGGTCAGCCATCAGCTCCAAGAGCTCCGCCATCCGAGCATTGTCGCGCTCCATTTGTTTATCCAGCTCAGCTATGCGTTTGCGCTGATTTTTGAGCGCCGCATAGGCACGGTTGCGCGCTTCAGCCTCTTTGCGCTTTTGCTCTTTAGTCTTCGGCGCGCTGCCTTTCGCAGCGGTCAGCTCCACCTTGCCCGGCTTGGGTGCCTCACCACGCGGGTGTTTGTTTACGGTCACGACGGTGCCACGCTTTTGCGATGCGGTTTGCTTGTCAGAGCCCATAACCTCATCAACGAGCGATGACTCCTGCGGTGCTTCGCCATCCAACTGTCCGCTCTTGAACAGGTAATAGTCGTAATCCCCATCATAGTTGGTAACCTTGCCCGGCTGCACCTCCACGATGCGGTTTGCCACACCGCGAATAAGGTGGCGGTCATGGGTGATGAACAAAATGGTGCCCTCAAACGTTTTGAGTGCCTGCTCCAAGATGTCAGCGCTGGCAATATCCAAGTGGTTGGTTGGCTCGTCAAGCAGCAACAGCGGTGCCGGCGCTACGAGCATTTTCGCCAACGCAAGACGGCTTTTTTCGCCACCCGAAAGCACGCTCACCTTTTTGTCAACGGCATCCCCCGTGAAGAGAAACGCACCCAACAGCGTGCGAACTTGCGAAATAGACCAACCTGGCGCCACCCGATCAAGCTCTTCAAAGACAGTGTTTCCCGGGTAGAGCTCTTCAAGCTGGTGCTGGGCGTAATAGGTTTTTGAGACGTGCACGCCGTATTCGATCGTGCCTGCATCAGGGGTTTCAACCCCTGCAATCATTTTGAGCAGCGTTGATTTGCCTGCGCCGTTGGGGCCGACCAGCGCAATCTTGTCTCCGCGATACATCGTAAAATCAAGCCCGTCGTACACCGTCTTGTCGCCAAAACGCTTCACCAGTCCGCGCGCACGCACTACCTCATCTCCAGTACGTGGCGGCTGCTTGAAGTTAAAGTGCACCGTCTTTTTTTCTTCAGGGATGATAATGCGGTTTTCCTGGATGCGCTCAAGACGCTTCACGCGCTCTTGGGCTTGCTTCGCCTTAGTTGCTTTATAACGAAACTTCTCAACGAAGGCTTCTAGATGCGCAATCTCTTCGTCTTGCTTCGCCTTTTCCGCACGCAAGCGCTCCAGGCGCTCTTCGCGACCTTTGAGATAGGCGGTGTAGTTGCCTTTATAGAGGTTGACCTTGCCATTGTCCACTTCAGCAACGCGATCAACCATGTTATCCATGAACGCGCGGTCGTGGCTTACCACAATAACCGTGCCCTCGTAGCCGCGCAAAAAGCCTTCAAGCCACTTGACACTTTCAAGATCAAGGTGGTTGGTGGGCTCGTCCAAAAGGAGTACCTCAGGGTTTCTGATGAGCAACTTCGCCAATGCAATGCGCATCTGCCAGCCACCCGAAAACTCCGTGGTCAGACGGCGAAGATCCTCTTCCTTAAAGCCAAGGCCAAACATGACCGAGCGTACTTTTGCCTCAATGGTGTAGCCGCCCAAATGCTCATACGCATCACGCGCACGGCCCACCGCGGCCAGTTGCTGCTCGGTTGGATTTTCGCCCAAGCCCTCCTCAAGGGCATAGAGGCGCTGTTCGGCTTCTAAAACTTCAACCTGAGAAGACATCACTTCTTCGAAAATGGGGCGCTCCCCCATCTCAATGGCTTCCTGCTCAAGGTAGCCCACGCGTGCACCTTTAGCGAAAAGTACGCGACCCTCATCAGCATCTTCTTGGCCAGAAATGATATTGAGCAAGGTTGTTTTGCCCGCGCCATTCGGACCAACCAAAGCCAAGCGGTCATATTCCTCAAGACGAAACGTCACGTCAGCAAACAGCTGCCTGCCGCCAAAACTTTTCGAAATATGCTCAAGTTGCAAAATCATGAAAGCGCGTCTCCGATGGTAAATCTATCTGATGACAAACTAAAAGGAGCCCGCTTTCGCGAGCTCCTTCAACTGATAATGGCTCCCCGGGTAGGATTCGAACCTACAACCCTCCGGTTAACAGCCGGATGCTCTGCCGTTGAGCTACCGAGGAATAACGCTGCGCTTCATCGCGCAAGTGATTATTATACCGAAGTCAATCGTTTGCGCAAGTACTTTTTTCTGGCATACCGCAGACGGTTTAATACACCATATGCATTGCTTCGCGAACCTCGTCAAGCGTGGCGTTTGCAATCTCATTGGCGCGTTTGTTGCCCTCGTGCAAAACATCTTTGATGTAGTCCATATCTTGCTCAAGCTCCACACGTCGCGCGCGAATAGGAGCCAAGAATTCGTTCACGCTTTCAGTCACGTAGCGCTTGAGTGCGCCTGCGCCATCGTTTCCAATTTCGGCGGCAATCTCAACTTCGTCGCGTCCCGTGCAGAGCGCTGCGGTGGTCAACAATGCCGACACGCCCGGGCGATTCTCTTTGTCAAAGGTAATAAAGCGCTCTGAGTCAGTCTGGGATTTCTTAATGAGCTTCGCCGTTTCTTCAGCCGTCAGCGACAACGAAATAGCATTGCCGTAGCTCTTCGACATTTTGCGGCCATCAAGCCCAGGGATTTCAACGGCATCAGTCAAAAGACCTGCCGGCTCTGGGAAGACGTGTCCGTAGCGCTCATTGAAGCGACGAGCAATCTGGCGCGTCTGCTCAATGTGCGGGAGCTGGTCTTTGCCGACAGGAACGATGTTGCCCTTGCAGAAAAGGATGTCGCAAGCCTGATGAACCGGATAAGTCAAAAGCAACCCCGTGAGCGCATGCCCCGATGCTTCCTGCTCGGATTTCACGGTTGGGTTGCGCAAAAGCTCTGCCTCGGTCACGAGCGACAAAAACGGCAACATGAGCTGGTTGAGCGCCGGAATGGCTGAGTGAGTGAAGATGATGGTCTTTTCGGGATCAAGCCCGCAAGCCAAATAATCAATCACCATGTTGTAGACGTTGTCTTGGATATGCTCAGTTGTATCGCGGTCGGTGATGACCTGATAATCAGCAATAATGACGCGTGTCTTAACGCCAAGATCCTGCAGCGCCACGCGCTCGCGGATGGTTCCAAAATAATGCCCCATGTGAAGGCGGCCCGTTGGCCTGTCTCCGGTGAGCATCGTGTACTTTTCTGGATGAAGCGCTAGATCAGCGCGAATTTCGTCACTGCGTTTTTTGCTTGCTTCAAAGCTGTCGCTACTCATGACACCCTCTTTGAGATCGAAATCAATACAAACGTAGATGAGAGTTTACGTTATTTGACGCCGTTTGTCAGAGAGAACTTGGACGAAGTGGCACAAGCGAGATATTTTTTCTTGCATATTTGAGCGGGTGTCGCTATTATAAAATTTCGTTGCAAGCGCAACACATATTTCGGTCGCTTGGCTCAGCGGGAGAGCATCGCCTTCACACGGCGGGGGTCACAGGTTCAAATCCTGTAGCGACCACCATAAACAACGAGGCCAACGGGCAAAACCTGTTGGCCTCTTTTGATATTCGCTGCAGATCCGACCCCCAACACCGTTGCTGCCAGCACCAGCGGCTTCGCCCCGCTAACTCCCCTACACCGACCGCAACTTACGGGGCGCGCCTCTCGTACCCTACGTTGTGGTCAATTAGAAGCGGTTTTGTGCACGCTCAGCTTCGCCACAGAAACTGACCACAGCATAACCCCAGGTCAGCTTGAGTCAGGTGACCCCGCAAGGCGCGCAACAGCCCCTCGTTTGCACAAAACGGGGGCTATTCGACCACAAGTCGCCTGCCAGGGGTGGATGTGACCACAACTCGCGCGCTGGGGGCTATGTGGCCACAACTCGTCTGTCGGGCGTGGATGTAACCACAACTGTAATCCTGTAGCGATCACCATAAACAACGAGGCCAGAGCATTTATCGCCCTGGCCTCTTTTCTTTCAAGCTACACCGAACCGTGCATTTTAACCAAATCAATCAGTTCTTCTTTTGAATGGATATCCAGTTTTCTATAGATATGTTTGATATGCGTTGCAACCGTATTGCTTGAAATGAAGAGACGTTCGCGAATATAGGGTCTTGTTCTACCCTCTGCAAGCAAAAGGAGTATTTCGGTTTCTCTGTCTGAAAGCTTGAATTGCTGTTGCAACGCGCGGCAAGACGCTTCAAGCCCGCTTTCGTTGTCATGGCCTAGCAACTCTGCCTGGGAATCAAACAGCATTCCTCTTTGCGGTATGAAAGCCGTTGAAGCAGCAAGTAAACAAATAAGCGTTAACCCACAGAGGTATTGATCAAAGTCCATCGTCCCTAATACATTGCCAACAAGAACGCCGAGTTGGAGAAACCCGCTGGCCACACCTACACCCAATACTGCAGAGATTCTTTTGGCCTTCGCCAGACTGAGCGCAAACAAAAAGACGAGCACCTGTGCAAGCGCATCTACTGAAAGCGTTATAACATTCACAAGAAAACTCGTAGAACCACCTGGCTGAACAAACAAAACAAGCGCAATAATTATTGCGGGTACAACCCAACGCAGTAATCCCGAAAAGCTTACCCTGTTAGAAAAAGAAACCAACAAAACGGCAAACAAGACGGCTACGAGACATGAAATGAGTGACGAAATGTCTATATTCAGGAATTCATAGACACCGTCTCGCACTTCCGACAAAGAAGAGATCCACCCTATTGCAGTATAAACGAGACAGATAAGTACCGACATAAGCAACAAATACGGAATAGTCTTTTGTGTTGGGCTTGGAACATAAACCGGTGTAGTTCCTGCGTAAGTGGCATCCGAAACAATTGTATCGTTGCCGGCATTCGCACTCCCAAAGCAAAGGATCAAAAGCAACACCCCTGAACCAAGTGGAACGCACAAGGCGGCCAATAATCCAGCAACACCGCTCAGCAAGGGAAACACCAAAACGCAAGGTAGCACCATGAGTGTAGAAACTGGAATAGCAATCTCTAGCTCATCAAGACTGATTGGTTGCAAAGCCAAAGCCCACAAGAGACTGAGCATTCCATACCCAACACCTGTCATCAGGCCACCTACGAATGAGACAGATGTACCTAATGAAGATCCGAGTCCAGTTAAAGCAGTACCTACAGTGAGCGCCAGTGTTGCTGCAATAATATATCCTGCACGTGGTTTGGTTTGTTTTCGCCATCCAATACCAAACACAAACAGCACCACTACTACAACCACAGCAGACACAAACCATGATTGATCGGCATTGATTGAAAGCCCCGCACGTTCGTCAATAATCACTGGCGTGTAATACACCGTATAAAGCCATGCCCACAAAAGACCAACGCCCATATAGCGAAGCTTAAGCGCACTTTCGAATCGAGAAAACACTACCCCCCACGGTGTTTTGCTCATATTTTCCTCCCCTACATGCTTTGCACTCTGAAGTCAGTATAACAATCAGTACCTCATGATTGCTGACAAAACACCAGATAAAGCATCACCCACGAGAGGTGATCTTGCAAATACCCTCGCTCAGGGCATACCCGTCCTTGCTTGCAAGCTGCAAGATTATCCGCAGAGACCGCAGGGGTTTTATAGAGATCACTTTAGGAGGGTGACATGCTACAAAACAAAACTACGATGGATCGTCGAAGCTTTCTTGGCCTCGGTGCAACAGCAGCAGTTGCAGCAGGAGCAGCAAGCCTGGCAGGATGCGCGCCTCAGACAAGCACCGATGCACAATTGAGCGATACGGGTTCCCAAGGTAATACCAGTGCAGCTGGTACTGCTGACTGGCTTGGCACAGAGCCCGAGGTAGCTCAAAGCGACATCGTTGAAACGATTGATACTGACTTTTTGATTATTGGCGCGGGAACTGCAGGCCTGGCTGCCGCAGGAGCCGCCGCAGATTTGGATATGGACTTCATCGTTTGCGACAAGGCAAATCAAGTTCCTGAAACGCGCGAATACCTTGGTGGCGTTAACACCTCATATGCAAAAGAAAACAATGTCGTTGTTGATGAAGCCAAACTTTTAAATGAGCTTACGCGATATGCGTCAGGCAAATGCAATCAAAAACTCATCAAGCTTTGGATCAACGAAAGTGCCGAGTATGTTGACTGGGTTACCGACGTAATGAAAGAGCAGGAAAAGGAAGTTTATCTTGATATGCCACCCGAGCACGGTACTGGTGGCACGGACTACTACGTACCTTACGTTCAACATCTCTGGGAGCCATCTTATGTGCCGCCTATGCGCAATGACGTCATTGCCGAGCGCATTGCAAGCCAAGGACACGAAATTCTTTTTGAACACGAAATGGTAAAACTCATCCACGCTGATGGTAAAGTGAGCGGTGCAATTTTTAATACCAAGGATGGCTATAAGCAAATCAATGCAAAGAACACACTTCTTGCCACTGGCGGATATGCGGCTAATCCCATTATGATGCAAGCGCTCCAACCAGCAGCCGTAGCTTGCTGCACTGCTTCAAGCTTCAATCCTACCTGCACGGGCGATGGAATCAAAGCCGGTCTTTGGGCAGGCGCATCAAAAGACTTCGAAGCAGCGCCTATGGTGTTTGACCGCGGAGCCGTTGCGCCAGGTGTTGATGCAGGCTACGAAGGCAACGGCATGGATGCCGTACTGCGTGGCACAATCTTCCAAGAAAACATTGGCTCACAACCTTTCATGAAGGTTAACCGCCACGGTCAGCGCTTCGCAAACGAGTCAACTCCCTATGACTTCATCTGCTTTGCTGCTACCTATCAACCAGGTGGTGTGTGGTGCCAAGTGTATGACAGTAACATGATGGAAGACATGACACGCTTTGAAACGGTTGGTTGCTCGCGTGTAGTTCCCTACATTGAGATGGGCATGACGTTTGATGAATACACGGCTATGTCGCAAGAATCTGGCATCCTCATCAAAGCCGACACGCTTGAAGAGCTTGCAGACCAACTAGGCTTTACCGGACAAGATAAAGAAAATTTCTTAGCAGAGGTTGAGCGCTATAACGGCTTCTACGATAACCAAGTTGACGAAGACTTTGGTAAAGAAGCATATCGCCTTTCAGCTATTCGCCAAGCACCGTTTTACGGTTGTTGGTTTGGCGGCTCGCTATTAACCACCATCGATGGTCTTCGCATTAACGAAAATTGTCAGGTGCTGGATCCTGAGCTCAATGTTATTGAGGGACTTTATGCAGCAGGCGATGTTTCAGGCAGCTTCTTCTCGGGCAACTATCCTGAATACATTGTTGGCGTTGCATGTGGCCGCAGCTCTGTGGAGGGTCGTCACGTAGCAAAACAACTAGCAGGGGCGACTGCGTAAAACAACTGTATAAGCTAAGTCAGCTATTCCCTCTTTTGCGACGAGGTCTTTGGCCTCGTCGCTTGCTTTGCGGCCTTCTACATCCCCCTCCTGGCGTGCTTAAACTTTGATTTGGTACCGCTACTCCAACAAAACAAAAACCGAACGCCTGGTGTGGTAAACTGGTCGGCGATATCTAAGTATCTTGATTCATGCATCTTACTTTCGGATCACCATTTTGGGCCCATAGCTCAATGGCGGAGCAGGGGACTCATAATCCCTTGGTTGCAGGTTCGAATCCTGCTGGGCCCACCACTTCTAAAAAGCACATAACCACATGAGAGACGTGAGCATATGAAAAACGTTGTACTTCGCGCATGCCTTTTAGCGCTCGGCATTATTATCATGGCCTTAGGCATAGACTTAATTGTAGCTGCAGATTTAGGAAACTCCCCCATCTCATCTTTCGGCTACGTTCTCACCAAAGCTTTCCCGGGAATTTCATTTGGTGTGTTTATGTTTGTCTGGAATATGCTTTTGCTGCTCGGACAAATCATCATCTTACGCAAGCAGTTTCATCCGCTGGCGCTCTTGCAAATACCCATCTCGCTGCTCTTTAGCCTGGCCATTGATGTATTCGGCATCTTTTTCGCCACCTTTGAGCCCATAAACTATGCTCATTCATTGGTGCTTTTAGCGCTCGGCATTGCTATTCTGGCACTCGGGGTAGCTTGCACCGTGGTGGCAAATGTTGCTATGAATTCTGGCGAAGCGCTGGTTAGCGCCATCACCACCAAGACTGGATGGAACTTTGGCTATACGAAAGTCGGTTTTGATTTGAGTTGTGTGGCCATTGCGGTTGTGGCTTCAGTGATTTTGATGGGCGGCATTGTAGGTATTCGCGAAGGAACGGTACTTGCTGCAGCGTGCACAGGACTCATCGTTAATGTGTTTGTGCGGAGCATGGGAGGCCCTCGCCCCGCACTCAAGAAACCTTCAAAGCCTAGCGCTTCACCCGCGTCACCCGATACGCCTTGTGAATTTTCGGGTTCCGTTCAAAGTCGTGCGGAATGGTCTGAGGCGTAATATCTTCAATTGCCACGCCATAGCGAGCCAATTGCTCCACATCGGGCTTAAACGAGCGCAGGTTGCACGAAAAGATTGCCTGGCCACCCTCGGTCAAAAGGCGCGAAACACCAATCAGAAGCTCCACATGATCGCGCTGGACATCCCAGGTCTTGCTCCCCATGGCCTTTGAGTTGGAAAACGTCGGCGGATCCACAAAGATGAGGTCGAAGCGACGCGGCTGCCTGCGAGTTTGCGTAATCCAGTTCATAACATCAGCACGCTCATAGGTATACTGCGGTCCTTCAAAACCGTTTTGCTCCATGTTGCGACGCGCCCAGTCAAGGTAGGTTTGCGAAAGATCAACCGTGCATACTTCGGTAGCACCGCCCGCAGCAGCGTAGACCGAAGCGCTTCCCGTATACGCAAACAGGTTGCAAACCCGCTTGCCTTCAGAGAGCTTTTCAATCATCTGACGGGTCACGCGATGATCCAGAAACAGTCCCGTATCCAGATACCCCGACAGATCAACCTCAAAAAGGTGCCCACTCTCAATAACGTGCGTCACATAGTTTTTGCGCGACCTGTCCGCATATTGCGCACCACCCTTATCGCGCATGCGCGTCTTTGAAAACACATGGTCAGGGCGAACCCCTAACACCACCGGCACAATTGCCAGCACATCTTCAAAACGCCTGCGCGCAAGTTGCGCATCCACCGTATGAGGTGGCGCATATTCAGCAATGTGCACGTAATCGTTGCCGCGCGCCTGTCCCTCGCCCGTGTATACATCAATTGCCACCGCATAGTCAGGCAAGTCAGCATCGTAGAGTCTATAGTTATCAACACCTTCGCGACGCGCCCACTTTTTGCGCTCTTTATATACCTTGCGAAGGCGAGCCGCAAACTGCTCAGAACTTGCCTCGTGCACCTCAAGCTCGTGCTCTGCACCTCCCTGGTTATCAGGGATCTTAATGACAATTCCTGCCGCAGGAGGCTCGTCAAACGCAACCGCTGCCTGAGCAATGCGACCTTTGCCAAACGTTACGTTTGCACACGGTGCAACACCATACCGCGCACCAATACTCTCATCCCCGACGAGCACCGCGCGCATGTGCTCACCTGAAGCGTCCGCTTGCTTGCCCGCCGCTGCAGCCGCGCTCATAAAGGCGCTCAGCTCGGCTTGTCGCTGCGCACCGGCACGCGCGCTCTCCGTATCAGTCAGCACCGAAGCCACCACGCACGTCTGCACGCCAGCGCTTGCTCGTTTTACCAGTTCAGGAATATCTTCTGCTTGCGCAAATTCAAAACTGACCACCTGGCGAAGCCCTGCACGCTTAGCATTTTGACGCGCCACCGAAAGCGCCGGAGACGACGTCGTCGCACCCATAAAACGCGCATTCCATCCGCGCTGCTCACCTAGCTTATGTGCCGGCGCATCACCTGCAGCTTCCAGCGCTGCCAGTCCTACCTCAAAGCGCTCGTCAGCTTCATCAAGCAGCGCATTCCATGCATCCTCATCAAAAGCTGCCCAGCCAAACAGACCCCACGCATCGCGCGTTAAGCCACAAGCCATATCCGCAGCGCACGACGCCGCCTCAATCACTAGTGCGCCTTCGCCACACGCTGGATCCACGACCGACCACGCGCCTGCGTCCTGTGCGCGCTTGTCAGCCAGCCCGCATCCTGCAAGCGACAGAGCACCTGCAGCCACCGCACAAGCAACCGAACCGTCACCTTCGCCGCGGCTATCCAAATACCCGCGCTGATAGAGCGACTGGCCCGTCAAATCAAGTGAGATCGTGGCCTTTTCGTCACGAATGCGCACGTCAATGACCAGGTCTGGGTTTTCGGTATCCACATCAGGGCGAGACCCGCGCGCCTCAGCCAACTGATCGCACAGCGCGTCTTTGACCTTCAGCTCAATAAAGTGCGTATTGCGAAGTTCAGCATTCGTGCCATGCGCCCGCACCGCAATGCGCGCGTCAGGCTTCAGCAGCGTCTCCCACGCCAGCTCGCGCACACCCGCGTAGAGCGCATCGGCATCGTGTGCACTCACACGTCCCGCCACACACAACACGCGTGAAGCCAGACGAGACCACAAACACACGCGCAGCACGCTTGCAGGTTCTCCATAAAAGGCAACGCCCCCGCCAAGGGGACGTGTGCGCTTGATACCTAGTTCTTTCAGCTCGGCTGCCAGCAGTTTCTCAAGTCCGCTTAAGCAGCTTGCAAAAAATTCCATGTATATCGTTATTCCTTAATCCTCAAGATAATCCTTGAGTTTCGATGATCGAGACGGGTGGCGCAACTTCGCCAGCGTCTTGCTTTCAATTTGGCGAATACGCTCACGAGTTACCCCAAATTCACGTCCCACCTCTTCCAAGGTGCGCGGATGTCCGTCCTCAAGACCGAAGCGCAAACTGATTACCTTGCGCTCGCGCTCTGCCAGACCATCCAAGACCTTTTGCAGCTGCTCTTGCAACATTGAGAAGCTAGCAGCATCGGGCGGAACCACCGCGGCATCGTCTTCAATGAAGTCACCCAGCTGAGAATCCTCTTCCTCACCAATAGGCGTCTCAAGTGACACCGGTTCTTGTGAGATCTTTTGAATCTCACGAACGCGCTCTGCCGGAAGCCCCATTTCTTCGCCAATTTCTTCCGGGGTTGGTTCACGTCCAAGCTCTTGCAACAGCTGTCGCTGAATGCGCACAAGCTTGTTGATGGTTTCAACCATGTGTACCGGAATACGAATGGTACGCGCCTGATCAGCGATAGCACGCGTAATAGCCTGGCGAATCCACCACGTTGCATACGTGGAGAACTTAAAGCCTTTGGTGTAGTCGAACTTTTCAACCGCGCGAATAAGACCAAGGTTGCCTTCTTGAATCAGATCCAAGAACAACATGCCACGGCCAACATAGCGCTTTGCAATAGAAACTACCAGACGCAAGTTAGCTTCAATAAGCTGCTGCTTTGCGTCCAAGCCGACCTGCTCAATGCGACCAAGGCGACGGCGCTCACGACGATCCAGCTCAATGCCTTCATCCTCCGCGCGCTCTAACTCCTCAGTAGCAGCCACACCAGCTTCAATCTTCATAGCAAGGTCAATCTCTTCAGAGGCCGTCAACAGCGGCACCTTGCCAATCTCTTTGAGATACATACGAACCGGATCTCCGGTCAAAAGCGTCACACCTGCATCGGCATTGCGCTTACGAGCCGCACTGCGCTTTGACTTGCCACCCACTTTCGGCAGCTGCACATCTACGGTAGCTTTGAGCTCTTCTTCGGGGATTCCTTCCAGGAGGTCCTCTTCATCATCCCCATCAGACAAGTTGCTATCAAGTTTGTCATCAAGCGCGTCATCAGCGCTTACGTCAACATCACCCTCTAACGCCTCATCATCTTCAAGCGTATCTTCCACTACGACAACTTCGTCAACGTCATTATTCATTTCTGCAGATTGTTTTTTGGAAGCTTGAGCCACGTGGTCTTCCTTTCTGGCACGCCTTAAATATCACCCAAAAATGACATCATTGCATGCTCTGGGCATAAAGATACAGCAGAATATTCTAGCACAAAAATTCTCTCGTGCGCAAAAAATCTGCTACAACAAATCCTCGGGATCAATATCAACTGCAACGTTGACCGACTCATGCACTTTGCGCTGGCGGAAAAACGGCAGCAGCACCGCAGAAATATCCACGTCAGGTGCCGCTTTTACCAAAATGTGATAGCGGTAGGTATTGCGAAGTTTCGCCAACACACACGGCACTGCAGGCAACACACTGATGCGCGCCTCAGGCGACGCCGCAACCACGCGCTCTAACTCTGCCTGAAGCGCTTGAGCATATTCGCGAACCTCACGCTCAGAGTTTCCCCACAAAAGCACGTTTGCCATGCGCACAAACGGCGGATACCCCACCATCTGGCGCTTAGTCATCTCGCTGGCCATGAAGCGGTCGCGGTCATAGGTGGCAGCCGCGCGAATGGCAACGGCATCCGCCTCGTAGGTCTGGACAAACACCCGTCCATCCAAATCCGCTCGACCCGCGCGCCCAGCAACCTGCTCAATGAGGTCGAAGGTGCGCTCGTTGGCGCGATAATCAGGCAAATGTAGTTGAGTGTCAGCGTTGATGACCCCCACTACCGTCACATCTTCAAAGTCTAAGCCTTTCGCAATCATCTGCGTGCCCAATAGCACCGCGGCTCGCGCCGCCCCAAACTCCTCTAAGAGCCGCTGATGGGCACCTTTGGCAGCGGTGGTGTCAGCATCCATCCTAATGATGGGCACCTCTGGCCCCACTCCTGCAAGTGAGTCCAAAAGCGCGCGCAACTCAGCTTCCACACGCTGGGTACCCGCACCAAATTTCTTTAAGTAGGGGCTCCCGCACTCAGGACAGCGCGCCGGCACGCTTGTTTTATACCCACAATGGTGACAGGTCAGATAATTTCCCTGCTCATGATAGGTAAGCGAGGTTGAACACGACGGACACGTTGGTACAAACCCACAATCGCGGCAGAGCAAAAATTTGGCGAATCCCCGTTGATTGAGCAGCAGTACCGCTTTATGTCCCTGCGAAAGCTCCTCGGCAAGTGCACGCGTCAGCGCCCCCGAAAACATAGAGCGCGAACCGCTGCCGAACTCCGCTGCCATATCCACCACGCAAATCTCAGGCAGCGGCTTTTTGTTGGCGCGCTCGGGCAATGACACCTGATGCCAATCGTCGCGCGTCTGACATGCATAGAGTGATTCAAGTGCTGGCGTGGCGCTACCCAACACCACCGCCGCACCGCGGCGCTTCGCCATCCAAATGGCCACGTCACGCGCATGGTAGCGCGGGGCACTGTCCTGCTTATAGGAGCCTTCATGCTCCTCGTCTATGACAATGAGCCCCACGTTGGCAAGCGGAGTAAACAGCGCCGAGCGCGCACCAACTACTACGCGCGCCTGCCCACTGCGAATAAAGTCCCACTGATCATAGCGCTCACCTGCACTCATGCGCGAATGCATGACCGCAACCGTATCGCCAAATCTCCCGCGAAAACGACCTACCGTTTGTGGGGTGAGCGATATCTCAGGAACCAACACGAGCGCCGTTTTTCCCTGGTCAAGTACGTGTTCGATGGCTTGCAGATATACCTCAGTCTTACCCGAGCCCGTCACTCCATCAACAACAACGACCTCTCCCGACTCCCGATTAGCCGCCTCATTGATGGCCGCAAGCGCATCGGCTTGACCGCAGGTCAACGTTGGTTTTTGGGTAGGGACAAATTCACTTGACGCGCCAGCTGCTGGCGTGTCCATACCGCGCATGCGACGCCGATGCTCAATCGTGATGGCGCCTTTTTTCTCCAGGGCAGCAAGTGTAGAGGCAATACCGCCGAACTCAGCAGCAAGCTCAGCAGCGCGAACATCGCCACCTGCCGCCAGC
>CAJTML010000034.1 GCA_910577495.1 uncultured Eggerthellaceae bacterium
CTGAGCAGGTAGTGGCAAAAGCGCATCACGGCTCCATCTCTAAAGAAAAAAGACGAATTGTTGAGCAAGAACTTAAGCGCGGCGTTATTCCGTGCGTCGTTGCCACCTCTTCATTGGAGCTCGGAATTGACATGGGCGCGGTTGACCTGGTGATACAGGTAGCTGCACCACCCAGTGTTGCTAGTGGTTTGCAACGTATTGGACGCGCTAACCATCAATTCGGCGGAACGTCGGTGGGAATTATCTATCCGCGCACCAGGGCAGATGTGCTTGATGCGGCAGTTGTTGCAGAGGGAATGCGCGCGGGCACTTTAGATGAGCTGACTTTGGTGGAGAACGCGCTTGATGTGTTGTCTCAGCAAACGGTTGCAGCTGTTGCCACTGATGAGCTGGAAGTTGATGCGTGGTTTGAAACGGTGAGGCGCTCGGCGTGTTATCGAACCCTCAGTAGACGTGCGTTTGAGGGTGTGCTGGATATGCTTTCCGGTGCGTATTCGCAAAGAGACTTGTCTGATATTTCTGCGCGCATTATCTGGGACAAATCGTCTCAGACACTCAAGGCGCGTCCGGTAACGCAGCGGTTGGCAGTAGGATCCGCAGGAACTATCCCTGATCGAGGTCTGTATTCGGTGGTGCTCCCTGAGGGTGACGGCAAGCAGGGTAGGCGTCGCGTGGGAGAGCTTGACGAAGAGATGGTGCATGAATCCCGCGTGGGGGATGTAATTGCGCTTGGCACAACCACCTGGCAGATCACCGAAATTGCTGCTGATCGGGTGATGGTAAAGCCAGCACCAGGCAAGATGGCGCGGCTTCCGTTTTGGCATGGTGAAGCCCTTGCGCGCACCTATGCAGCGGGATGCGCGCGTGGCGCCTTCTTGCGCGATATGGCGCTTGCACTTGAAGACGCACAAGACGCTGAGCCGGTGGCATTTTCGGCTGCGGCTACCGCGCGTCTTATTCGCGATGGTTTGGACGAGTTTGCGCAGGAGAACTTGGCGCAGTATCTTGGCATGCAAAAGGCAGCAACGCGCGTCATTCCCACCGACAAGCATTTGGTCGTAGAGCAATGCGAAGACGAGACAGGACAGTGGCGCATTATGCTGCATTCGCCATTTGGCAGACGCGTGCATGAGCCATGGGCGCTTGCGGTGGCAAAGCGCATTATGGACACAGACGGGTTCGATGCGCAGGTAGGTGCCAATGATGATGGCATTATTCTTCGCTATCCAATGACTGAGGCGACTGTTCCTGGTGCAGAACTCTTTCTTTTTGACCCCGATGAGCTCACCGAGATCGTAACGCACCTGGTAGAGACCACGGCGCTATTTGCGGCTCGTTTTCGCGAATGTGCTGCGCGCGCACTTATTTTGCGCACAAAGGGGCACGGTAAGCGCATGCCATTGTGGCAGCAGCGACATGCCGCAGGGCAGCTTTTGGAGGTGGCGCGCACGCTTCCAGACTTTCCCATCACGCTTGAAGCGGCGCGCGAGTGTTTGATGGATGTCTTTGACTTATCAGCGCTGGCAGAAGTTATGCAAAACCTTGTCAGCAATACCATTCGCCTGACCTGTGTCCAAACCCAAACGTCGTCGCCTTTTGCGGCGAATTTGCTCTTTGGCTATGTGGGGGATCACCTGTATGACACCGACATGCCTCATGCTGAGCGTGCGGCATCGCTTCTGTCGGTTGATCCGGAGCTGCTCAAAGAGCTGCTTGGCACCCAAGACATGTCGACGCTGATTGATGCGTCTATTGATCATGATGTTGAACAGCAGTTGCAGCGCCTTGGTGATTATCGGGTGTCTCCAGATAAAGAGCAGTTGTTTGACCTGGTGATCCGACTTGGGTATCTCAGTTTGGATGAGGTTGAACTGCGGGTTGAGGGTGCCTCTAGCGATCTTTCAAACTTACTTGACCAGCTTATTGATGAAGGGCGTCTTGCAAGCTTTATGCATGAAGGGAAGCGCTATTGGGCAAGCTTGCCCGTTGCGTGGTGCCTGTCACAGGTTTCGCGTATTTGTCTTAACGAACCTGCTGCGGTGGAACGTGCTCATGTAGCAATGGGCAAAACGCTCACCTCAGAACTGGAAGACCTTGCTTTTGTGTTTGCGAAAACACACACGGCGTTTTCGGTTGCAGCGTTTGCGCAGTGGGCGTTTGTTGGCGAGGCATTTGCGCGTGAGGCGCTTGCAAAGCTGACGTCGCAAGGTGTTTTGACGCAGGGGTCGTTTGGTGGTGATGTTCACGGACATGAGCGATCATATGTCTCGGTGCAGGTATTCAAGCGCGTTCGTGCGCGTACGCTTGCGCAGGCGCAAGCACGAATTCAGCTCGTTCCCACCGAAGCCTACGTTCGCTTTTTGTTTGACCTGCAGGGAAGGGGTAACGCCACGAAACCTCACGCGCAAGGCGTTGACGGTGTCGCTGAGGTGATTGCGCAGTTTGAGGGGCTGGCATTTCCGGCAACGCTGTGGGAGAGCACTATTTTCCCTACGCGCGTTGCAGATTACAAGCCTGCCTATCTGGACGAGCTGCTTGATCAGGGCGAAGTGATTTGGGTTGCGCAGGACAGCGGTGCCGAGATGCTTATTTCGCTCTATCCGGCAGATTCGCCATTTGCACCTCTTCCCTATACCCAGGTTGCCTCTCCTGAAGACACACTAGCGTTTGATGAGGCTTCCTTTGAAGGCGAAGAGCGCCCTGTTGCCCAGCTGGTTGCGCGCTGTCTTGCCCAAGAAGGACCGTGTCGCATAGACCGGCTCATCCAGGCTGTCCAAGACTGTCACGAACAACCCTTGGAAGCGTCACGGGTGTTTGATGCGCTGAAGTCCCTTGCTGTACAGGGAAAGGTTTCGTCAACCTCAGCTGCATATATCCGGCAAAGCCTGGCATCGTCAGGTAAGCAAGCAACGCTCTCAAGCGGTCAGACGCCTCCGCCGCGCGCGCATCGTCGCGTGCAAAGCAGAAGGTCGGCGTCTCGGTTTCGCTCGGAGCTGTATGCGGCAAAGCAAACTGCCCGCCACAGTGTTATTGAGCGCACGAAAGCGTATGCCGCCTATGAGGGGCAGTGGAGTTTGCTGACTGCTTCGCAAGAAACGCCAACCGCACAAGCAATTGGTATGGTTGAGGCGCTTTTGGATTGCTATGGCGTCATCACGCGCGACAGTGCGCTTTTGGCTGGTTTTAAAGGCGGCCTCTCAGCGTTGTACCCCGTGCTTTGCCAGATGGAAGAGCACGGTTTGCTGGTGCGCGGTATGTTTGTCGAAGAGCTAGGGCCTGTGCAGTTTGCTACCACGCAAACAATTGATACGCTGCGCTCGTATGTATCGTCGCCAGCCACTGATGACATGTTTGTGCTTGCCGCCGATGATCCTGCATGCTTGTTCGGTGCGGGTCTTTCGTGGCCAGCAACCACAGGTGAAAAACTGAGCAGAAAGAAAGGCAACGTTGTCGTGATGTGTGCGGGCAAGCCAATTCTGTTTGCCAGCGCAGGACTCAAACACCTTGCAACCTTTGTCACCGATGAAGCGCTGTTGGTGCGCGCATTCAAAACGCTTGCTGCGTGCCCCGATGCGCTGGTGCAAGAGGTGTCGGCTGATGCCCGAGCGCGCAAAAAGCTCATCGTGCAAACGTGTGATGGCGTGTCGGTGCTTGAGACGAAGATGGCTGCCATGCTGGCAGAAGCCGGATTCGTACGTATGCCTGACGGGATGCGGCTCTATACTTCGCCGTTTTAATCGGTGCGCGCTGGGAGGGGCACCGGACTGGGAAGGGCATCGCCTCGTGGTTGCGCGTACAGGTGGTCGGACATAAAAAGAGCGGCCCTATCAGGGTCGCTCGTGTGCGTATGGGTACGTGATTGCTGTGCGGACTAGTTGGTCTCTTCAAGCAGCTGCTCTACTGCTGCCAGTTTGACGCAGGTCACAAATACATCCATTGCGGCATCCAGCTCTTCCAGCGGAGGGAGCGTCGGCGCAATGCGAATGTTGGAGTCGTTGGGATCTTGCTTATACGGATAGGTGGCACCAGCACCCGTCATGGTTACGCCTGCCTCTTTGGCCAGCTGAACCACGCGTTTTGCGGTACCGCGCGGACCGTCGAAGCTCACGAAATAGCCACCACGCGGATTTGACCAGCTGCATTCGCCAACCTCGCTCAAGCCATCGTTGAGCTTTTCAACGACCAGCTCAAATTTCGGGCGAAGGATGGCAGCATGTTTTGCCATGTGGTTGCGAATGCCTTGTGCGTCCTGCAGGAAATACACGTGACGCATTTGGTTGAGCTTGTCATGACCGAT
Organism: uncultured Eggerthellaceae bacterium; assembly: GCA_910577495.1. GTDB lineage: Bacteria > Actinomycetota > Coriobacteriia > Coriobacteriales > Eggerthellaceae > Xiamenia. The sequence goes on from CAJTML010000034.1 coordinate 4,298, forward strand.
GGTTTGAACGCCCATACGCTTTTTGATCTCGGCAACGTTTTCGGGGCTTGAAGCCAAAGCTGAAATGCCAGCACCTGGGAAGGTCACTTTTGAGGTGGATGCAAATTTTAGCGGGCGGTTCGGGTTTCCAGCCTCAACGCATGCCTTCGCAATGTCTAAAACATGATCTTGGTCTTGCGGATTGTCGAAGAGATGATGCACGCAATAGGCGTTGTCCCAGAAAATGCGGAAATCGGGAGCTGCGGTCTCCATGGCAGCAAGACGGCGAACAACCTCATCAGAGTAGGTGACGCCACCGGGATTTGAGTAGGTAGGTACACACCAAATGCCCTTGATGGACGGATCAGCTGCAGCCAAACGCTCCACCTCATCCATGTCTGGACCATCTTCGTTCATGGGGATGGTGATCATCTCAATGCCGAACTCTTCGGTAATGCCAAAGTGACGGTCGTATCCGGGAGCGGGGCAGAGCCACTTAACCGTTTCAAGCTGCCCCCAGGGTTTTTCGCCCTGCGTGCCAAACATCCAGATGCGGGCAAGCGTGTCATACATAATATTTAGGCTGGCGTTGCCAAACACGATGACGTTCTCTGGCTCGTCATCAAGCATGGTTGCCATGAGCGCTTTTGCCTCTGGCAGGCCATCCAAAACGCCGTAGTTGCGACAATCGGTGCCATCTTGCGCGGTGCAATCCTTTAACGTGGTCACGCTTTCAAGCATGGGCATACTCAAATCAAGCTGAGCCTGCGCCGGCTTTCCGCTCGCCATGTTGAGCTTGAGGCCGCGTGCCTTGATCTCGGCGTAGGTTTGCTCCAGCTCCGCTTTGAGCGCTTGCAACTCTTCGGTACCTAAATCTGCATAGGTTGGCATCGATCTTCCTTTCCGTTTGACGTTTGCAACAGGCATATCATTTCACAGTCATACCGTTCCCAGTATAAAGTTTCGCTTAAAGAGCGTACAGAGGTCATCAATGCCCTATAATCTCACCGTTTTGTCAGTACGGTTTGAAAGGGGGAGCACATGGTCTCTGGTGACTTTTGGGTTATGATCGCGATGCTCGTTTACTTCATCGTGGTACTAACCATTGGCTTCGTGTACATGAAGCGCTCTAATTCATCAGCGTCTGAGTACTTCCTGGGAGGCAGAAAGGTTGGCCCGTGGCTGACCGCTCTGTCGGCAGAAGCATCGGACATGTCGGGTTACCTGTTGATGGGTCTTCCCGGTGTTGCCTATTTTACGGGCGCATCTGATGCAGGTTGGACGGCAATTGGTCTTGCAATTGGCACGTATCTCAACTGGAAGTTAGTGGCGAAGCGCCTTCGCAAGTATTCGGTGGTAGCAGGGGACTCCATCACACTTCCTGGTTTCTATTCGCGCCGCTTTCATGATGATCGAAACATCGTTTCAACCATCGCAGCACTCATTATTCTGGTCTTTTTCTGCGTCTACGTTGGCAGCTGCTTTGTAACGTGCGGCAAGCTGTTCAACACGCTGTTTGGCCTTGACTATGCAACCATGATGGTGCTGGGCGCTATCATCGTGTTCCTCTACACGCTGGTAGGCGGCTATCTTTCGGTTGTGGCTACTGACTTCGTCCAGGGCTGCCTGATGTTTTTCGCCCTGGCTATCGTGCTTATTGGCTCAATCACCTGGGCTGGTGGCGTTGAAAACGTTGCAGCATTTTTGCAGGACATCCCGGGATATCTCTCAGGAACCCAAATTGCGGTACCGGTCCTAACCGACGCGGGAGCCCAGATGACCGAAAATAATATGCCGGTCTTTGGCGAAGCAGCTCCCTATGGCGTGCTCTCAATCGTGTCGATGATGGCGTGGGGCTTGGGCTACTTTGGTATGCCGCAGGTGCTCGTGCGCTTCATGGGCATCCGCAGCGCCGAGGAAATCAAGCGCTCACGCGTTATTGCGGTTACCTGGGTAGTTGTTGCCCTGTTCTGCGCAATCTGCATTGGTTTGGTTGGACGTGCGGTCATTCCGATTGAGTTCGGTACGCAATCTGCAGCAGAAAACGTCTTCATTGTGCTTTCACGCATGATCTTGCCGTCGTTTATCTGCGGTGTTGTGGTGTCAGGTATTCTGGCGGCTTCCATGTCTTCATCTTCGTCATATCTGCTTATCACGGGCTCGTCGGTTGCAGAAAACATCTATCGCGGTGTTATTAATAAGAAAGCAACCGACCGCCAGGTCATGATTGTGGCGCGCATCACGCTTATTGTGGTGTTCCTCTTTGGCATCTTTGTTGCCTACGATGAGAACTCGTCCATTTTCTACGTCGTCAGCTATGCCTGGGCAGGCCTCGGTGCATCCTTTGGTCCGCTCACGCTGTTCAGCTTGTACTGGCGTCGAACCACCTGGCAAGGTGCCGTTGCGGGTATGATCACGGGTACCATCACGGTTTTGGTGTGGCATAACTTTATCGCTCCGCTTGGTGGCGTATTTGGTATTTATGAGCTGCTGCCGGCCTTCATTTTGTCAGCGCTGGCAATCTTCATCGGTTCGAAGCTCTCTCCTGAGCCAACGCAAGCGGTGCTCTATGAGTTCGATCACTACATGGACCACGCTGATGATCTTGAGGCGAAGACCTCAGCTGAGGCGGCACGCGCATCTCACGCAGAACAAGAGGTTGCGCAAGCATAAAGCGGCCACCGCTTCGCTCATGTATAAGTAAGTGGCGAAAGGCCTGTCGGGTTTCCGGCAGGCCTTTTGTTGTGGCTCTTCGCACATGCCTTTTACCCCCGCTTTGCTCACATCTTCTCTACAACCAACGAATGCTACATAATTGACCTGGGGTTATGAACAGGCCGTTCACACTTTTTTGCGCAACGCTCTAAACGTGTTATCATGCTTCCAAGCTTTTGCCCAATCAAACTACGTGCTCAATCTAGGAGGATTATTCGCATGAGCGAGCATTCAATCGAACTCTCAAGGCGAGCTTTCTTCGGTGGCGCTGCACTGTTAGGCGCCGCATCTTTGCTTACCCCCCAGACAGCTTTCGCCGTAACTTCTGCTGAAAAGCAAGCAGAAGCTGATGAGGTACGCAACCAACTCGTCGGTTTGCAAGCGGATCTTGAGACCGCTGCTGATAATTACTATCGCGCCCTTGATGAGCAAGAGGCTGCGCAAGCTGCTATGCAAGAGCAGCAAGCAAAAATTGATGACGCGAACGCCCAAATTGCTGACTTACAGGGTCAGTTGGGTAATCGTGCTCGGAGCATGTATCGTTCTGGCTCATCAACGTTTTTGGACTTCGTGCTGGGAGCAGCTTCGTTTGACGAATTCACGCAGAATTGGTCATTGCTGACCCAGATGAATCAAAACGACACTGATATGGTGTCGCAGACAAAAGCACTTCGCGAAGATCTGCAAGCAGCTCGTGATGAGTACGCAAATCAAGAGCAGATTGCTGCTGACAAGGCTGCTGAAGCAAAGCAGATCCAAGACGATGTGCAAATCAAAGTATCTAATGCTTCTGAGTTGCTCAATCAACTTGACGAAGAAGCTCGCGAACTGCTCGAGCAAGAACAAGCTGCCGCCGCAGCCGCTGCCGCAGCTGCTGCCGCTGCAGAAGCAGAAGCGCGTGCTCAGGCTGAAGCTGAGGCCGCACGTCAGGCTCAGGTAGAGCAACAGCAACAGCAACAGCAACAACAGACAACGGATACCAATCCAGGTGGCAATACGGTGGTAGATGATACTACTACCGTCGTAACGCCCGATACGCCGGCACCGTCAACACCTGTTGGCAACTATGACAGCGTGGTGGGCTATGCTATGAGCCGTATCGGCTGTCCGTACGTATGGGGTGCTGAAGGCCCTGACGCCTTTGACTGCTCTGGTTTGGTCACGTGGGCATATCGCCAGGTTGGCATTAACCTGCCGCACCAAAGTGAAGCGCAGTATGCCGCTGCAGCTCGTGTCGTGCCCGTGTCGGAGGCTCGTCCGGGTGACGTACTGTGGCGCAACGGTCACGTTGGTATTGCTATTACCGCAGGCGGCACGCGCTATGTGCATGCGCCGACGTTCGGTGCACTCGTTCGCGATACTGACCCGCTTTCGTGGTCTGGCTTTACCGCTGCACTGCAGTTCTAAGAAACCTGTAGACACCGTGCAAGAGGTAGTACACCCACTTCGCCCGGTTTACAACACATCAAGTCGCGTTCTTGTTTTGGGAACGATGCCATCACCGGCCTCACGCGAGGCCGGTTTTTATTACGCGCATCCACAAAATAGATTTTGGCGCGTGTTGGCGAAACTCTTTGATGAGCCCCTGCCGCAAACAACTTCCGAACGAACAGCATTCGCGCTTGAGCATCACCGGGCGCTCTGGGATGTTTTGGCGTCGTGCGAAATAGCAGGAGCGTCGGATGCGTCAATTACTAATCCGTGCCCCAATGATCTTTCGGTTGTGCTGAACCGGGCACCCATTCGCTGTATTTGCACAACGGGTAAAAAGGCAGCGCAATTATATGAGAAATTCGATGCTGCTTTGTACCCTCATCTTCGCCATATTGCGCTCCCTTCAACCAGTAGCGCGAACGCCGCTCAAAATCTTGATGATTTAGTGAAGGCATATGAACCACTGAAAGCGCAGCTTGTGTGAAACCTGTGAAGGGGAGGAACGAAAAAAGTTTGTGATTTGGCTGCCCTTTGCCGAAATAATAAGTATCTACTCTCTTGACGTGGCGTTTTCTTGCGTATACTTACCCATCACGCCCGCACAACGAGCCGGAAAACGGATAAATCGTGGAGACACACCCGGGGGCGTGTTAACAGTTGACACCGGGTTGCCAGTAGCGTATTATTCTCCTGCTCGTAAGTTTGGTTTCGCAAATTTGCGGGCAGGCAGCTTGATAATTACACATGAATTAAGCAGCGAATCAGGGGCGTGTGCCCGAGTGGTTAAAGGGGACGGGCTGTAAACCCGTTGGCTTTGCCTACCTAGGTTCGAATCCTAGCGCGCCCACCATTTGCCTGTGTAGCTCAGTCGGTAGAGCACTTCGTTGGTAACGAAGAGGTCACCGGTTCAAGTCCGGTCGCAGGCTCCATGCTTTTTGGCGGTGTAGCTCAGTTGGTCAGAGCACACGGTTCATACCCGTGGCGTCACTGGTTCAAATCCAGTCACCGCTACCATTGCAACTAGTGCGTCCGCTTGTCGGACGCTTATCATTTTGGTTTTAACTTTCGCGTAATGCAATTCTCTTTAAGGAGGAGAAACATGGCAAAGGAGAAGTTCGAGCGTTCCAAGCCGCATGTTAACATTGGTACGATTGGCCACGTTGACCACGGTAAGACTACGCTGACTGCCGCTATTTCAAAGACGCTGTCTGAGAATGATGGCACTCATGGCTCCGCTACCGCTGACTTCACGGCTTTCGATCAGATCGACAAGGCTCCGGAAGAGCGCGAGCGTGGTATCACGATTTCAATTGCTCACATTGAGTATCAGACGGACACCCGTCACTATGCACACGTTGACTGCCCGGGTCACGCTGACTACGTCAAGAACATGATCACCGGTGCTGCTCAGATGGACGGTGCAATCCTCGTTATCGCTGCAACCGACGGTCCTATGGCTCAGACTCGTGAGCACATCCTGTTGGCTCGTCAGGTAGGCGTACCTTACATCGTAGTCTTCCTGAACAAGTGCGACATGGTTGACGACGAAGAGCTCATCGAGCTCGTTGAGATGGAAGTTCGTGAGCTGCTTGACAGCTACGAGTTCCCGGGCGACGACACCCCGATCATCCGCGGTTCTGCTCTGAAGGCTCTTGAGGGCGACAAAGAGTGGCAGGAAAAGATCTGGGAGCTCATGGATGCAGTTGACTCTTACATCCCGACCCCGGAGCGTGACGTTGACAAGCCATTCTTGATGGCTGTTGAGGACACCATGACCATTACTGGCCGTGGTACTGTTGCTACCGGCCGTGTAGAGCGTGGCGTTCTGCATGTAAACGACCCGCTGGAGATCGTTGGTATCAAAGAGACCCAGAACACCGTTTGCACCGGTATTGAGATGTTCCGCAAGCTCCTCGACGAGGCTCAGGCTGGCGACAACATTGGCTGCTTGCTCCGCGGCATCAAGCGTGAAGAGATTGTTCGTGGCCAGGTTCTCTGCAAGCCGGGCAGCGTAACTCCTCACACTGAGTTCGAGGGTCAGGTTTACATCCTTACCAAGGAAGAGGGTGGACGTCATACCCCGTTCTTCGACGGCTATCGTCCGCAGTTCTACTTCCGCACCACCGACGTTACCGGCGTTGCTCACCTGCCCGAGGGCACTGAGATGGTTATGCCGGGCGACAACGTAACGATCAAGGGCGAACTGATTCACCCGATCGCTATGGAGGAAGGCCTTAAGTTCGCTATCCGCGAGGGTGGCCGCACCGTAGGCTCTGGTCGTGTTACGAAGATCTTTAAGTAACATTACCTGGTAATTCGCAATTGAGTGGGGTTCGCTTCGCGGCGAACCCCACTTTGTGAGAGATTCATGTGTAGTCTATCTAGTGAGCTTTGAAGAATAGGTAAAAGGAGAATTCATGCGTACGATGGTCACTTTGGCGTGCACTGAGTGCAAGCGTCGCAACTATACGACCACCAAAAACAAGCAGAACAATCCTGACCGTATCGAGTTGAAGAAATACTGCAAGTGGTGCCGTGAGCACACGTTGCACAAAGAGACTCGTTAGTGTGTCAGAGGTTTGTACGAGCATAGGCCAGTAGCTCCAATTGGTAGAGCGGCGGTCTCCAAAACCGCATGTTGGGGGTTCGAGTCCCTCCTGGCCTGCCAGCTCGAAACCAGCTCTACATATGAGCAGCTTGTATTCAGGTTGCTTTGATGAGCAGCTTGAGGACAGGCTGCTTGTTTGATGTTCAGACGGAAACGGTTCCGACGAAGGATTCAGATGGCAAAGAAATCAAAAACTCAGCGTGCTAAAGCATCTGCAGCTCGTGCGGCTCGTAAAGAGCAGCAGCTTCGTGATGCGCAGGTAGCTGCTGAGGCAAATGAGATCTCTGATGCAGAGGTTGACACCATTGAGGATGCAAAGAAGAAACTCTTCAAGCGATCCGACAATAAGGACGCTTCCGTAAGCAACGGCAAACAAGGGAAAGCTCAAGAGAAGAGCGTTGCTAAGAAGGCTGACAAGAAGCCGGCGAAGAAAAGCCGCTTCCAGTTCTTTAAGGACGTTAAGTTAGAGCTTAAGCGCGTTACCTGGCCGACGAAGCAAGACGTACTTCGTTGGAGTGTTGTAGTAGTTGTCGCGCTGCTGTTCTTTGGTGTATACGTTGCACTTCTTGACAATGTTGTCATTACGCCAGTACTGGTTGGCATCTCAGGATTAGCTGGACTGGGGGCGTAGATACATGTCGAAGAAGTGGTACGTGCTGCATACTTACTCAGGGTATGAGAATAAAGTGAAGAAAAACCTTGAGACTCGCGTAGAGACGATGGGTCTTGAGAATAATATATTTGGTATTGAAATCCCAACCGAGACGGTTACCGAGATTAAAGACGGCGGTCGTCGTGTTGAGAGCGAGAAAAAAGTTCTTCCGGGCTACGTCTTGGTTCGCATGGAACTTGATGATCGCAGCTGGGCAGCGGTTCGCAATACGCCGGGTGTAACGGGCTTTGTGGGCGCTGACGGCAAACCAGCTCCGCTGACTCGTGATGAGTACAACAAGATTATGAAGCGTACTTCTCATGAGGCTCCGAAGAAAACTTCTACCACCCTTGAGGTTGGACAATCGGTTAAGGTTATCTCTGGACCGCTTGCTGAGTTCGACGGTGTGGTTTCTGAAGTTTCGCCTGAGGCTGGCAAGGTCAAGGTTATGGTTTCCATCTTTGGCCGCGAGACTCCGGTTGAGCTGTCCTTTGACCAAGTGTCAAAGATTTCGTAAGGCGAACTAGCGACATGCGTGCCCGCGTGGACCGGGGCTTCTCACGCAACAAAGTGTCGTTATTTCATATAAGTTTTTGAGTTGATATCATCAGCTGAAAGGATTGTTCACAATGGCTGAAAAGAAAGCAACTGGCTTTATTAAGCTTCAGATTCCTGCAGGCGCTGCAAACCCGGCTCCTCCGGTAGGTCCGGCACTTGGTGCTCAGGGTGTTAACATCATGCAGTTCTGCCAGGCATTCAATGCTCAGACGCAGGATCAATCTGGCACCATTATCCCGGTTGAGATCACGGTTTATGAAGACAAGTCATTTACCTTTGTCTGCAAGACCCCTCCGGCAGCTATCTTGATTAAGGAAAAGCTCGGCATCAAGAGCGGTTCTGGCATTCCTCAACTTCAGGTTGCTGGCCGTTTGACCGAAGAGCAGCTGCGTGAAATCGCAGAGATCAAGATGCCCGACCTGAACGCTAACACCATCGAGGCAGCAATGGAGATCATCGCTGGCACCGCTCGTTCAATGGGTGTTCGCATTGAGGGTCGTGAGATGAAGAAGAAGTACGTACCTTCTAAGAAGGTTGCGGCTATGCTTCAGGGCAAGTCGATCGACGAATAGTCACCTTATATGGGCGTCGCAGTGGCGCCCATATTCTACGTTTTAGGAATTACCCACAAGGGTGTTCATAGAGGTGGAAGGGCGCAAGCCCGCTACATACCACGAAAGGAAAGAACATGAAGAAGCTTGCAAAGAAATATGCAGCTGCCAAAGAGGCAATCGGCGACGCAACCTATGCTCCGATTGACGCTTTCAAGCTGGTCAAAGAGGTTTCTACCGCCAACTTTGACGAGACTATCACTGCTGACTTCCGTCTGGGCATTGACACCCGTCAGGCTGATCAGCAACTGCGCGGCACGGTAAGCCTGCCGAACGGTTCTGGTAAGACGGTTCGCGTTGCTGTTTTTGCTGAGGGCGAAGCAGCTCGTGCAGCTCAAGAAGCTGGCGCTGACATCGTTGGCACCGAGGAGCTCATGGATCAGATTCAGCGCGGCGAATTTAACTTCGACGCTGCTGTTGCAACGCCTGACCAAATGGGCAAAGTTGGCCGTTTGGGTAAAATCTTGGGCCCGCGTGGTTTGATGCCGAACCCCAAGCTTGGTACGGTTACGACCGACGTTGCTAAGGCAATCAACGAGCTCAAGGGTGGCCGTGTTGAGTATCGTGCAGACCGCTACGGTATTGCTCACGTAATCATCGGCAAGGCTTCCTTTACGCCGGAGCAACTTGCTGAGAACTATGGCGCCGTGTATGACGAGATCCTGCGCATGAAGCCGGCTGCTGCTAAGGGCAAGTATGTGAAGTCAGTCACCGTTTCTGGCACCATGACGCCGGGCATCACGATTGACTCTTCAGTAACCCGCAACTACACCGAGGCTGCTGAATAACGCGTTTGAACACAACACGCACGAGAGGAACCCGAATCTGAGGGTTCCTCTTTTTATATGGCGAAGCTTGCGCGGAACTTGTCTATACGCACAAGCTGCCTATTGAGCCGCGTAAACAACGGAAAGGAGCGCGCGGTGGTAATCCTTAAGACCCCTGCAGAGATTGATGCTATGAAAGAGGCTGGCCGGCTTTCGGCGAAAGCGCTTCGCGTAGTGGGCGAAGCAGTTCGCCCGGGCATCTCAACGCTTGAACTGGATGCACTTGCTGAAGAGGTTATCCGATCCGAAGGTGGCATTCCAGCATTTAAGGGCTATGGTGGGTTTCCCGGAACCATTTGCGCCTCAGTCAATGAAGAGGTTGTGCATGGTATTCCGTCGGCGAAGGTGATTTTGCAGCCCGGAGACATCATCTCAATTGATACGGGAGCCATTGTTGATGGTTGGGTGGGAGATAACGCGCAAACGTTTCCCGTTGGTAAAATATCGCCCGATAAGAAGCGCTTGCTGGAAGTGACCGAGCAAAGCATGTGGGCTGGCATTGGCGCAGCGCGGCCAGGAAACCACTTAGGGGATATCGGCTTCGCCATTCAAAGCGTGGCAGAAGCGGCGGGTTATAGTGTGGTGCGCGAATATACGGGGCATGGCGTAGGCAGAGACATGCATGAAGAACCCAGCGTGTTCAATTTTGGCCGCAAGCATACGGGCCTTGAGCTTTGCGAAGGCATGGTGTTAGCCATTGAACCGATGGTGAATATGGGCAAGCGCAAGGTACGCAGCATGCCTGATGGCTGGCTTGTGTGTACGCGCGATGGCAAACCCTCAGCACACTTCGAAAAGACGATTGCCATCACCGCAGACGGCCCGATCGTGCTGACACAGGAATAGCGGCCCCTACTTCAGCTGTTTGCCGTCGGTGTCCCAATAAAAGCGCTTAAACTTGCGGATCTGGTTGATCAGCATGATCTTCGCCCAGTGATTATGGACAAATGAATCGGCCTTGTAGTGCAGCGGGTAAGGCTCAGGCGTGGCCTTAAAGGTGCTGAGCACCGTTGCGAGGAGCTGCTCGTCTTTGATGGAGCGCTTTAAAACATAAGCGGGCACGCACGAATACAGGTAAGGCGCGTAGGCTTCTTTGTCCTCATAAGCTTCGCCAGTAATGAACTCTTTGACGATGAGCTCGGTGAAATTTTGGCCGCCGATGCTCATGTAGTAAGTATTGCGGCCGCAGCGCGTGTTGACCTCAAAGAACCGATACGAGCCATCGCGACAGTCGTATTTGATGTCGAAGTTTGCAAAGCCACGATACTCAACGCGCTTTAGAAACTTCGCAGCATCCGCAATGATTTGCGGGTTCTTTTTAAGCATGATGGCAACGGGGTTGCCCAGTGCGGTGGGGTCGTGATCTTGGAGGCATACGACGCCGCCCGAGACCACGTGCATCGTGCCCGTCTCATCAGAAAACGTTGTGAGTGTGCAGATGGCGTCATCGTCTCCGGGGATGAAGTCCTGGATGACCAGCAGATTGTTGTAGTCTGAGCGCTTGATGGACTGCCACACCTGCTGCATCTCTTCAGGGGTATCAATCTCATAAATCTTTCGCCAGCCATCAATGTGGGCAAATTGGAATTGCGCCGAGTTTGACGGCTTTGCAATGAGTGGGTAGGCGAAGTCCTCAACCGGTAACTCGTCTGGGCCAGTCTCATCACAAGCGAAGTACCAGGTCTTGGGGTAGGGGATCTCCAACTCTTCGCACAGCTCATAGAAGCGACGCTTTTGGGTGATCTCATCCAGCAAGTCAAAATCAATATAGGGCACGACATACCCAGCTGCTTCCAGGCGCGGTTTGCCTGCTGAGAGCATGCGCGAATGGCGGTCATCGCAGCCAAGTACCAACAGCTGCTTGCGCGGGTTTTGCGCGTGAATTTCCTCAGCCAGTGCCTCTAATGCGCACAGAAGCGGCTCTGGTTCTCCCGCACCGGGGGTGATGCGATAGTCGGTAAATTTGGAGCTTGAGAGCATTTTGATGTCTTGAGTAGCCAAAACGATGCAGTTGGTGATTCCATAGGCGCGGTTGAGCTCACGCACGTAGCTGTACGCCAAGATGTCGCCGCCAACAATGACGGGCTGCAAAAGTGTCGGGACTTCTTCGGGGGTAAGCAGGTGTGCGTTGCTGGAATGGTGTGCCATGATTTCGCGCCGTTTCTTCGTAGATCAACCTGTGTATCAGACAAGGTTAGTACTTCGGTCTAACCTTCGCCATCTTATACCATTGCCCCCTGGTCGTTTCGTGAAATGATAGGGGATATCGGCATTGTGTCGTATTATAGTGAGTTAGCTTTATGAATGCTTTGAGAAGTTGTGCGGGCAACCGCGCATTTGAGATAAAGGAGCAATGCATCCATGTGTGGTTTTGTCGGGTTTACTACCGTTGATTACGACCGTGCCGTCAATGCGGAGATCGTCAAGGATATGGCGGATCGCATTGCGCATCGCGGGCCTGATGATGAGGGCTTCTTTTTGGACGAAACCGACCACATTGCCATGGGCTTTCGTCGCCTGTCAATCATTGACCTAGAGAAGAGCCATCAGCCCATGCAAAACGCTGATGGGTCGGTCACGGTTACGTTTAATGGCGAAATCTACAATTTCCAGGAACTGCGCGCGGAGCTGCAAGAGCTTGGCTATGAGTTTGTAACCGATGGCGACACCGAGACCATCGTGCATGGTTATGAGGCATGGGGCACCGACGTGTTTGAGCGTTTGCGTGGCATGTTCGCCATTGCTATTTGGGACGCACGTGTTGAGCGACTCGTGCTGGCGCGCGACCTGTTTGGTATCAAGCCACTGTACTACCAGCACGACGGTGACCGCATTATGTACGCCAGTGAGATCAAGGCGTTTTTGGCGCATCCGAAGTTCCACAAAGAGCTCAACCGCGACATGCTGCCGCAGTATTTGTGCTTTGAGTATATGAATGACTCGCAGACCATGTTTAAAGACGTCCACAAGCTCATGCCGGGTCACTTCCTCGTGTTTGAAAAGGGCGAAGTTGACATTACGTGCTTCTATCACATCACCTATAAGATTGATGAGTCGAAGACCTTGGATGAGTGGGCGGACATCATTAACGAGGCATTTGATGAGTCGGTGGCGGCCCATGAGATTGCCGACGTTGAGATTGGAAGCTTTTTGTCAGGCGGCATTGACTCGTCGCTGGCGGCGTATTGCATGGGGCAGCACGCTGATGACATCAAGACCTTCTCGGTTGGCTATGATATTGGGTGCGAAGACAAGATTGCCCAGATCAACGCGCTGCCTGACTTCGACATCAAGCTCAATGAGCTGGATGACTCGCGCTCATTTGCGCAGTGGGCAAACTTGCCGAACTTTGAGACGCGTGTGAGCGCTGAGGAGTTTTTGGATATTGTGCCCACCGAGCAGTATCACATGGACGAGCCACTCGGTGCACCGAGCGCAATCCCGCTGTACTTTGTAAGCAAGCTTGCCCGTGAGCAGGTCAAGGTGGTGCAGTCGGGCGAAGGCGCTGATGAGCTGTTCGGTGGCTACTGGATCTATCACGACCAGTTTGAGTTCGAAAAATACTTCAAGGTGCCTCGTCCGCTTCGAGCGGCTGCAGGTGCGGTTGCTGAGAAGATGGAACCGTTCCATGGTCGCCGCTTCCTCATGCGCGGCTCGGGTGGCCCTGAGAAGAGCTACCAGCGCGCTTCCATGAATTACATGTGGGACGAAGTGCCCAATGTACTTAAAGACTACGAAGGTCCGTGCAAGCCGTGGGAGTGGTGCAAGCCCTACTTCGACGATGCTGCCAAGCAAGACATTGACGTGATCACGCAGACCCAGTACGTGGACATGGTGAGCTACATGCCCTCAGATATCTGCCTGAAGGCTGACAAGATGTCCATGTCGCAATCACTTGAGCTGCGTGTGCCGTTTTTGGATAAGAAGGTGTTAGACGTTGCTCTGCAGCTGCCCACTGCGTGTCGTGTGGACGATGAGCACTCAAAATACGCGCTGCGTGTGGCCGCCAGCAAACTTGGTTTCCAAAACCGCGTGGCGAACATGCCCAAGCAGCCTTTCATCACGCCGCTAACGGTGTGGCTGCAGACTGATTTGTACTACAACCGCATTAAAGAAGCGTTCACGAGCGATGCCGCGCAGGAGTTCTTTAACGTGGATTACCTCATGCAGATGCTTGATGACCACAAGTCTGCTGACTTCTCTACGGTTGAAGGTCGCAGCAAACTCAAGATGATGCGCATTTGGAACATCTACTGTTTCTTGTGCTGGTATGAGGTGTTCTTTGGTGAATCCTCTAAGGCGCTTGCCCCGAAGACTGCGGTGTAGGAAAAGTCGCTCCACAGATTGACTACGCACGACCCGTGGCGCAACGCTGCGGGTCGTATTGTATGGTGCGCCCCAGTAGCGGCCG
>CAJTML010000035.1 GCA_910577495.1 uncultured Eggerthellaceae bacterium
GGGCAACGAGATCTCAATAGGAAAAGACAGCGCGCCATCAAAAATTTCCACGCGTGCAATCTCTAACGAATCAAGCTGTTCACGTGCTTCACTGGCCTTATCTTCCACATGCGCAATCACACCAGATATTGGGTTGTCGGCAAACTCAGGGTTTTGCGAAAGCTCCGATTTCACTTCAGCCAGATTGGCGAAAAAGCCCGTAGGTTCACTTTTGGCGATATGTCCGGTATTGACGATTACCGGCTTGAGTGCATCTATGTTGGCAGGTGCCAGGCCAAGCGATTCGATCGTACCTGTCAGCGCATCAGCCGCCCAGACACCAAGCCCGCTTTCGCTCATCAAAGGAATCTTATTGAGTGCCTGCTGGAGTGCATCTGTCAGTGCCTGCTGACCTTCGCCATACGCATGAATCACCTCTGACCACGCCGCCAACACCACTTTTACCGCGCCAATGCCTACACTTTCTCCCGTGAAACCATCCAGCAAAGAGCTGATAACCGAGCCAGCCTCTCCTGCAGGCTCAGAAATAAGCGTAGCTCCCGAAAGCGCCAGACGTGTACCAACAGAATTCGAAGTCTCAATGAAGTTGCTCACGAAACCACGCGAAGTATCAGTTGCGGACACATTGGCAACCAGCACAATGACGCCAGCAGATCCAGGGGGACGCGCGTCAATACGAGCATTTGCCGCCGCTCCAAAAGCGTCCTTGAGCACATCCAGCAAATTACCAGCAATGCGTTTTGCTTCCTGCAGATGAGGAGCTGCTTCGTTTCGAGCTTTTTGGTAGTCTTCCGCAGCCTGCGCAACAGCATCGTAGTGATATTCAAACCCGTTCTCAATAGAGCTTGATGCTGCCGCTACTTTCCCCAAACTTGATGCGCTAAATTCACACGTTGGACAGGTGCCAAATCCTTGACTTTCTGCTTCTTGCAAACTCCCAAATCCTACGCACTCCCCCGCCTGCGGACAACCTGACCATGCATGCAAGACAAACGTCCCGTCTTGCTCGGTTACGGGATAGCAGGCATTGGTATACAGGGTGGTTTGGCGCATCTCTTCGGTATTTTTTGGAAGACGCGGAAAATAGGCGTCGAAGGAATCCATATCTTCGTGTACATAACCTTGTGCAAGCTGCTCTACGGCATATTCGTAAAATTGTTTGCGAAGATTCGAACGCACCTGCTCATCAATTGCATTCGAAGCAGGAGTTTCCTGATGGAACCGCAATTCGTAATATGCTTGTGCCCGCTTAAGTGGCACCTGAAACGACCACGTGTCCAAAGAGCTATAAAGCGGGTTTTCAACACCACTCATGCCGGCTAATGTTAAAGCGCGCTCCGACATACAATACGCCGGATCGTCGCCGCAATCTCGCTTAAACGCACGCTCCTTGGCTTCCCGCGCTTCACGCGTCTGTGCTTCGGCTGCCGATGAAGCTGCCTGCAAATCATCCACGCGTCCATCTATTTCTGCTTGCGCGTCTTTTGCCTCATCTCCTGATCCAACCTGTATGGGACTTCTCTCAAAAGGAGCCAGCAGTGCAAACGCAATATAGTCTGAGCCATCTTTATTGTTGGCTTGCGCAACCAATATGGCATTCGCGCAGGCAATAAAAGGCAACGCTCGTTGTAGCTTTTCCAATCCGCTTTTTGCAGCATGCGAAAACTGATCCCGCGCATCAGCAATATGCTTCCCAAGGGTTAAAAGCGGCTCAGACAGCGAAGCAGAAAAAGGAGTGCACGCTGCAACCACACCCAATCCGCTTGAGAGTAAACTTGTCAACGAAAGGCTTAACACAACCGCATCGCATAAACGAACAACAACCATGTATTCGGCTATTTCGTTTTCAGCTGCCAGCGCAGCAGCATCAGCCACATACTGAATCTCTGATGACTGGGAAGCTATCCGATACGTTCGCCCTGCTGAAAAAATCAAACAGATGCAGAGCAGAAGCGACAATGCCATACCGACCGAGGTAAACCCATTTTCGTCTCGGAATAAATCTCTTGTCCTACCTTGCGCATGTTTCACCATCACCACGCACCAATCCAATCATCCGGCGAAAGCGTGTCCTTGGCAGCAAGAACCCACGGCGCATATGTCGGAAGCACTGCTTCAGCGCGCAGTTCAAAGTTGCCCCGTTCATTCGTAAGACCAACCAGACGAGCACCCACATTAAAAAGCGGAAGCGGGCGGATTTCATGTGCAATCCGTACACTCACTTGGCTTTCTCGTTCATCTCCCTCAAAAGCTATATCCCAGCTGCACGAAGGCTCATGTACATGAAAGACTGGTAGCGGCGGAATAGCTCCCAACCGATGCCGAACAAATGCTTCGCAGTTCTCATCCATAGACCCCAAGACATCAGTTTTTGTCACAAGAAGCCTGGCCGTCTCGCTTGCCGCACCCTCCATGACCACACGGTCATAGAGCAAAATTGCGGGCTGAAGCAAAAGCAATAACACGACAAAGAACACCGGCAACAACACTGCAGCTTCTACCGTTGCCTGTCCTTGCTCGCAAAAGCTCCTTCTACGCGAAGCGGTATGAACGTAGGTAGGCTTATGCCTCTCAATACAACAACACATCACAACACCCTCCCAGCACACTCGTTTGAATATGATGAGATGCGCTTACTACGGCATGATCTACAAATGTGCCTCCTGAAATACTTCGCCATAAAAGCCCGAGCCCCACCAAA
This sequence comes from uncultured Eggerthellaceae bacterium, assembly GCA_910577495.1. Classification (GTDB taxonomy): domain Bacteria; phylum Actinomycetota; class Coriobacteriia; order Coriobacteriales; family Eggerthellaceae; genus Xiamenia. The sequence continues at coordinate 2,702 of CAJTML010000035.1, forward strand.
AGGGCAAGAAAAGCCGCACTTATGACAGCGTATTCAACGGTTGATTGGCCCCGTTCAGCACCCATGGCTTATCCCTACAATCCATTGATGCCCGTTGCAATTGCATTCCAAAGCTCTTCAATTTTTGGCTTGAACAACGTGATGGCAATGATGGCCACGACTACTAAAACTCCCACCAGGATTGCGTACTCCGTGGTTCCTTGACCGCTTTCGTTTTGACGCATACGAGCACATTTGCAACTCAAACGCGCATAGATTTTTTGAGCGAACACCATATGAAATCCTCCTTAGAAAACAGCTGTTTTTTGTCTGTCGAAATTAGCTTTAGAACCCTTGCATAAGCTCAAGCAGCACCGGACCGAGCACCAACAAAAGCATGGCGGGCAGAATCAAAACGCCTGTTGGTATCATCATTTTGACCGGCGCTTTCGCAACCTGCTCCTCAACGCGACTCCGGTACAACGCCCGCGCCTCAACAGCTGCACCCTCCAGCACCTCGTGCAGAGAAGACCCGAAGCGAAGCGAGCGAATCACGCTCTCAACAATGCGCTCAAACGATGCCGATCCATACGAAGCAGCCAAATCTCGCAAAGCTTCTTCGCGCGTCAGCAGCCCCATCGTCCACATGCGTTGCGCATGAGCACAGTCTTGCGCCAAGACCCCGTCGAAGTGGTCCGCAAACAGTTCAAAACTTCTATCAAAAGAAAGGCCGCTGCGCATACCAAGCGCGACCACCTCAAGCATTTCTGGCAGTTGCGACTCCAGCGCCATGCAATGTGCCTGCGCAGATCGCTTCAGTGCACGAAATGGAGCACTGCACCCGACAAGCACGCCAACAAGCAAACCAAGACAGGCAAGCTCACTCGTGAATAAAGCGCCGATAATGCCGCCTATTGCAGCCGCCGCCCCACCGATCAGTGCGGAAGTACGCACAATGCCTTCAGGGCTTATTGTTCGCTTGTAATTCAGAGGCACCGATTGCTTGGTCCACCACCGCGCTATCGCCTCAAAGAGCCAGGCAAATCTGCCTTTTTGATTTGGCTGATGCTCGCATAATTTTGTTTGCTCCATAAGAAGCAACAGCATATCGTGTGGCAATTTTTGCTGCCGATGAACATCCGAAAGCTCTAGAGCCTGAGTTGCAACACGTTTTTGTTGCGCTCGTTTGACGCCATGACGCATCCAGGCAAAACCTAAAAAGCCACCTGCGCCGCAAGCGCTCACCAACGCCATACCTTCTACCAGCGACAAAGATGCGATCACGACTAATTCACCTCCACCGCAAGCATGCGTCTCACCATCAAGATGCCGCCAAATTGCATGGCAAAGGCCACACCAAGAAGCATCCAGCCAAGCGGACTTTCGAAAAACGGATCCAAAAAGCCCTCGGAAATCAACGAAAACAGCGCGATCAGCACAAACGGCAATACGGTAACCACGCGTGCGGACAACTTGGCTTGAGCAGTCTGAACTTGTAGCGAACGGCGCAACTGAAGCTCATCTTTCAGCGCCATGCGCGCTGACTCCAAAACTGTAGTAATGCTGCCACCTGCTTGATGCTGGACATCAAGGGCGACAGAAACAAATGACAACCCCGGCACTGACGCATCTTCACGAAATACCGCAAGCGCACTCTCTGCCGATTGCCCGAGCTCAAGTCGGCGCGCCGCTCGGTCAAAGAGGAAGTGCAAACTCCCCGATGTTTCTTGGGCAATTTGTCGAAACGTCTGCAAGAGCGTAAAACCCGACTGAAAGCAAACCTCCATTGAGCGAAATACATCCGGCAGTGCTTCCCGCGTGGCTTCTTCGCGCGCATCGCGCTTTGCATTAAGCCAAACGACACAGAGAACAACCACACAGGCTGATATCGCAAGTGCGCTGACGATAGAAGCACTAGCAAGTCCAACAACGCTTGCGCCAAGCAGCAGCACTACCAAAAAGACCGACAATAGCGATGTCTTGTTGGTATCCACCTGCGCCATTTTGCACGCAAGGACACCCTCCTCAACAAGCGATGCCACCGCAGATATCCCAAGCAAACGCTTCGCTAAAAAGCGCGTTACACCAGCACCATTGCGAAGATACCACCTCCACGAACCACGCTGATAAGCATCGTTTTTGTGCCCAGCGGCTCCGCTTACAACCAGCTGATAAGCGTTTGTGCCCACGACATATGCTAGGCCAAACGCGCCTGCAAGTGCGGCCGCAACAGCGATACTCGTCGCCTCCATGCCTTCACCTCCTCAGCTTTGAGACGAGTGTGTGCCACCGCCTCATCAAGCCAGCTTGGCTCCGCAAACCAACACCCGCGCTCCTCTGCAACATGCCGCTCATAGAGCAACACGGTTTCGCAGAGACGCTTTTCACGATCAAAGCGATATTGCGCGACCTGAGATACAAAGCGACGGCCATCCATTGCTCGAGCCGTCTGAATCACCAGATCAAATGCGCTAGCAATGGTTGCTTCAATCACGTCAACAGGCAGATCCACCGCATAGCGAACCATCGTAGCCAAGCGCGAAACCGCATCAGCTGGCGAGTTCGCATGCAATGTTGTGAGCGAACCGTCGTGACCCGTTGTCATGGCTTGCAACATATCAAGCGCTTCCCCACTTCTACACTCTCCAACAATGATGCGATCGGGTCGCATCCTGAGCGCATTAATCATCAGATCGCGAATAGTGATCTCGCCAAATCCCTCAGCATTTCGCGGGCGTGCTTCAAGTCGAACCACATGCGGATGCGTCAAAAAGCGCAGTTCTGCTGAATCCTCAATCGTAATAATGCGCTCCTGATCAGGTATTTTCGCTGAAAGCGCGTTAAGAAGCGTCGTTTTGCCCGATCCTGTACCACCGGAGACGGCAACGTTTTTGCGCGCCAGCACCGACCAAGTCAACAAGTGCGCCACTTCGCTCTCCACCGACCCGCTTTCAACCATGTCATCAAGCGTGATGATCTCTTTTGAAAACTTGCGAATTGTCACCACCGGACCATCCAGCGCAAGCGGCGGAATTACCGCATGCACACGATGACCCTCAGGCAATCGGGCATTCACCAAAGGAGAAGCCTCATCAATTCGCCTTCCAAGAGGTCCCAAGATACGATCAATCAAAGCTCGTAGCTGCTCGGCATCTGCAAACATTTGATCGCTCGCGAAGATTTTGCCTGCGCGCTCATAAAAGATGTGATCAGGCCCGTTTATCATGACCTCGGTTATACTGTCATCTGCCAAGAGCGATTCAAGTGGACCCATGCCAAACGTCTCGTCCATGAATCGCTGAATAAGTCTTTCGCGCTGCGCCTGTCCAGTTAAGACCCAGCAATCCTGCTCGAAAGCCTGCATGCATGCACGCTTGAGCTCGCTTCGTGCACGAAGCGGGTTGTCGCGCGCAATAAGCGCGATATCATCCAGAGAAATCATGGAACGCACTTGCGATTTCAGTGCTTCAAGGCCACGAAGCGGTTCATTGTTCTGCCTAAGCTTGCTTCCTTCGGCAGCTTGTACGCGACTAGCAAGCGACATCACGCACCTCCGCTCATGAGCTTTCGCCTCTGACGTCTTGAAAGCTTCCTTTTTCGCCCTTTACCGCGTCTTTGTTTGAGCCATGCGTCCTTATCTACGCCAGGCAGTATGTCCACTAAAAGCTCTTCAAGACTCAAACAGAGTTCATTGTGCGAAGCAAGTAATTCATGCACCATGCCAGCACAGAGCAGCTCTCCAACCTCGGCTCCACCCTCGCGCACTTCCACAGCAGGAATACCCCGCAAAGCACACGACACATCGATAGAAGTAAAGGGGGCGCCTTTCGCACAGCGGTTCACAACAAACAGAAATGGACTGGCAGCTATGCCACAACGTGCACAAAGATCTAAGGCTCGCTTGCTTGACATGAGTGCAGTTGGCCGCTGGTCAACCAAAAAGAGCGCCTTTGAACTGCGCTCAAGCAGTTGCGCATGATACTCAGCCCACGCCGACCCGGTATTCAAAACGACCACTTCAAACGCATTGCTTACATGATCTAGCACTGACCCTAAAACAGGTGCAGCAGCCTCCGCCTCCTCAATATGTTTGGGTGCACCAAGAAGTGCTGGCTTCACTTCGTCTCCCTCCAGACGAGAAAGCAACGCTGGATTTGCAGCGACATCAGTAATGCGAAGGGTCTCTGGGTTTCCTACCAATTCCGCCAAATCGCCAAACTGAAGATCAGCATCTACTAGCACGGTCTTCTTTCCAAGAGCACACGAGATATACGCTAACAACAACGAGATAGTGCTTTTTCCCGTACCGCCGCTTCCGCTTACCACTGTGATCACAAACGCAGATGACCTATGGGAAACCGGCAATACCTGCGGTACTGGTTGTGGAGCGATTTGAGGAGATGGCGGCATCGCTTGTTGCAAAGAGGCCTGAGTAGACACCTGCGCTGCCGACTGTCCTGCACCCAGCGACTGCGTAGCTAACTCTTGCTCGCGAAAACGCTGTTTGTGACTCACATAGCGCTTCGCTAAAGCCGCCACACTCAGTGATGCATCAATACCAGCACTTTTCGCCCGGCTCATCAAAGAGCCGGATTCTTGGCGTGTGAGCAGGCAAACATATCTCTTTGGCTGATCGGCTTTCAGTGCAGCAGCAAGATTAATAGGCGCGACGTCATCTGCAGACACAACCCACACTTCTTCAATAGCATCCTGGGAAGCAAGGTAGGTTCGCGCAGAAAGACCCTCATTGAACACTTTCAGCCATGGTTGAGCTGACATGATTTCACCTGAAAGACCCAGCTGTTCAGGATACTGCTCGGTTAGCTGGTCAATACATAAAACAACAGATGGGTTACTCATTGATCCTCCTCGCGACTGCTTGGCAGTTCACCTTGTGTGGTGGGAAGTGCGAAATAAAGCTCTGCTGATGCGGCTGCAGCCACCAATTCCTGCACGGAAGCAGGTTTCACCGCAAGCGTGATCCATGAGATAGCCGCATTCGCTTGGCTCTCAGATGCAGCATCCGTTGCCACCACCAGCACGTCTTTCGCAAGGAGCGTGGTTGCGGTTGCTCCTGTGGCATACACATCCACACGCGATCCTGGCATGAGCGCACCACCCACCGCTTGTACGCTTTGCGCAGGTACTGAAAGTGCGGTAAGTCCTTGTGGGATAGACAGCGTTTGCACCTCTTGCGAAAAACGCTTTTCCACGAGAACTTCGCCGGCGTAAATATCAGACGAGGCACGCAGACCGATCACGTTTTCATCTGAGACGAAAGCATCATGGGGTAGCAAATCCGCTAACCACATCCTTGTTTCCACACAAGCGCTATCAAGTGTTTCGCCTGCAGCAACATCGCGTTTGGCGACATATACCTCAATCTGTTCGCCGCCGTAACGTGCAAGCGCCTCCCCTCGCTCTTCCTCAATCTGATCTTTCAGAACTTGCGTATAGATAAACACGCAGCAAACGCACACCACGCCACAGAGCAATCCAACAAACACCGACTTATTACGCCTCATAGGCTAAAACTCCTCAACAAACAGCCTTTACAACAGTCACCTTGGCGCAAAGCGACGGTGTCTATACAACCAAACATGCCATCGATTTTTTTCACGGCGTTTAGAGAGTTTTGTCTGAATTATTCCGGAAAAGTTAACGTGGATTGCCGAATATCTACCCACCGATTCCAACGAAACTCGCATCCATCAAACGCGGATTGCACGCAGAGCTCACGCGGATCTCACACACCAGCACCGAAACGGCATCCATCTGTGGATTATTCGCGCACACACGCAAAGAAGTATTTGCTAAATGAAGATTTATATGAGACAATTACAAACCGTCGCACGGAGAACGTGAGACGTTGACAATCAAGTGGTCGATTGGCGCAGCGGGAGCGCAGGTGCCTTACAAGCACAAGGTCGCAGGTTCAAATCCTGCATCGACCACCATTGAATTTGACCTGCTCATCGTGCAAAACGGTGAGCAGTTTTTATTTTCCAAAGGAACCGTTTCTAGGCACGCTGCTGTCAAGCTGCTGCCAATGCGAAGTGCTTCGCCACGACACCCTAACACGCGGTTATACACCAAGCCCAACCGTGATATGCGACAGATAAAAGCAGAAGCGCATCACAAAGATACCCAGTAAGCAAACAGCCGTTGCAAGGCAGAGACCTGCGATGATCGTCTTATTTTCTCGCGACGCCACCATATGTGCCGACTCGGTTGGATCTGCTGGCAGACGTTTAATCATGTTCCAAGCCAGCACTTGTGCAGCTGCAGTAAAAACGACAAAGGCGACAAGCGCCCACCAATACCCAGGAACCAATTCTGATACCGCAATCACAGAATTGCTCATGAGAAGCACATCGTGAATTTGAAGCGCATAGATTCCTGCGTTGACCAGCATTGCCACCACAGATACACCCAGCAGACGAACCCCTCGCCGCCTGCTCAACAACACACAACCCGCACATGCATACGAGGTCAACGCCAACAGCGGACCGCCAACGAGCGCATTGCACAGTATTGCTGCCGGTGCTTGCCAAATGTTCCAGGTGAGAATCGTTCGAGACGAATAGGCAAATCCAACTGACAAAATAAAAGCAACTCCTGAAAGCGCAATGGCTATATACCAGATGCGCAGCAATAACCACTGAGGCTTTTCGCTAAAAGAATAGAGCCAGTACAGACCCGTAAGCGCAAGAAATACGACCGCGGCAAAGACTTCATTTGACAACGGCGAAGTTCCCACAGACGAAAAAACATAGAGTGCGTTGGCCGGGTTGCCTAAGTGGGTTGCAGAAGCAACCAGACCCACCATAGACACAATGAGCGGGATGCAGAGATACTTATTAATGCGCGAAATCTCGCGTTCAGTGGCTCTGCCGCACATGATGGGTATCCCCATAATCAGCACCGCAAGCGCACCCGTTGGCGCAAGCGTCGTAAATAACACAAGCGTTATTTCGCCAAGAGCTGTCTCGAATCCCGAAATCAACGTCGTCGCCCCACCTTAGCGATAGTATTTCGGATACTCAACCTGTATCCCCAGTTCATCCTGCATACCCTCCAAGGTGGCACGCGTGAGGTGAGCAAGTGATTCATAGAAGGGATACTCTGCAGCTTCCTCAAGTTCTTCCAGGAAGTGCGAAGACCAGGTGAGCAGGTGATCTTGCAAATAGGGCTCTACCAAGCTCGGCCGTTGGGTAGCCAACACCGACAAGAGCGCCAACATCAGGCCGATATGATCTTCGGGTGTGCGCTCGTCGCTGATGCGCTCAATGCCATTTGCGCGCATCCACGCACGCAGCGCCAGCGTGCTTTCGCCAAAGACAACGCACTCGTGATCGGTATAGACCGAACCCCACGGCGGAGCAGGCTTTTTACCCGGCCCGATAAACAGGCGACGATATTCCCACATCATATCGTCAGAGACGTGTGCGGGGGCACTGGCTCCTGCCTCAGAGGCGCTTGCAGCGTCGGTAGCCTCTTCAACGTCCGCGCGCAAACATGTCTGCATCTGCGCCAAATCAGCTTCCGCAACTGCTGCCTCAACAAACGGCCATTCTGCTGCCGCGGCAGCAACGTCAAGAGCGGCAAGCGCATCAAAGGAAGCCTGCGCATTTCCCGTACGGGGATCTTGCAAGAAAAACGGCGAAAGCATGTCTCCTACGAGCGATATTTGTGCGCTTGTTTCTTCGTTCATCATATCTGGTCTCCTCATATTCTGGGGAACTTGCTGGTTGAATACGTGCGGGCGTGACTTAGCGTGTACCTCAGTGCAAATCTCAGTGCAAACCTGATGCAGTCATTGCACCTCAGCAATATTTCCTACAGCCACCTCATCAGAATCGCTTGGTCGCGCGTCCTGACAGGGCGTAATGAAAAAGTTCGGAAGCGTGTGTGCTGCGCTTGGCAGCGGTGCCACATCAGCTACTTCGCCCTTTTTGCGCATGTCTTCCACCTCACCGAAACTCAGTGCGCGCGCGGGACACGCCAAAACGCAAATCGGGGCTTCGCCTGCTAAAACACGCGCAGCACATCCATCGCACTTCACCGAATGGCCTTTGGTGGCATCCACCTTCGGCGCGCTATACGGACACGACAGATGGCAGTAACCACAGCCGATGCATTTCTCCACATCAACGCTTACCAGTCCCGTGTCGGGGTCTTTGTGCATAGCTTGCGTGGGACAAACCTCAACACAAACTGGATCAGCGCAATGGTTGCAGCTCAGCGAGAGGTAGTAGACGAAGCAGTCAGTATGCGCACAGCCCATTTCGTCTTTGGTCGTTGTTCCCCCAACCGCTTCGTAGACCCGGCGAAACGCAACACCAACATCCAAGTCGTAGGCGTCTTTGCATGCGACAACACAGGTCTTACATCCCGTGCAGCGGCTCATATCCAAATGAAATGCAAACTGCGACATACCTGCTCACCCCCTACCCGACTCCTGTAAGCTCAGACTTGCTTGAAATAAAGGAGCGGGGTACGCCCATCATAACGCACCCCGCTACCTTCATGACTGTAAGATGCAATCAGTTATTCTACTTCAAGCGGATTGGCAATTTCGCCATCAGTTGAACCGCACTTCTTGGCGTCAGGCGTTGCCGTCATGAAGTAGTTCGGCTCAGTCTCTGACGGATCCGGAAGCGGAGCCACGTTGCCGCGCTCACCGAGCTTGCCCATGGCGTCAGCGTCGCCGAACTTCAGGGCACGAGCCGGGCAAGCCATCACGCATGCCGGCTTCTCGCCTGCAGCAATGAGATCAGCACAGCCGTCGCAGCGCACTGCCTTTTTGGTCTCGGTGTTCACCTTCGGAGCACCGTAGGGGCAGCTCTGTACGCACGTTCCGCAGCCAATGCACTTCTCTTCGTCAACTGACATAAGGCCAGTCTCATCGTCTTTTGAGATGGCACCCTGCGGGCAGTTCGCCATACAAATTGGCTTGTCGCAGTGGTTGCAGCTCACTGACGTGTAGTAGCTAAAGCATGACGTGGTGCAGCAGCCATTTTCGTCTTTGGTGGTTTCGCCACCGGTGTATTCAAACACCTTGCGATACGCAATACCCGTATCCAGATTATTCTTATCTTTGCAGGCGAACACGCATGTCTTGCAACCAGTGCAGCGAGTTCCGTCAAAGTAAAATGCTTGTTGAGCCATTTTCTATCACCCTTTCCGATACTCGCAACTTAAGCTTTGGTTACCTGGCAGATGTTGGTGTGCTGCGGGTTACCCTTTGCAAACGGGCTCGGACGATGCGTGGTCAGCGTATTGATGCAGCCACCCTTGTCAACACGATCGCCGTTCATGTCGGCATCATGCCATGCGCCCTGAGCAGTAGCTACGGTACCCGGGATAACACGAGGCGTTACCTTAGCAAGCAGCTCCATTTCGCCAAATTGGTTCTTAACGCGAACCTTGTCGCCTTGCTTAATGCCACGAGCGTCAGCGTCAGTCGGATTGATCCAAGCCTCTTGCGGGTTGAGCTCTTTGAGGATCTCAACGCCACCCCATGAAGAGTGCAGACGACCGCGATAGTGGAAGCCCGAGAGTTGCAGCGGATACTCTTCGGTGGTGGTCTCTACGCCATACCACTCGGGAGCATACACCGGAATCGGGGCTACGAAATCGTCCTCGGGGAAGTCATGGGCTGCAATGTAGTCAGCCAGCTTCTCTGAGTAGATCTCAATCTTGCCAGACGGCGTGTCCAGCGGATTGGCAACCGGATCCTCGCGGAACTTATCCATAACGATAACGGTGCCCTTGGGGTTTTTGCGGGTGTAGACACCCATCTCAACGAACTCGTCGTAGGTCGGCAGGTCAGTATCCTTCTCGCGAGCCTGCTCGTAGCACTCTTTCTGCCAATCAACCTGGGTTTTTCCTTCGGTAAAGGCTTCCTCTTTGCCGAGCGCTGCTGCAATAAGAGCAGCGGCATCATAGGCACTCTTGCGCTCAAACTTCGGAGCGTAAGGCTCAGAGCCGGCGAACATATAACCGTGGTCGCCACCGGTTGCAATCATGGAGGGTTGCTCTAAGCGGAACAGGTCAGGCAAAATCACGTCAGAGTACTTCAGTGAGTCGGTCATGAGGATGTCAGAACCCAATACGAACTGGCACTTGGAGTCATCAGACATAACGTCATGTACCCAGTTGATGTCAGAGTTTTGGTTGGTGATGCAGTTACCTGCATAGTTGATGACGAACTTGATGTCGCAGGGCAGCTGCTCAACGCCGGTAACACCGTCGGCCTTTTCGGTCATCTCATGTCCGCGATCAATAGCGTCAACCATAGAGAATACCGAGATCTTTGCCTTAACCGGGTTTTCGCCATAAGGCATGCTCGGAATTGAGAGCGAATAAGAACCTTCGCGAAGACCGTTGCTGGTGCCAGCAAGACCAATGTTGCCCGTCAAAATCGGCAGCATGCAGATGGAGATACCGTTGAGCTCACCGTTGCTGCGGCGCTGCGGACCCCAACCTTGGTCAACAAACATTGCCTTGGCGTTCGCAATTTCGTCAGCCAAAGAACGAATCTTGTCAGCAGCAATACCGGTGATCGGAGCAGCCCACTCAGGGGTCTTCTCAACCATGTCATAGCCGGTACCCATGATGTAGTCTTTGTAAGACTTGTTTTGACCCTTGGCCGACTCAGGCATGGTGTCCTCGTCGAAACCAACGCAGTAGGTGTCCAGGAACTCTTTATCAACCTGATCGTTTGCAATGAGCTCATGAGCAATTGCGGAAACCAGTGCTGCGTCAGTACCCGGGTTGATGGGCAGCCACTCATCAGAACGGCCAGCAACTGAGTCGTTGAAGCGCGGGTCGATCACATAGATCTTGCCCTTGGTTGCCTCACGCATAGCAACATAGTCATGATGCGATACTGCACCACCCTGGCGCGTCTCAACCGGGCTCGTACCAAACATGAGGATCAGATCAGAGTCCTTAGCGGCATTGAGCGAAGAGCCAGCGCCGACGCTTGCGCCGAACATGTACGGCGTGATCCACATGAGCTGAGCCAAGCTGTAGTTACCATAGAAAGCAAGATAGCCATTGCCAAGAGAGTTCAGCAGGCGGAACCACGGGCGAGCGGTAACACCATAGTTACCGGTGCAGTAATTCATATACACTGCCTCAGGACCATAGTTGTCGATAACCTCTTGATAGTTCTTCGCAATGATCTCAATTGCTTCGTCCCAAGAGATTTGCTCATACTTGCCGTCGCCACGCTTGGTGCCTTCAGCACGCTTCATCGGGTAGTTGATACGATCGGGATGATTCACCCATGCGCGATATGCGCGACCACGCAAGCAAGCACGCGGCTGCACGTCATCCATGTCGTCGGTGTCGGTTGCATAGGTCTCAACGCGAACGATTTCGTCGTCAACCACATGCAGCTTCAAAGCACAACGACCCGGGCAGTTAATTGCGCAGTGATTCCAAACGATCTTCTCCTCAACCGGAGCGGCTTCAGGAGCCTTCTCCTCGGTGCCCGTGGCGGCCAGCTCTTCTTCGGCCTCAGGCGAGCAGCCAAACAAAGCGCCGCTTCCTAAAGCGGCTGCGCTCAGTCCGGCTAAGGCGGATCCCTGCACGAATGTGCGGCGACTCAATGTATTTGACATTGCGTTCCCCCTCTTCTTGGTTTCTCCCTACAAGCGCATCCTCTCATTTTTGTGCGCTTGCCTTTTTTGCAAACCCGCTTTCTTTCCTCTCCTGCTTTCATCAAGCTTTGTTGAGAAAAAAGCGCGCCTGCGTGAGCGAAACGATACGCCTCATTGGCAAAAACCGCGTCACATAAAATATATGAATTTCGCAAAATACCTGATCAGGCGTAGTGTATTTCCAAGCAATTATAGAGGTGTTGGTCTACAATAGAAAACATCACAGACACACTGTTCGGGGAGGGAACGTGCAAGAACAAAGCTCTCAGGAGCAAGGACACATCCTGAGTTCATCGGTTTGGGACTTACTAAAACCAAACGTTGCCTCTCTTGGGTACGGACTCTTTTTGGCAATCAACGCTGCCAGTGTTTGGGGTGGCGTCTTTCCCTTCTTGCCAATGGAGTTTCAGACCTCCCAGATTGTCTTTTGGTTCTTTCTTTCGCAATCGTTAGTTTTTTCGACAAGCTATTTAGCAAGCATGTTGGGATCCTACTTTTTCCCACGAGCAACGCGTGCTTTTTTGGTACAACTCACCACCGCGCCCTATCTTCTGGGTTGGGTTGCACTCATTAGTGCAATTTATGTTCGCGAATACTCGCTCGTGCTTGTCGTGTTGGGCGGCGCACTCCTTGGCTTAGGTTCGGCAGGCTTTTATATGCTCTGGCAGCGACTCTTCGCCAGCATGCCATCCGATACAGGTGACCACAACCTCATTCGCGGCACGGTATACGGAGCGCTCTTTTATTTTTCGCTCTACCTTATTCCGGTAGCAGTTACGGCATTTCTCATTCCGCTCGTATTTTTGCCGCTGTTTGCTTTGGCCATCGTGCTCAAAAGTCGCACCATCAACTTCAACCAACCAATGTTTGAAGACGTCCCGCAAGAACACCCTCAGGTGTATCGCCACGTAGTTAAAGACTATTGGCGAAGCGCGCTGTGCGTTGGCTCGCTGGGATTTTGTACCGGCATCATGCGTGCACTGGCCATTGGAGATCCAAGCGTTGGCTCACTGGTAAACGCCCTTTCTATGGGTGCAACCTTAGTAGCCGCACTCGTGCTATTGTTTGTCTGGCGAAGGAAAAACCTGCACATGAACGTCGTCAGCGCGTTTCGCACGTTCTTCCCCTTCGTTATTACCTCGTTTTTGCTGCTCCCCTTCTTGCCGGGCGAATACGAGCGCTGGCTGGCAGCGGTGCTCTATGCCATCTACAGCGTGGCCATCATGGTCATGATGATTCAATGCGCCCAAGCGTCTCGCAACCGCGGCATCAACCCGGTGTTCATCTACGGCTTCTTTGGGTGCATCGTTTATATGCTGCACGACATCGGCTTTTTGGGTGGCACCTTCGCCGAAAACATCCGCGTGACCGGCATTGCGCCTTTGGCCGTGGTGGCGCTGGTGGCGGTCTATCTGTTGGGGCTCATGTATTTTATTGGTCAAGGTGGCTTCAAGCGCATCTTTTCGCAAAACGGTCGTGCATCAGCTGGCGAAAGCCCGCTGCAGGAGCGCGCTGAGCTGGCAGCAAGCATTGAGTTGGTAGCGCTTTCGCCAAAACCAGCATCGGAAAAGACACGCGAATCACGACGCCATAAACACGATGACTCGTCAGTCTTTTATCAGGATCGCATGTCGAAACAAGCAGCGCTGGTGCAGCGCCACTATAGGCTCAGCGCGCGCGAGGCCGAAGTGATGGAGCTCATTGCCCGTGGCAACACCGTTGCGCGCATTGCCGAAGAGCTGGTGGTTTCGGAAAATACCATTCGCACGCACTCAAGACGCATCTACGCCAAGCTGGATATCCACAAAAAGCAGGAATTGTTGGATCTGATTGACTCGTTTAACCCGGCCGATTTGCAGGATTAACTGTCTTGCGCTGGGGCGTCCAGCACATCGGTTTCTTGCACCTCGGCGTCCAACGCCTCAACATTTTGCAGCTCTTCTTCGCCCTCAGTGATATCGCCCGACTGTTCCAGCGAAATAGGATCTCCGACAAACGTTGAAGGCACCTCAAAGAGCACCTTAAAGAAGTCCTTGGTGCGTGCAGGAATCTCGCGCAGGTCATAGAGTGGCTGACGGTCGTAGGTATGATAGTCACTGGGTACCCCAATGGCTTCAAGTCCCAGGCCATGCGCCGCATAGAGCGCGCGATACAGGTGGTAGGTCTGCGTGGCCACAATAATACGCTTTGCACCAAAGACATGCTTGGCGCGGTACATGCTCTCGTAGGTGGAAAAGCCAGCGTGGTCACAGAAGATATCCTCGGAGGGCACCCCGCGCGAAATTGCGTAGTCCTTCATGGCTTTGACCTCGTTGTATGACACAGTTGAGTTGTCGCCACTCATGATGATTTTAGGAGCGGCACCCGCAAAGTACAGCTCAATGCCGTCATCCAGACGATCCTGCAGAATTCCCGACGGCGTGCCATCAGCAAAGACCGACGCGCCCAACACCACAATGGCGTCGCCGTCAAACGACGTGGCAACTTCAGGCGTTACGATGTCATCTTTGGTTTGCTGGATCGTGGCGAAGTTGGTGCCAATCACCACAACGCCACCCGCAATGGCAATTGCGATCACTACTGCAAGCACGGTGGTATACCACCTTCGTTGTTTGTTTCCCTCACGTGTCATAAGCCCACATCTTAACAAATGTTTCTAACCGACACCCAATATGAGGCGGTTTTCATGAGGAGTCCACGAACAACGCAAAAGCCGCTTGATGTACAGAAGCGAGCCGCGGTCAGGGAGGGTGGCTACTCCCCGAGCGTCACTGAGCGCTTAGCTACTCAGGCGAAAAGACCGCACGTACCAAATATTCCACGTTACCTGAAGGACCGGTGATAGGAGACGTAACAACACCCGCGCGTGCATGTTCACGCGCGGCTTCGCCACCTTCAACCACAAAGCCAGATTGCGAAAGCGCCGCTTTCACCTCATCAACCGTGCGCAACCGCACCGCCTCGTCTTTCACGACGCCATGATCGGTCTCACCACTTTGTGACTCAAATTGCGGCTTGACCAGGCCAATGAAGATGCTTCCCGGCTTGCATAAGCGCGCAAACACCGGCGCCAGTGCCGCCAACCCAATGAAGCTTAAATCCGCCACCAACAGATCAAACGGCGCGCCAAGCTCTGCGGGATCAGCCAGCTTAATGTTGACGCGCTCAAACACACAAACACGGTCATCTTGGCG
>CAJTML010000036.1 GCA_910577495.1 uncultured Eggerthellaceae bacterium
TGCTGGACGCGCGTCAGAGCTGGGAACGCTTGAGGCTGGCAAGCTGGCAGATCTGGTGGTGTTGGACACCAACCTCCTGATGTGCGCCGATGAGGATATCCAGCACACGTCAGTTATCAGCACGTTGGTTGGTGGAGACGTCGTCTACTCGTAAGCCCACATGTGATCAAGCGGACCTGAGCCGTGACCCAGGTCAAGGCCAGCGCTCAGCGCGCCGCGCACATAGGTTTTCGCCTGGTTGATGGCCTCTTCAACGGACAGCCCCTTCGCCAAACCGCACGCGATGGCACTGGAGAGCGTGCATCCCGTTCCGTGCGTATTGTCAGTTGCAATATGCGGCGCGCGATACCAACGCACGCGCCCATCGGGAAAACCAAGCACGTCATCGGCGGCGTCGCTTAAGTGCCCGCCCTTAATGAGCACAACGGCGCCAACCTGCGCGGCAAGTTCGCGCGCAGCCTGCTCCATCTGCTCCTCGGTAGCAATGGTGCGCCCCATAAGCGCCTCAGCTTCGGGCAGATTAGGCGTGATCACATCCGCAAGCGGAAAAAGGCTGCTGACCAGCGCGTTTTGCGCTCCCTCGTCAATGAGCCTGGAGCCACTGGTGGCCACCATGACCGGGTCCACCACGATGTTTTTCGCCTGATGAGCGCGCAACCCTTCCGCAATTGCTTGGATGATTTCAACCTGCGAAACCATGCCGATCTTGACCGCTTGCGGTGGGATGTCCTCAAAAACCGCGTCAAGCTGCTCAGTCACAAACTGCGGCGTCGCATTCAGCACGTCGCGCACACCCGTGGTGTTTTGCGCGGTCAGCGCCGTAATGACGGTCTCGGCGAAGAGTTTATGTGCCGCAATGGTCTTAATGTCGGCTTGAATGCCGGCACCACCACTAGAGTCAGAGCCAGCAATGCTTAAAACTGCCTGCACGATTGGCCTCCTTAGGCGGTTTCGTCGGTTGGGGCGGTTGTATCGTTTGCGTCGGACGCATCGGCCGCACCGGCCACATCGGCCGCACCAGCCACAAACGTCTCATCAGCAATCTGGCGAAGCTTTCGGGTAGCAGCTTCAATATCCTCAGCGGCAAAAATAGCTGACACAAGCGCTACACCATCTGCCCCACTGCCGGCAAGACTGCTCATGTTCTCAGCGGTGATGCCACCAATGGCCACCACCGGGATATCCACGGCTTCGCAAATTTCACGAAGGCCCGCAAGGCCAATAACCTCAGCATCTTCCTTGGTTGAGGTCGGGTAAATCCCCCCAACGCCAATATAGTCAGCTCCGTCAGCCTGTGCCGCCAGCGCCTCTTCAACCGTGCCCGCCGACACGCCAATGATGGCATCTTCGCCCAGTGTTTTACGCGCCTTCACACACGCCATATCCGACTGGCCAACATGTACGCCATCTGCGCCGACGATCTTCGCCAGCTCAACGTCGTCGTCAAGTACAAAGGGGATGTTCGCCTTGCGCGCAAGCGGCAGCAGTACGCGTGCACGCAGCTCGATCTCAGCACGCGGCGCCTCTTTTTCGCGCAGTTGTAGAAACGTGATACCGCCATCGATTGCCTCTTGCACGCATGCCGTCAGCGTGCGCTCACCAACCCACGCGCGATCCGTTACCGCATATAGCTCTAATGCTTTCGCCAACTCAGCCTTGCTCAACTTCGCCATGCTTGTCACCTCTTCTTATGCCTCTTGGGCGTCCAAATCAATTACTAACCCATCCATAATAGTATTCACGGTGCGCATTGCACACATTTTGCCGCACATCGTACACGTACCGTCATGTGAGGGCGGCGCGCTGTCGAAGTACTCACGCGCACGAGCAGGATCCAGCGCCAGGTCAAACATCTCATCCCACGCCACTCGCCTGCGCGCATCACTCATGCGATTGTCGCGCTCACGTGCACCGGGCAACCCGCGCGCGATGTCTGCCGCGTGTGCCGCAATAAGCGTTGCCACCAGGCCTTCGCGAACATCGTGCACATCAGGCAGGCGAAGGTGCTCTGCGGGTGTCACGTAACACAAAAAGTTCGCGCCCGATGACGCAGCCAAAGCCCCGCCAATAGCGGCTGTAATATGGTCATAACCTGGGGCAATGTCAGTCACCAACGGACCGAGCACGTAGAAGGGCGCACCGTGACAGAGGCGCTTTTCCAGCTTCATGTTCGCCTCAATTTCATCCAGCGCCATGTGCCCCGGACCTTCCACCATGACCTGCACGCCCGCATCCCACGCGCGCCGCGTAAGCTTGCCAATCTCAATCAGCTCAGCAATTTGCGAGGCGTCGCTTGCGTCATAGGTGGAGCCTGGTCGCATGGCGTCCCCCAGCGAAATGGTCACGTCGTGTTCGTGCAAGATTTCCAAGATCTCATCGTAGTACTCGTAGAAGGGGTTCTCGCGCCCCGTGGCTTCCATCCACGCAAAAATAAGCGAACCACCTCGGCTTACGATGTTAGTCAACCGCCCTGTTTCGCGAAATGACTCAAGCACGCGGCGGTTCATGCCCGCATGAATGGTCACAAAGTCAACGCCGTCCTCAGCATGCGTGCGCACCACTTCCAAAAAGTCCTCAGGCGTGATGGCAATGAGCGCTTTTTCCAGATACCCGATTGCGTCATACATGGGCACGGTGCCAATCATTGCTGGCGAGCGTTTAATAAGCTCACGGCGAAACGCCTGGGTTTTGCCACTGTTCGACAGATCCATAATGGCATGCGCGCCCAGCTCAAGCGCCACATCAACCTTCTGCCACTCCACCTCAGCGTCCGCCAGATCCCCCGAAATACCCAGGTTCACGTTTACCTTGGTGCTAAGCCCATCGCCTACGCCAACGGGATGCAGCGACGCGTGGTGGATATTCGCTGGAATAGCAATCTGACCAGCAGCTACTTTCTGGCGAATAAACTCCGGATCAAGGCGCTCTTCTTCGGCCACAACCCGCATTTGATCGGTCACCATCCCTGCGCGCGCAAAATCAATCTGCGTAATGGGCTGGGGCTTCGGTTGGGTGTTTGGTTGTATAGCTGGATGGTCTTTGGATGCATGCGTCTGCATGATATGCACTCCCTTCGTTGGCATTATCCACATCAGGTTTAACGGGTCGAAGCAAATTAGGTGCTTCCTCTCAGCCTGGCCTGCGCATGCGCTCCAAGCTCCCCGGTATGTACACGGCGCCACATTCGCCGCACTGCGCGCAACTCACCGCGCGCTTTCGCCACATTATAACGGATAGAACACCAGCAACGTTCCAGACTCAACGCCAATGGTTGCCGGCTCTCCCATCAGCTCATTTGAGACACCTCGCGAAGTGCGATTCGTCAAATCCTCGTCATCAAGCGAGTATTTCATGCCCGTCTCAATAACGCCATGCGCACAGTCACTCAGCGAAAACACCGACACAATGCCCTCGGCGGCATCCAGCTCCAACACATCGGGACCGGTGATGCAGCGCAGTGCCTCGCCTTCGCCCACCGCAGTGACATATTGTCCCTCTTCAGAGAAGCGAGCGAAGATTTGGATGTTGGCAATCGTGTGGTCAAGTCTGCCACCCAGCGCTCCGTAGACCACCACCTCTTCATAATTGAGGGCGAAGGCTCGCTTGAGAGCAAGCTCCAGGTCAGAGGCATCTTTGTCAGGAGGAAAGCGCGAAACGCGGCCGCACTTGGGCACATACCCGAGCGAATCGAAATCCCCAAGCGCCATGTCAGGCTTTACGCCAATGGCTTCAAGATGGGCAAACCCGCCATCCACCGCGATGACATAGTCAAACAACCCCGCATCATAGCGCGCTTGAAAATCCGCAGCGTTAAACTCAGACGCTGCCACTAACACACAGACTCCCATACCAACCTCTGCCCTTTCAAAAGGATGTATCGTGAATGCGGCATCTGTCTGCTAGAATAGCACACTGCGAGTGGGCCAGGCGATCGCGCGCGAAAGCGTGAGGAAAGTCCGGGCTCCAAAGGGCAGGATGCCAGCTAACGGCTGGGCGGGGTGACCCGATGGAAAGTGCCACAGAAAAGAAGACTCCCCTCTTGTAGGAGAAAAGCTGAAACGGTGCGGTAAGAGCGCACCAGCGTAGCGGTAACGCTACGGCTTGGTAAACCCCATCCGGAGCAAGCGCTCATAGGAACGCCACACGGCTGCCCTTCCGTGCGTTCGGGTTGCGTGCTAGAGATGCGTGGCGACACGCATTCGAGATAAATGATCGTCCAACGACAGAACCCGGCTTATCGGCCCACTCGCTCTTTTGCTTTCCCAGAAACCGCACATGAAAAGGGCTGCAACACGCGCGTTGCAGCCCCACGTAGATAAGTATGTCGAAGGCTCCGTTTGGTGACAGAGCCTTCGCTCAGTCTTCGGCCTAGCGCCTATGCACCGCGTGTGTACTACGACGGCGGGCAACTACCAGGCAAGCTGCTGCGATGAGTACCAGAGCTGCAATGCCGGTGACAGCAAAGGCAAGCGGGTCTCCGGTGCGGGCAAGCTTGAGTCCCTTCGGCAGTGCTTGCAAGTCTTGGCCGTTTGCATCAGATCCAACTCCATAGCCCTCATCATAGGCGGGGTTGTCGTGCACTTCCCCGTTAAAGCCTGCAGGGTATGTCACCTCTGACATTGAGTGCGTTGCGCCATTTTTGATATAGAAGGCATCCCAACCATCACCCGGATCAAAGCGATGACCCAGATCAGGCATGCCGGAGGGCTCTTCTCCCTTTAAAACGGGCTTGGGGATCTCGTGCGCTACTGAGCCATAGGCATAACCTACATTTCCAATGCCGTGCGTGAGGGCATCAGGGGTAACAATAGCGTCAAATGCAAGCGATACTTGCTCTCCGCCACGGACGTTTCCAGCGTAGACCGCAATGTTTCCATTGGCCTCAGAGTAGGCCTCGTCAGGACAATCAATAGTTTCACCGTTTGCAAGGGTGAGCTTCATAGAGCCAGCAACCGGATTTAAGCCCTTAGGCAGCCTATCTTCTAAGATCACGTCATACCACATGGTATGAGCCCCGTCGGTGTTTGCAAGGGTCACTACATAGTGGATGACATCTCCCACATAGACTGATCCATCAGTGCGTTCGGTGGTGTTGGTAGCGGTCTTGGTGGTGATGAGCTTATCTTTGTCAGGAGCTCCTGGGAACACCTCATCAATAGGAGTTACCGGGGTCTCAATAGGCTCAATTACCTCTTCTGGGTCTCCCCCAAAGATGTCTTTGATCTCATCTTGCTTTTCTTTGTCAACATCATCCCAGGTCTTACCAGTGTCTTCTGGGTTATAGGGACCCACCGGAATCGGATCGCGATCCAAAACAACAGGACCGGTCGGGTCATCAGGGTTGGGCTTTACAACCGTTGAGGGAAGCGTGCCGTAGGCATAGGCTTTGTTAGCAGGGATATCAATGCCGGTGGCTGCCACTGGCGTTACCACACAATCAAAGGTGATGGTAGCTGTTGAGATGCCCGGCAAATCCCCAATGCAAAAGCCGATAGTGGAATCTTCTGCGCTAAAGTCAACCTCGAAGTTTGAGTAGGTATTGCCTGCCGCATCCGTAATATGAGCACTTCCCGGAACGTAGGCCACCCCTTCTGGCAGCGGGTCTTTGATGAGCACGTCATACCACGAAGAGCCTGGGCGGGTGTTAGTTGCGCTAATGGTAAAGCGGATGGTATCTCCCACCATGGCAATTTCTTTGTTTACGCGATCCTCAAAACCTGTTGTGACATTTTGAGCAGATTTATTAAGCTCAATGTCGCCACCGATGGGGTTACCTTCGGTATCAGTACCTGAAGGACGCGGATCAGGGTCAGCCGGCACCACGATGATGTCGTGATCATTGCGATCATCGGGATCGGGGGTTTCAGGGCGAAGGTCATCGGTGATAGGAACGGTAACAATCACGTGTTCGATGGTGGGCTCTCCACCCGCCGGATCAGGACGAGAGATGACAACCGGGATATCAACGTGATCTGCATCCGGGTCCTCTTCAAGCTTCTTTTTGATCTGCTCGTCTAACTCTTTGGCAATGTCTTCTGGGGTCTTTGGATCATCCTCATCACCAAACGAGATTATGCGGTCTCCCTCTTTAATGGGGTTTTTAGGCGTGGTGGTCGGATCGTCCGGATCAGTCGGGTCAGCCGGACGCGTCGGATCATCAGGATGAGGCTCTTTTGCATCAGCAAAAGGAGTATCAGGGGTCACAGGTCCAACCGGAACTCCTGGCTCTTTGGTACCTGGTGCATCAGGATCATCAGGATCAGAAGTGCTTCCACCCTCTTCAATGAGCTCTCCACCCAAGATATCTTGCGCTTTGTCGGGACCCGGCACAATGGGAGTGGGCTTGTCAGGATTAGGATCAGGAAGCGTTGGGTCAACATCAGCTGAGGTTGCCTCTACTGGCAGACCCTCTGCTGGGATACGGTCATCCCATGAGAACTTATCAGGATTAATACCATAGATACCTGAGACCTTTGAGTTGGAGGTAAAGTCAGCAGCGCCGTGCTCTGGATCAAACAGATCAGAGTTGACCGTCACATCCAACTTAAACTTATAAGACTCATTACCAAACAAGGTAGGCAGACCATCAAAGATAACCTTGCCGTTTTCTATGCGATAACTCGGGTCTTTGATCTCGTTTCCTGCAGGATCAAGCACCGTCACTCCCTTAAAGGTCGTGTCCGTTGGAATTGCAATCTCATAGACGGGGTTGATGCATGCTGAGTCTTTGGTGGTGTTAGTTGCTGTTGCGGTATAGCGGATGGTGTCTCCCGGACGAACCGTGCCGTCGGTGCGTGAGACAATGTAGGCGGTCTCAGTGATAGACAGCTCAGGCTTTTTGGCCAGATCCGGGAAGACATACACATCAAAGCTCTTGGTAACAGAAGCATAGGCACCCGTACCTTTGATGGTAGCGGTAATGGTGGTTTTGCCTGCTGAGAGTACGCGTGCTACCGCACCAATACCGTAGTCGGTTTTACCTTCTACGTATTCGCGATCCGTGAGATAGCTGTTCGGCTCAATCTGGATGACAGCTGGGTTTGAGCTTTCAAAGACAATGTCTCCGATTGAGTTGGTTTGTACAAACAGCGGGAACCAGTCTTGACGGGTTTCGGTAACTGAACCTGAGTCCTCATCCACCACGTCACGGAACTCACCGACATCAGTTCTGTCTTCGGTGCCTTTGAGCTCATCATCAGCATCTGTCCAGTCACGCTCGGTGGTCTCATCAAGCTTGAGTTTCTTATCGTTTGCTACCTTGTCAGCATCAGATAATCCCTCACCATTGGGGATATATCCAGTACCAAACTGGTTGTAGAGCTTAAAGTCAGGCGTTGCAAGCTCAATCTCAATTGGAGAGACTGAGGTGGTTGACTCATAGTAGTTCACATAGCTTGAGTCGGTATAGGCAGGTGCGACCTCTCCAACACCAGCTTGTGTTGCCGGAGTTTCTTCTTCTGAGGATGCCTCATCATCATCTGAGAGAGCGGCAACGTCAGCTGCATCAACGCTATCGCGCGGCAGTGCCTTGTCATGGATTGAGAGATACTCAACATGTACGTGGTGTTGGTTGCCCGCATCTGATTTATCTTCCAAGCCAAATGCTTCAAGCTGACCACGAGTGAGGTTAAAGTAGGCAAGCGAGTGGATACGTCCCGTCTCATCGGTTGCTGTCCATGCTTGGGCATAGGTGTCATCCTCTAAGTTTGCCTTAGAAAGCTCAATTACACCGCCGAGGCGTGCAGGAACTGCACGGCCATCAATGTAGAGCTGCAAACGTCCCGTTGGAGCTGCGCACTTGATGCTCGTCATAGTTTGTCCGTTGACTTTATCCCCAAACGGATAGACATCTGAGGCAATATCAACCGGTACGATCAAGTGGTTGTTGGTAGCGGTGTTGAAGTTACCAGCGTTTTCGTCTTGCATCCAGGTAGGAGTCGTGTACTCTTTGATGACTTCGTTACCTTCAGCATCGGTAGTCTTAATGCGAACCGGCTCAATAACATCCCAGGTAGTCTTGGAGGTTACGGGCTTAATGGTTGCTTGACCAGTAGCATTGTGACCCCAGTAGGTGTTCGCGAACGTCGGGTTGGTCTTGTATTGCTCAGAGCGCACTTCGATGTCATACAAACCAGTATTAGACGGCGTCTCGGTACCCGTAGTAGCCGCACTGAGAGCGCTACCGTTTTCGTTCACCTGTTGATAGTTGTATTTAATGGTGCTGTTGTCGTTAAGGTAGTTATTCGGCGGGTTGTCAACTGGAATGGGGTTTTTCGCCAGGTCTACCTTCGCCAAGCCTTCGCCATCGTAATACTTCGTCCAATTCTTCTCGACAAACTCTTCCGAGAGTTCAAAGTTCTCCCATTCCTTAACGGTAGGAGGCTTGCCGGTGTTATCCGTAGAACCAACCGGGAGCGTGGTCTTAGAAGACACAAGCTTATCGCCTACAAAGTAGGAGAAGTTTGCGTCAATTTGGCTGGTGTTGTTGAGACCTTCTTTGAGCCACAGATAGAGCTTGCCGTTGTCCAAGCGGGCAGGTGCGCCGTACGCTTGCGGAACAACTGGCACCTTGTCAATGAGGAGCTCCCATGCCTCAATGTTAGCGTTCAGAAGTTCGCTTGAGTGCGTTGCCCAGTCAATACCCATCGCGGTTGCGGTTGCCTGAATCTTTGATCCTACGTCAACTTCAATAAGCGATGTCTTGTTGGTCTTATCGGGGTTGCCATCAGGCAGAATGGAGCCGTAAGCCTTACCATCGTTGTCGTTGCCCTGGAACTTAAAGCGGCTCTTGGGGTCATTGGGGTTAATGCGCGAGCAGTTGACCGAACCACCCGTAATGATGACGTAGCCGCCATTACCACCAATGTCTAAGTATGCCGTATTCGCTGATGAGGTCGGCAGCAAGGTACCACCGGTAATAAGGATCGTCTTGCCGTTGTTGTTGCCAGCGCATCCTTGGCCAAATGCATTTGAGTGCCACGCGCCAAGCGCTCTAACAAAACCACCGTTAATAGTAATGTCGCCCGCAATAGTATTGTTCGCATGGCGCGTCAACAGTGCATCACGCATCGGATAAGTCAGTGCCGAGGTTGACATACCGCCATTATAGGTGCACCCGCCACCAATAGCAGCACCATGATATGAAGCACGCGCGTTAACCGTGCCACCGTTGAAGGTAGTTTTCGTGGAGCCACCAGCATGGCCACCACCGATACCGCACGCAGCACCATTGGCACTACCCTCAGTAGAACCATAACCATTTGCCCATGCAACAATGTCGCCGCCGTTAAAGGTCATATAACCGCTGTCTTCAAGTGGGCCGCCGCCGATTGCTGCAGCACGTACACCACCATAGGCATAAAGTGCACCTTTGTTTTTACTCTCCAGGTTAGAGAGCGAATCGTTGGTGTCTTTGCCGTCTGCAGTATGGATTTCACCATCATTGCCGCGATACTGCGTTCCCGCAGGAATCTTGCCCTGTTCAGGAGTAATCGGGTTGCCATTAATATCTACATTGCGAACCGAGTCGTCAATGGTTAGCACTGAACCTTCGCCACAACGAAGTCCGGAGAACTGACCGGCAACCGGCTGACCTGCTGCAGTATTGGTACGAGAGTCGTAATCGTAGTAGCTGTTATAAAGATAATTGACGGTTCCATCAGCAAGGGTAATGTGCACGGTTGTCTTGTCGGTGATTTCATCAGCATCGCGTTCAACCGTTGCATAGGCATCTTGCGTGCTATTGGTGACGATATTAAAGGGGAATGGACCTTTAATGTTAACGCCTTCGAAGACGATGTCAGCTTTGACGCCTGCTTCAACAACGATGCCAGTGGTAACTGACGTCTGTGCGCCAGCCGTGTTTTTGATTGAAATCGTGCAGTCGTTCTTAATGACCAAAGACGGCACCGTTACCGAGGCAGCAGAACCGCGCACAATAGAACGCGCGTCTTGGTAGTGCGTAGACTCAGCATTACCACGCGCAATGCGGCTGTAGGCATACGTTGCATCGTAGTCATAGTCAACACCAGGCGTGCCGCCTTTAACCGAGAGCTGCTGCCCCGCAGGACCATATGCCGTCCAGCCATCAGCGTCGGTTTGAGGTGCAACACCCTCCGCGTCGCTTTGCGGCGAGGCAACCACCGATGACGTATCAATCAACGCTCCTACCGCACTTCCAAGTGCCACCTCAGCTGGCGAACCCTGGCTGCCCGATTCGTCCTCGTGAGCCTCTTGCTCCGCGACTTCGCTCGTGATGTCCTCAGCCTGATCAGTTGCGTCAGTCACCGCTTGATCGTCTGCGGCCACCTCCTCAGAAGTTACGGCATCGGCATCAGCCTCGGCTGACTCCGATGCCGCGAGCGTCTGTTCAGGCGCAGCAGGCTGCTCTTCGCCATATGCCAGCAATCCAGCATTTGGCATCATGAGCCCGCACGCCAAAACAACCGCAAGCAAACTTCTCGTGATAGCTCTCTTCTTGCTTGATTGAGCTTTCATCTTGCACTCCTTGCTTCTTGGTAATGCATCCATTCCTTGGCGAACTTCTCAGCACTTCGCCAAACCACAATAAGCCCTCGTGACCTCATTACTGTCACGGAGCGTTTAACAAATCGTTGCTAAATTGACAACATTATAGGTATTCACGAATACAGGCTCAATACTTAAGGGGAACAATATCCGCTAGAAAGCGTTATTTAACTGGGCGAATGTTCATCATCATTGAGCGCTTAACTAAGGTTTTTATGGCGAAGAACTCGTCAGGCTTATACAACAAGGGAGGGAAGCTGAGCGCTCCCCTCCCTTCAATACTTCTTTGATGCGTCCGCTTATTAAGCAGCAGCCGTTGTTTTAGCGCCTATGCACCGCGCGTGTACTACGACGGCGGGCAACTACCAGGCAAGCTGCTGCGATGAGTACCAGAGCTGCAATGCCGGTGACAGCAAAGGCAAGCGGGTCTCCGGTGCGGGCAAGCTTGAGTCCCTTCGGCAGTGCTTGCAAGTCTTGGCCGTTTGCATCAGATCCAACTCCATAGCCCTCATCATAGGCGGGGTTGTCGTGCACTTCCCCGTTAAAGCCTGCAGGGTATGTCACCTCTGACATTGAGTGCGTTGCGCCATTTTTGATATAGAAGGCATCCCAACCATCACCCGGATCAAAGCGATGACCCAGATCAGGCATGCCGGAGGGCTCTTCTCCCTTTAAAACGGGCTTGGGGATCTCGTGCGCTACTGAGCCATAGGCATAACCTACATTTCCAATGCCGTGCGTGAGGGCATCAGGGGTAACAATAGCGTCAAATGCAAGCGATACTTGCTCTCCGCCACGGACGTTTCCAGCGTAGACCGCAATGTTTCCATTGGCCTCAGAGTAGGCCTCGTCAGGACAATCAATAGTTTCACCGTTTGCAAGGGTGAGCTTCATAGAGCCAGCAACCGGATTTAAGCCCTTAGGCAGCCTATCTTCTAAGATCACGTCATACCACATGGTATGAGCCCCGTCGGTGTTTGCAAGGGTCACTACATAGTGGATGACATCTCCCACATAGACTGATCCATCAGTGCGTTCGGTGGTGTTGGTAGCGGTCTTGGTGGTGATGAGCTTATCTTTGTCAGGAGCTCCTGGGAACACCTCATCAATAGGAGTTACCGGGGTCTCAATAGGCTCAATTACCTCTTCTGGGTCTCCCCCAAAGATGTCTTTGATCTCATCTTGCTTTTCTTTGTCAACATCATCCCAGGTCTTACCAGTGTCTTCTGGGTTATAGGGACCCACCGGAATCGGATCGCGATCCAAAACAACAGGACCGGTCGGGTCATCAGGGTTGGGCTTTACAACCGTTGAGGGAAGCGTGCCGTAGGCATAGGCTTTGTTAGCAGGGATATCAATGCCGGTGGCTGCCACTGGCGTTACCACACAATCAAAGGTGATGGTAGCTGTTGAGATGCCCGGCAAATCCCCAATGCAAAAGCCGATAGTGGAATCTTCTGCGCTAAAGTCAACCTCGAAGTTTGAGTAGGTATTGCCTGCCGCATCCGTAATATGAGCACTTCCCGGAACGTAGGCCACCCCTTCTGGCAGCGGGTCTTTGATGAGCACGTCATACCACGAAGAGCCTGGGCGGGTGTTAGTTGCGCTAATGGTAAAGCGGATGGTATCTCCCACCATGGCAATTTCTTTGTTTACGCGATCCTCAAAACCTGTTGTGACATTTTGAGCAGATTTATTAAGCTCAATGTCGCCACCGATGGGGTTACCTTCGGTATCAGTACCTGAAGGACGCGGATCAGGGTCAGCCGGCACCACGATGATGTCGTGATCATTGCGATCATCGGGATCGGGGGTTTCAGGGCGAAGGTCATCGGTGATAGGAACGGTAACAATCACGTGTTCGATGGTGGGCTCTCCACCCGCCGGATCAGGACGAGAGATGACAACCGGGATATCAACGTGATCTGCATCCGGGTCCTCTTCAAGCTTCTTTTTGATCTGCTCGTCTAACTCTTTGGCAATGTCTTCTGGGGTCTTTGGATCATCCTCATCACCAAACGAGATTATGCGGTCTCCCTCTTTAATGGGGTTTTTAGGCGTGGTGGTCGGATCGTCCGGATCAGTCGGGTCAGCCGGACGCGTCGGATCATCAGGATGAGGCTCTTTTGCATCAGCAAAAGGAGTATCAGGGGTCACAGGTCCAACCGGAACTCCTGGCTCTTTGGTACCTGGTGCATCAGGATCATCAGGATCAGAAGTGCTTCCACCCTCTTCAATGAGCTCTCCACCCAAGATATCTTGCGCTTTGTCGGGACCCGGCACAATGGGAGTGGGCTTGTCAGGATTAGGATCAGGAAGCGTTGGGTCAACATCAGCTGAGGTTGCCTCTACTGGCAGACCCTCTGCTGGGATACGGTCATCCCATGAGAACTTATCAGGATTAATACCATAGATACCTGAGACCTTTGAGTTGGAGGTAAAGTCAGCAGCGCCGTGCTCTGGATCAAACAGATCAGAGTTGACCGTCACATCCAACTTAAACTTATAAGACTCATTACCAAACAAGGTAGGCAGACCATCAAAGATAACCTTGCCGTTTTCTATGCGATAACTCGGGTCTTTGATCTCGTTTCCTGCAGGATCAAGCACCGTCACTCCCTTAAAGGTCGTGTCCGTTGGAATTGCAATCTCATAGACGGGGTTGATGCATGCTGAGTCTTTGGTGGTGTTAGTTGCTGTTGCGGTATAGCGGATGGTGTCTCCCGGACGAACCGTGCCGTCGGTGCGTGAGACAATGTAGGCGGTCTCAGTGATAGACAGCTCAGGCTTTTTGGCCAGATCCGGGAAGACATACACATCAAAGCTCTTGGTAACAGAAGCATAGGCACCCGTACCTTTGATGGTAGCGGTAATGGTGGTTTTGCCTGCTGAGAGTACGCGTGCTACCGCACCAATACCGTAGTCGGTTTTACCTTCTACGTATTCGCGATCCGTGAGATAGCTGTTCGGCTCAATCTGGATGACAGCTGGGTTTGAGCTTTCAAAGACAATGTCTCCGATTGAGTTGGTTTGTACAAACAGCGGGAACCAGTCTTGACGGGTTTCGGTAACTGAACCTGAGTCCTCATCCACCACGTCACGGAACTCACCGACATCAGTTCTGTCTTCGGTGCCTTTGAGCTCATCATCAGCATCTGTCCAGTCACGCTCGGTGGTCTCATCAAGCTTGAGTTTCTTATCGTTTGCTACCTTGTCAGCATCAGATAATCCCTCACCATTGGGGATATATCCAGTACCAAACTGGTTGTAGAGCTTAAAGTCAGGCGTTGCAAGCTCAATCTCAATTGGAGAGACTGAGGTGGTTGACTCATAGTAGTTCACATAGCTTGAGTCGGTATAGGCAGGTGCGACCTCTCCAACACCAGCTTGTGTTGCCGGAGTTTCTTCTTCTGAGGATGCCTCATCATCATCTGAGAGAGCGGCAACGTCAGCTGCATCAACGCTATCGCGCGGCAGTGCCTTGTCATGGATTGAGAGATACTCAACATGTACGTGGTGTTGGTTGCCCGCATCTGATTTATCTTCCAAGCCAAATGCTTCAAGCTGACCACGAGTGAGGTTAAAGTAGGCAAGCGAGTGGATACGTCCCGTCTCATCGGTTGCTGTCCATGCTTGGGCATAGGTGTCATCCTCTAAGTTTGCCTTAGAAAGCTCAATTACACCGCCGAGGCGTGCAGGAACTGCACGGCCATCAATGTAGAGCTGCAAACGTCCCGTTGGAGCTGCGCACTTGATGCTCGTCATAGTTTGTCCGTTGACTTTATCCCCAAACGGATAGACATCTGAGGCAATATCAACCGGTACGATCAAGTGGTTGTTGGTAGCGGTGTTGAAGTTACCAGCGTTTTCGTCTTGCATCCAGGTAGGAGTCGTGTACTCTTTGATGACTTCGTTACCTTCAGCATCGGTAGTCTTAATGCGAACCGGCTCAATAACATCCCAGGTAGTCTTGGAGGTTACGGGCTTAATGGTTGCTTGACCAGTAGCATTGTGACCCCAGTAGGTGTTCGCGAACGTCGGGTTGGTCTTGTATTGCTCAGAGCGCACTTCGATGTCATACAAACCAGTATTAGACGGCGTCTCGGTACCCGTAGTAGCCGCACTGAGAGCGCTACCGTTTTCGTTCACCTGTTGATAGTTGTATTTAATGGTGCTGTTGTCGTTAAGGTAGTTATTCGGCGGGTTGTCAACTGGAATGGGGTTTTTCGCCAGGTCTACCTTCGCCAAGCCTTCGCCATCGTAATACTTCGTCCAATTCTTCTCGACAAACTCTTCCGAGAGTTCAAAGTTCTCCCATTCCTTAACGGTAGGAGGCTTGCCGGTGTTATCCGTAGAACCAACCGGGAGCGTGGTCTTAGAAGACACAAGCTTATCGCCTACAAAGTAGGAGAAGTTTGCGTCAATTTGGCTGGTGTTGTTGAGACCTTCTTTGAGCCACAGATAGAGCTTGCCGTTGTCCAAGCGGGCAGGTGCGCCGTACGCTTGCGGAACAACTGGCACCTTGTCAATGAGGAGCTCCCATGCCTCAATGTTAGCGTTCAGAAGTTCGCTTGAGTGCGTTGCCCAGTCAATACCCATCGCGGTTGCGGTTGCCTGAATCTTTGATCCTACGTCAACTTCAATAAGCGATGTCTTGTTGGTCTTATCGGGGTTGCCATCAGGCAGAATGGAGCCGTAAGCCTTACCATCGTTGTCGTTGCCCTGGAACTTAAAGCGGCTCTTGGGGTCATTGGGGTTAATGCGCGAGCAGTTGACCGAACCACCCGTAATGATGACGTAGCCGCCATTACCACCAATGTCTAAGTATGCCGTATTCGCTGATGAGGTCGGCAGCAAGGTACCACCGGTAATAAGGATCGTCTTGCCGTTGTTGTTGCCAGCGCATCCTTGGCCAAATGCATTTGAGTGCCACGCGCCAAGCGCTCTAACAAAACCACCGTTAATAGTAATGTCGCCCGCAATAGTATTGTTCGCATGGCGCGTCAACAGTGCATCACGCATCGGATAAGTCAGTGCCGAGGTTGACATACCGCCATTATAGGTGCACCCGCCACCAATAGCAGCACCATGATATGAAGCACGCGCGTTAACCGTGCCACCGTTGAAGGTAGTTTTCGTGGAGCCACCAGCATGGCCACCACCGATACCGCACGCAGCACCATTGGCACTACCCTCAGTAGAACCATAACCATTTGCCCATGCAACAATGTCGCCGCCGTTAAAGGTCATATAACCGCTGTCTTCAAGTGGGCCGCCGCCGATTGCTGCAGCACGTACACCACCATAGGCATAAAGTGCACCTTTGTTTTTACTCTCCAGGTTAGAGAGCGAATCGTTGGTGTCTTTGCCGTCTGCAGTATGGATTTCACCATCATTGCCGCGATACTGCGTTCCCGCAGGAATCTTGCCCTGTTCAGGAGTAATCGGGTTGCCATTAATATCTACATTGCGAACCGAGTCGTCAATGGTTAGCACTGAACCTTCGCCACAACGAAGTCCGGAGAACTGACCGGCAACCGGCTGACCTGCTGCAGTATTGGTACGAGAGTCGTAATCGTAGTAGCTGTTATAAAGATAATTGACGGTTCCATCAGCAAGGGTAATGTGCACGGTTGTCTTGTCGGTGATTTCATCAGCATCGCGTTCAACCGTTGCATAGGCATCTTGCGTGCTATTGGTGACGATATTAAAGGGGAATGGACCTTTAATGTTAACGCCTTCGAAGACGATGTCAGCTTTGACGCCTGCTTCAACAACGATGCCAGTGGTAACTGACGTCTGTGCGCCAGCCGTGTTTTTGATTGAAATCGTGCAGTCGTTCTTAATGACCAAAGACGGCACCGTTACCGAGGCAGCAGAACCGCGCACAATAGAACGCGCGTCTTGGTAGTGCGTAGACTCAGCATTACCACGCGCAATGCGGCTGTAGGCATACGTTGCATCGTAGTCATAGTCAACACCAGGCGTGCCGCCTTTAACCGAGAGCTGCTGCCCCGCAGGACCATATGCCGTCCAGCCATCAGCGTCGGTTTGAGGTGCAACACCCTCCGCGTCGCTTTGCGGCGAGGCAACCACCGATGACGTATCAATCAACGCTCCTACCGCACTTCCAAGTGCCACCTCAGCTGGCGAACCCTGGCTGCCCGATTCGTCCTCGTGAGCCTCTTGCTCCGCGACTTCGCTCGTGATGTCCTCAGCCTGATCAGTTGCGTCAGTCACCGCTTGATCGTCTGCGGCCACCTCCTCAGAAGTTACGGCATCGGCATCAGCCTCGGCTGACTCCGATGCCGCGAGCGTCTGTTCAGGCGCAGCAGGCTGCTCTTCGCCATATGCCAGCAATCCAGCATTTGGCATCATGAGCCCGCACGCCAAAACAACCGCAAGCAAACTTCTCGTGATAGCTCTCTTCTTGCTTGATTGAGCTTTCATCTTGCACTCCTTGCTTCTTGGTAATGCATCCATTCCTTGGCGAACTTCTCAGCACTTCGCCAAACCACAATAAGCCCTCGTGACCTCATTACTGTCACGGAGCGTTTAACAAATCGTTGCTAAATTGACAACATTATAGGTATTCACGAATACAGGCTCAATACTTAAGGGGAACAATATCCGCTAGAAAGCGTTATTTAACTGGGCGAATGTTCATCATCATTGAGCGCTTAACTAAGGTTTTTATGGCGAAGAACTCGTCAGGCTTATACAACAAGGGAGGGAAGCTGAGCGCTCCCCTCCCTTCAATACTTCTTTGATGCGTCCGCTTATTAAGCAGCAGCCGTTGTTTTAGCGCCTATGCACCGCGCGTGTACTACGACGGCGGGCAACTACCAGGCAAGCTGCTGCGATGAGTACCAGAGCTGCAATGCCGGTGACAGCAAAGGCAAGCGGGTCTCCGGTGCGGGCAAGCTTGAGTCCCTTCGGCAGTGCTTG
>CAJTML010000037.1 GCA_910577495.1 uncultured Eggerthellaceae bacterium
GCTGGCCGCTGGGACGGCTCGTTCGCAAGGCGCGCCGGCGCAGGGCGCCCCGCCAGAGGATAATGCGCCCCAACGGAGATGCCGCAAGCCCACCGAAAGGACGCACCATGGCGCAGACGCTAGGCAAGGAGGAGGTGACGGCCCTGCTCGACGAGCGCGGAGTCGCCTACGAGCGGGTCGACCACGAGGCCGTGTTCACCATGGAGGGCATGGATGCGCTTGCGCTGCCGTTCGCGGATGAGGTGGTAAAGAACCTCTTTTTGCGCGACGACAAGAAGCGTAACTACTATTTGGTGGTCATGCCTGAGGACAAGCCGGCAAACATCAAGGAGCTGCGCGCCACACTTGAGGCGCGTCCGTTGCGCTTTGCCTCGGAGGAAGATTTGGCGAAATATCTGGGCGTTATTGCGGGCGCGGTGACGCCGTTTGGTGCGCTCAATGATCCGGAAGGTATCGTGCAGGTTGTTTTTGATGAGGATTTGCGCGGCTATGCAGGGTTGGGCGTGCACCCAAATGACAACACGGCCACGCTGCACGTGCCGCTTGATGCTATTTTGGCGCTGTATGATGAGCGCGAAATTCCGTATCGATTCATCCCGATGAGCGCCTAGTTTTGCGGCGATTTGCACCGAGCTTCACTGAGCGTTTCCGTTATGGTTAGGGTTTTGTGACAATTGTGCGTTGTGCGCCTGTGTGTTCGCCAAATTGCCGATACTAGCAGATGCATTAGTTTAGCCCCAACACACAAGGAGGCGCACGCGCATGAGTAATTGTCTTGTAGCTCAATCCGGAGGTCCGACCGCCGTTATCAATGATTCGCTGGCGGGCGTGATTCGCGCGAATCAGCTCAACCCGCTCTATGAAAAAGTCTATGGCGGCTTGCATGGTATTGAAGGCGTTTTGAACGATGAGCTCTATGATCTGACCGATCTGCCCGAACGAGAAATTCGGATTTTGAAGCAAACGCCCTCGTCAGCGCTGGGAACGTGTCGCTACAAGCTCAAGCGCGGCAACGATGCTGACTTTGTGCGCTTGATGGACGTGATGGACAAACACGACATTTCCACCATGTTTTATATTGGCGGAAATGATTCCATGGATACGGTGGATGCGCTCTCTGAGTGGGCGGTAGAAAACGCCCCCGGTAAGCGCTTTATTGGCATCCCGAAAACCGTCGACAACGACCTGGTTCCCGTGGATCACTGCCCGGGATTTCCGAGTGCGGCGAAGCTGGCGAATTTGGTTACGCGCGCCACGCGCCTGGACTATGACGCCTATACGCGTCCTGAGGTGTTTGTGCTTGAGACCATGGGTCGTGACGCGGGTTGGCTGGCAGCAAGCTGTTGTTTGTCGGGGGACGTTGACCTTTTGGTATTGCCTGAGGTTGACTTTGACAAAGATGCATTCTTGGCACAGGTGCAGGCTAAGATGGATGAGCTGGGGGAGTGCTACATTGTGGTCTCCGAGGGTGTTCATTATGCGGATGGTACCTACGTTTCAGCAGGGGATTCAGCAAACGATGGCTTTGCGCACGCGGTGTTAGGTGGTGCGGCGCAGAGCATTCGCCAAATGATTTTGGACGCAGGCGTGGCACCGCGAGGTGTCGTGCAAGACCTCTCGCGTTTGGCGCGCTCAAGTAACTTCACGCAGTCGGCAGTGGATGTGGAAGAGGCGTATGATCTGGGTATGAGTGCTCATATGCGCAGTTCAGATCCTGCTTTTACCGGACAGGTTGTCGGCATTAGGCGCAACGCGGAAGCCGCTCAGGCAGGGCAGTATGAGGCGGATTTCTTCGCAGCACCGGCTAAAGAGTTCGCCAACTTCGTGAAGCCCTTCCCGAAAGAGTGGATTTTGCCAGACTATCAAGGTGTCACCCAAGAGGCGCTGGATTACTTCAAGCCGCTTATTGTGGGTGAGCCGAAGATCGTCTACGAAAACGGATTCCCGGCCACCATCGTGCCGTTCAATAAGCGCTCGCAAGCCTAACTATGCGTAGAACGGTAAGCGTTGGAGAGTAAGCCTCAGTCAAAGAGATCGTAAGCATGACAGATAACAGTTTTCACGAGC
The DNA here is from genome assembly GCA_910577495.1 of uncultured Eggerthellaceae bacterium. Classification (GTDB taxonomy): domain Bacteria; phylum Actinomycetota; class Coriobacteriia; order Coriobacteriales; family Eggerthellaceae; genus Xiamenia. The sequence continues at coordinate 2,068 of CAJTML010000037.1, forward strand.
CGCGCGCCATTGAGGTGCGCGGCGCGCGCGTACACAACCTTAAAGATATCAACGTGGATGTGCCCCTGCATGAGCTGGTGGGCATTGCGGGTGTGTCGGGTTCGGGCAAAAGCTCGCTGGCACTTGGCGTGCTCTATGCTGAAGGATCGCGGCGCTATTTGGAGGCGCTTTCCACCTACACGCGCCGGCGCATTTCGCAAACCAGCAGGGCAGATGTTGACGAAGTCTTGCACGTTCCAGCAGCACTAGCGCTTCGCCAGCGTCCTGGTATCCCCGGCGTGCATTCCACGTTTGGTACGTCAACGGAGCTGCTGAACTACGTGCGTCTCATGTTTTCGCGTCTGGCGCACCATCGCTGTCCGAATGGGCACATGGTGGATCCGAGCATCAACGTGGCGCGCGAGTTGCCGCTCACCTGTCCGGTATGTGGGGTGCAATTTTTCGCGCCAGGTGCTGAGGATTTGTCGTTTAACTCAACGGGGGCGTGTCCGACTTGTCACGGGACGGGTGTGGTGCGTCAAGTTGATGAATCAACGCTCATTCCCGATGATTCGCTCACGCTGGATGAAGGTGCGGTGGCGCCGTGGCGACAACTCATGTGGTCGCTCATGCCGCAGGTAGCACACGAGATGGGCGTGCGCACTGATGTGCCGTATCGGGAGTTAACCGATGAGGAAAAAGAGATCGTGTTGCACGGTCCTGCCATCAAAAAGCACATCCTATATACGCCGAAAAATGGCGGTTCAGCTGCGGAATTGGACTTCACCTACTACAACGCGGTCTACACGGTGGAAAACGCGCTTTCGAAGGTGAAAGACGAAAAGGGGCTTGCGCGCGTCAATAAGTTTTTGAGCGAACAAACCTGCCCGGCGTGTCATGGCACGCGCTTGTCTGAGGCGGCGTTGGCGCCGCGGCTGGATGGTCTTAACCTTGCGCAAGCAACCGAAAAGACGCTTGAAGAACTTGAGCGTTGGGTGGGACAACTTCCCGCAACCTTCGCCGATGCGGATTTGTGCGCCATGGCTGAGGCCATTGCTGCGGAGATGAAAGAGCCCATGGAGCGCTTAATGCAGCTGGGATTGTCGTATCTGACGCTTGATAGAGCCAGTGCCACGCTCTCAACCGGGGAGCGCCAACGTGTGGCACTAGCGCGTGCGGTTCGCTCACGCACCACCGGTGTGCTCTATGTGCTGGATGAACCTTCAATTGGCCTGCATCCGTCAAACGTTGAAGGCTTGCTGGGTGTTATGGATGACCTGCTTGCTGACGGCAATTCGGTGGTGATGGTAGATCATGACCTGCAGGTATTGCGTCATGCGGACACGCTTATTGAGATCGGACCGGCATCGGGTGCTCAGGGCGGTCGCGTCATTGCGCAGGGAAGTATCGCCCAGATTGAAGCTGATCCCGCATCGCGCATTGGGCCGTTTTTGTCGGGTGCGCATAAGGTGCGCGTGCGTCAGCGCGCCGATGAGCGCGATATGTTTGTGCTGGGAGACATCTATCTGCACACGTCTGGGCTTCACACGGTCAAGCCGCTTGAGGTGCATATTCCGAAAGGCCGCCTCACGGTGGTCACGGGTGTGTCGGGCTCTGGCAAAACAACGCTCGTGTTGGAAAGCTTGGTGCCCGCGCTGCAAGCACACCTTGCAGGTACGCCGCTGCCGGCGCATGTGGTTGACTGCGAAGCTCCTGGTATCAAGCGCGTTAATCTTATTGATGCCACGCCCATTGGTGCCAATGTTCGCTCTACCGTGGCCACCTATGCTGGTGTCTTGGATGGCCTTCGCAAGGCATATGCCGCGCTTCCTGAATCCAAGGCGCGTCATCTCAAGGCGGGCGACTTTTCCTACAACACTGGCTCGCTGCGCTGTCCTGAGTGTGATGGCACGGGCACCGTCTCACTTGACGTGCAGTTTTTGCCCGATGTGGATGTGGTGTGTCCGACCTGCCAGGGAAGCCGCTATGCCCCTGATGCCTATGGCATCCAGCGAAGCGTGCACCCCATCACCATTCGCCGTAACCATGAGCACCTGCTGCGCGAAGAAGCAACCGGGGATACGGGCGAAGACGCGTGGGTGGAAGTTGATACGCTTTCGCTTCCTGAGATGCTCTCGCTCACGGTTGACCAGGCAATAGCGTGCATTGATGGCTTGCCGCGCGTGGTGGAAAAGCTCCAAACGCTGCACGATCTGGGTCTGGGTTATCTCACGCTTGGCGAAGCCACAACCGCGCTTTCAGGTGGCGAAGCACAGCGACTCAAGCTGGCAAGCGAGATGAAGCGTGCCCAGTCAGATGCGCTGTTTGTCTTTGATGAGCCAACAGTTGGCTTGCATCCTTTGGACGTTGAGGTGCTCTTAGGAGTGCTGCAGGGGTTGGTGGATCAGGGTGCTACGGTGGTTGTAATTGAGCACGATACTGACGTGATGGCAAACGCCGATTACCTCATTGATATGGGACCCGGTGGCGGAGATGCGGGTGGCACGGTGGTCTGTGCGGGGACACCTGATCGTATTGTGGCATGTCCTGAGAGCAAAACGGGGCGTTTTATAGACGAAGAGATAGTGTGATCCGATGACACAGGGCGCGGGATGTGGGACAATGCAGGTAAGCAAAACGAACACATACGCAAGGAACACTTCATGTCAGCCCAATTTAACATCAAGGCGGCCGATCTGGCTGTGGTCGCACGTCTTCAGGCAGCTACGGGGTTGCCGCATTTTTTAGCAGCAACGTTGGCGGCGCGCGGCATCACCGATGCTGAGCAGGCGCTCAACCTGTTGAACCCCTCGCTTGAACGCGATTGGCTCAATCCCAACGACATTCCCGGTATGACGGCGGTGGCAGATGCGCTGGAAACTGCCATCAAGGCTGGCGAGCGCATTTTAGTCTTTGGCGACTTTGACTTGGACGGCATCTCGGCTACCACCGTACTCACGCGTGGCTTGCGTGCGCTTGGTGCCCATGCAACACCGTTTATTCCGCTGCGCTTTGAGGAAGGATATGCGCTCACGGCTGCCGCGCTTGAACGTGCACGTACGTATAATCCAGATCTGATTGTGACGGTTGACTGCGGCATTGCGTGTAAAGATGAGGCGCAACTGGTGTTGGATGCGGGCATTAAGCTTGCCATCACCGACCACCACGAGCCCTCAGAGCTGGTGCCGGTAGGCGTGCCGGTGGCAGATCCCAAGTGTGACCCAGATTGCCCGAGCGCCATTTTGGCTGGTGTCGGGGTTGCGCTGAAGCTCGTGCAGCTACTGGGTTGTCGCTTTGGGCAGCCGCATCTGTGGCTGTCATACACCGATTTCGCCACCTTAGGTACCGTGGCCGATCTCATGCCCATGCGGGACGAAAACCGCGCGCTGGTTGCCGATGGCATAGCGCGCATCAACGAGAACCCCCGACCCTGCATTGCCGCGCTTTTGGCGGTTACTGGCGCTGCTGACAAGCAAATTACCGCTACCAATTTGAGCTTCTCGCTCATACCGCGCTTGAATGCCGCGGGTAGAATGGGGGACGCGCAACTGGCGCTTGACCTGCTGATGTGTGATGACTTTGAGCAAGCCACCGCGTTGGCACAGCAGCTGGAGGCGGTTAACGATCAGCGTCGCACCATTGAGGCGGAGCTGTCCGAGATTGCCAAAGAGCAGGCGGCCGAAAACTATCACGGCCAGCGCGCGCTGGTGGTTGCGGGCGAAGGCTGGCACGAAGGCGTTAAGGGCATCGTGGCCAGCCGCTTGGTGAACAACTACGGCGTGCCGTGTCTGCTTTTCACTATCGTAGGAGATCAGGCGCGTGGTTCTGGTCGCAGCGTTGGTCAGGTCAACCTCTTTAAGGCGGTAGAGAGCGCATCTGATTTGCTCACGCGCTTTGGCGGACACGAGGCTGCCGTTGGTGTGACGCTTCCCGCTGATAAGCTGGGCGAATTTGAGCAGCGCCTCTGCCAGTATATGGACACGCTTGAAGAGCGCGCCTTCCATCCGCTCATTGAGATTGACGCGTGCGTTGACCTTGAGGAACTCACGCTACCAAACGTAGCGCAGCTTGAACGCTTGGCGCCGTTTGGGCAAGAGTGGCTCACACCGGTGTATCTGGCGCGCAACGTCAGTCTGGCGAACGCGCGCGCGGTTGGTGCGGAGAAGAATCATTTCTCCTGTCAGCTGACCGATGGTAGCGCGCAAGTTTCTGCCATCATGTTCCACTGCACCGATATTGAAACGCTCATGACAACCGATAGGGTGGTTAATGCCGCGTTTGAGGTGCAAATTGACGAATGGCGTGGTCGCAAGAGTGTTAAAGCCATGCTGCAATCCCTCACGCCAGCACGCAGTTGCGCTGGTCTTGAGGCATGTTGCGATCCGAAGCATCTCACGTTTGTGGCTGATTTGTACGCCACATCAGATACGGAGCTTTGCAAGGATGTGGAGCATCGCCCCGAAGAGGTAGAAGCGTACGAAGCATCACTTGAGCAGGCACGACAGTGCTGGGAGCGCAAGGCCGCTCAAGACCCCGAGGGCTTAAAAGATGCACTGGTGGAAGCGCTCATTGGGGACAAAGAGCTCCACCCGGCACAGCGTGAAATCCTGGATGCCATCTCGCACAACAAAAACGTGCTCGGCATCATGGCAACGGGTCGCGGTAAATCGCTCACCTTCCAAGTCAGTGCGGCTCTGCGTGCACTCACCACGCACAAGGCGTCGCTGTTTATCTATCCTTTGCGCGCGCTCATTGCTGATCAGGCATTTCATCTGCGCAGCGCGTTGAGCTCTTTTGGCATCTCCATTGAGGTAATCACGGGCGAAAGCTCTCCAGAGGAACGCGCCCGCATTTTCGCCTCGCTTGCACAGGGCACGTGTGACATTGTGTTGACCACGCCCGAGTTTTTGGCGTGGCATGCTGACGAATTCGCCCAAAGCGGCGCCATTGACTTTGTCGTCGTTGATGAGGCGCACCACATCGGTATGGCGAAGGCTGGCCAGCGCAGCGCGTATGCCACCATTGGCACATCGCTTGCCAAACTGGGCTCTCCGGTGACGCTGGCGCTTACGGCTACTGCAGATGATGAGGTGGCGCACGCAATTTGTCGCGAACTGCCCATTGATGCAGCCATTTATGATGAAGCTGACCGACCAAACCTGCAGGTGGATGACCGCCGTGGGCTGCGCAATCGTGAAGACTACCTAGCCAATTTGGTGGCATCGGGGGACAAGACGGTCATCTACGTGAACTCGCGCGAAGGCTCAATTGCGCTTGCGCGCCTTTTGCGCAAACGGGTGCCGCAGTTAGCCCCGCTCATCGGGTTTTACAACGCGGGCCTCTCGCGTGCTGAGCGCAATCGCGTTGAGAACTTGTTCCGCACAGACGCGCTGTCAGTGCTGGTGGCCACATCAGCCTTTGGCGAGGGTATTGATATCCCCAACATTCGCCATGTCGTGCTCTACCATCTGCCGTTTAACGAGATTGAGTTTAACCAGATGAGCGGGCGCGCGGGGCGCGACGGACAGGAAGCCACCATACATTTGCTGTTTGGGAAAGATGATGGTGCCATCAACGATAAAATATTGAGCGAAATGACGCCGAATCATGATTGCATGGCGCAGGTATATCGTAAACTGAGGTCGCTGCAACGCGAAGGTGATCAGGAGTTTGTCGCCATTGGTAACGCAGAGCTTGCCAAGGCGGCTTCAAATGAGTTGTTCGCCATCACCCCACAGGCGGCGGCGTGCGGAGTGGCGGTGTTTCGTGAGTTGGGACTCATTGAGACGCATACCGCATACGGTTCAGCAGGTGCGGTGCGTTCGGTGCACGTGATTGAGACCACGTCGAAAGTTGAGTTGACTGACAGTGTGCGCTATCGTGAAGGGTTGGACGAACACGAGATTTTCCGCGCATTTAGAGACTGGGTTATGCGCTGCAACAAAGATCAGTTGCGCATGCGCTTAACGCGGCCGATTTTGCCCGAGCATGAGCTGGGCTGTCTGCGTACTGCAGATACGACGTTTTAGGCACGAGGAAAGGGGCAGGTGTGACTGATACGAATAAAGAACCCATGTTGGGGAAAGCGCCTGCAGAGCAAAGTAAAAAACAGACGGTGCACGAGAGTTTGGGGCATCCGCATGTCATGCCAAAGTCGTTCGCCCCTGAGGCGAAAATGACCGAGCATCGCGTCTTTACGCCCGAGGAGCGCTTTGAAGAATTACAGCGTCTGACCTCAGTCTATCTATCCGAAGAAGATGAAGCGCTGCTGGCGAAAGCCTTCACCTTTGCCTCTGAGGCGCATGCGGGGCAGTGTCGCAAGAGCGGTGAGCCGTTTATTGCGCATCCCGTTGAAGTGGCCATTATTCTGGCGGACTTGCGCATGGACGTAGAGACGCTGTGCGCGGCGTTGTTGCATGATACCGTGGAGGACACGAGCGTGACGTCTGCGCAGGTTGCCGAAGAGTTTAATCCGCAAATTGCGCAGCTGGTTGACGGCGTGACTAAAATTACGCGTATTGAGGTTGAAAGTTTGACCGATGAGCAGGCGGCCACTATGCGCAAGATGTTTGTTGCGATGAGCAAAGACATTCGTGTGGTGGTTATTAAGCTGGCCGACCGCTTGCATAACATGCGCACACTGGGTGCACTTCGCGAAGACAGGCGTATCTTTAAATCACGCGAAACCCTTGAGATTTACGCGCCGATTGCACACCGTTTAGGCATCAATTCCATCAAATGGGAGCTTGAAGACTTGGCGTTCTACTACATGGAGCCCAACAAATTCAAGCAGGTCTCACGCATGGTGACCGAAAGTCGCGCCAGCCGAGAAGACTACCTTGACCAGATCATCTCCATCCTGCACGAAGAGATGGATAAGGTTGGTATCCAAGCCCAGATTATGGGCAGACCTAAGCATCTGTATTCTATCTACCAAAAGATGACGAAAAAGGGCAAGGGCTTCTCTGAGATCTATGACCTGATTGCGGTGCGCGTGATCGTCAAAACCGTGCGCGATTGCTATTCGGCGCTTGGTGCGGTTCATACGCTGTGGCACCCCATGCCGGGCAGGTTTAAAGACTACATTGCCATGCCCAAGTTCAACATGTACCAAAGCTTGCATACCACCGTCATCGGTCCTGCGGGCAGGCCGCTTGAAGTGCAGATTCGCACTGAAGACATGCATCATCAGAGCGAATATGGCGTTGCGGCGCACTGGCGCTACAAGGAAAAGGGCGGCAAGGGCTCGGGCGACGCGCTTGATCAGCAGCTTGCATGGCTTCGCCAGATGGTTGACTGGCAAGATGAGTCGCAGGATTCGCGCGAGTTTTTGAAGGACCTCAAGGTTGACCTGGCACCAACTGAGGTGTTCGTCTTCACGCCAAAAGGCGAGGTCATGAGCTTGCGCGCTGGTTCCACGCCGGTGGACTTTGCCTACGCTATTCACACTGAAGTCGGAAACCACTGCGTGGGCGCGAAGGTAAACGGCTCCATCGTGCCGCTCTCGTATGAGCTGCAGCTGGGAGACCGCGTAGAGGTGCTCACGCAGAAAAGCGCCAGCCCTTCGCGTGACTGGCTCAATTTGGTGAAGACTCCTTCGGCGCGCAACAAGATTCGCTCTTACTTCAGCAAGATCAGTCGCGGCGATGACCTGCAAAATGGTCGCGACAAACTGACGCGCGAAATGCGCAAACACGGCTTGGGCATTTCCAGCGCACAGTCCATGCGCGCCATGAAGGCTGTGGCCGACACGCTAGGCTTCAACGACGCAGACGACATGCTTGTCCATATCGGTACCGGCAAAGAGAGTGCCACGCACGTGGCAAACCGCCTGCTCAAGATCTTGGTGGACAAAGGAAACGAAGCCGAAGAGGGCTTGAGCTCACTGGCGGGTGCTATGTCTACGGGCAAGTTGCCGCCTATGATCACGAGCGTCAAGCATCCCAAAAAGCATGAAGCGCACACGTCAAATGGTGTGGTCGTCAAAGGTATTGATGACGTGCTCGTGCGTCTTTCGCGCTGCTGCAATCCCGTGCCTGGAGATGAGATTTTGGGCTTTGTGACCCGCGGGCGCGGCGTGTCGGTGCATCGTGCAGATTGCCCCAACGCTAAAGACCTCATGCAATCTCCCGAGCGCATTATTGAAGTGTCGTGGGAGCGCGACATGCCCAAAAACACCTCGTTTAAGGTGGAGGTATTTATTGACGCGCTTGACCGCATGGGGCTGTTGCGCGACATCGTCGTGGTGCTGTCCGAAATGGGTGCAAACGTGCTTTCGTCCACCACGACATCACACCGAGACGGTATGGTTGAAATGCGCTTTTTGTTCCAGGTCTCTGACGTTTCAATCATTGATACGATCATCAAAAAACTGAGCACCGTTGAAGGCGTGTTCGACGCACGCCGTATGGTGCCCAATAAATAGGCGAAAGGAAACAGTACATGGCACGCGCATATTCCATCGAAGGTGCTTGCGTTGATATTGACGTGGTCATTTTGGGTGCACTTGAAAACAACGATTACATCATCTCCGATGGGCAGACTACGCTGGTGGTGGATCCCACGTGTGAACCTCAGACCATTTTGGCCGCGGTTGGGGAGCGCTCGGTGGATGCTATCGTGCTCACGCATGCGCACTTTGACCACTGTGGTGCAGCGCGCGAGCTTCGCCAGCTGACCGAAGCGCCTGTCATTGCCTCAGCTATTGATGCGCAAATTATTAGTGGCGAAAAACCCATTCCTGCAGATGGTCGCCCCTTTGATACGTGTGAAGTAGATGTGCGTGTGAGCGATGGCGACGTCATTGAAATTGGGACGATGCCCTGGAAGGTGCTTTTGACCCCGGGTCACAGCAAAGGCAGTATGTGCTTGTATCTGGTGCCGCAGTTTGGCAACCACCCAGAAGGCGCTCCGGTGCTCATTTCAGGAGACACGCTTTTTGAGGGCACCATTGGGCGTACCGATTTTTCGGGTGGCAGCGTGGAAGAGATGCGTGCGTCGCTGAAACACTTGGCGGTGCTTCCCGATGAGACGTGCGTGTTGCCAGGACACGGTAATCCCACAACGATAGGTGCTGAGCGCAGGCGCGTCTTTGCGACCTATGCGCGCTAAGGGGAGCGCTTAGCTTCTAACTTACCAATTGTGTAACCTTTTGAATAGTCAGGGGTAAAGCGGTTTGCTTTGCGCTACACTATTGAATCACCGCAATGTTTATAGCGTGTGGAAGGATGCTTGTGACTATTGAGTGGGCCACCTTTGTTGCTCAGCTTATGTCAAACCCTGTTTTGATTGTGGTAACGCTGCTCAACATTGGCGTTATCATCGTAAACGGCGCCACTGATGCGCCGAATGCTATTGCAACGGTCGTTTCTACGCGCGCAATGCGCCCTTGTGCAGCAATCATCATGGCTGCAATCTGCAACTTTGTGGGCTTGTTTGTCGTCTCGCTCTTTACCGCCGCAGTTGCAGCAACCATCTTTAACATGGTTGATTTTGGCGGCAACTCCGAACACGCGCTGGTGGCACTGATGGCTGCTATGGTGGCTATTATCGTCTGGGGTACGGTTGCGTGGTATTTCGGTATTCCTACTTCGCAAAGTCATTCACTCATTGCTGGTTTGACCGGTGCGGCTATTGCGTTGCAGGGCAGCTTTGATGCTATCAATGGTGCTGAGTGGATCAAAGTAATCTACGGCATTTTGCTCTCAACACTGCTCGGCTTTTTCTTGGGATGGATCAACTCCAAAGTCATTGTGCGACTCTTTCGCGATACTGACCGTCATAAGAGTGCGGCGGCATTTCGTCGTGCGCAGATTCTTTCTGGCGCGGGCGTTGCCTTTATGCACGGTGCCCAAGACGGCCAGAAGTTCATGAGTATTTTCGTGCTTGCTATCACGCTTGCCACCGGCATGGGGCAGGCTGATAACATGACGCTGCCGGTATGGCTGATGCTTTTGTGCGCGTTGAACATGGGTATTGGCACCGCAGTTGGCGGCGAGCGCATTATTAAAAGCGTTGGCATGGACATGGTAAAACTTGAGCCGTTCCAAGGCTTCGCGGCATCGCTTGCAACGTTTTTCTGCCTCATGCTTTCAACGTTTGCAGGCCTTCCTGTTTCCACGACGCACACCAATACAACCGCTATCATGGGTGTTGGTGCGGCGAAGCGTAAAAGCGCAGTTAAGTGGAGCATTGCAATTGATATGGTCAAGACATGGGTACTCACATTCCCCGGCTGCGGCCTTCTGGGATTTGCGTTTGCTCACTTGTTCTTAATGGTGTTGTAGGCGCAAAGGGATGTACCTTTTGTAGGTCTGGTACTAAAAGGAGCTCATATGGGCAAGAAAAATCGGTTTGATTACTTCGACGCTTTCGAAAAGCAAACGGAGCTGGCCGTACAAGAGGCGCAGATTCTCATTGAGGCCATTGACGAATTCACGGATGCGCAAGGCCTGTTTAAGGTCATGGAGCGTGCTCATGAAATTGAGCACGAAGGTGACCAAATTACCCACGCGGTCTTTAAGGCGGTTGCCACAGACTTCATGACGCCCATTGAGCGCGAAGACATTATTGAACTGGTGTATATGCTGGATACGATTCTTGATTATATCGAAGACGTTGTGCAGCGTTTTTATATGTATGACGTGCATCTTATGTATCCGGATGCCCACGAATTTGCCTGCCTCATCAAGAAGAGCTGCGAGGCGCTTGACAGAGCAATGGAGGACTTCCGCAACTTCAAGAAGTCTAAGACGTTTAAGCAGCGCATCATTGACGTGAACACCTATGAGGAAGAGGGCGACCAGCTGTTTATGCACGTCATTCGCCGTCTTCATACCGATGATCGCGAAAACCCCATGCGCGTGCTGGTGTGGTCGCAGATCTTTGAGCGCATGGAGCGCTGCTGTGATGCGTGCGAACATGCCGCAGACACCATGAACAACATCTTGCTCAAAAACGTCTAAGCGCTGTTATCGAAGCATTTTAGAACTCATACGGATTGTCGCTTGGCTCGAAGGGATCCCGCTCAGGGGTCTCTTCTTGTGTCTTGCCAAAAAGCTGGTGGAGCTCTTCACGACTCACGACGATGCGATCAGACGGGTCAGCAACTGCCTGGGCTATTTGATCAGTTTGGTCGGCATCTTTGGCGCGCGCCTTGGCTGTTTCGCCTTTTGTGGGGTGCACTTTTGGCGCAGCTGCCACAGGGGCTTCGCTTGTGGTCGTGGCAGTGGGTGCGGGGTGTTCGCCGTGGAGGCGCCTCCAGAAGCGCGCGAGTTTTTCGTAGGAGTGACGCTCTTTGTCGCGCTGCACTTTGCCCTTGGGCGGCTTCATGCGAGAAGCCACCGACTTGACGGGTTTGGTGATGACGTTTGAGTAGTCACGCGGCGGGCGCGTTTTGAACCCGAAGAACAGCGACGCATAACGCACGCCCAGTACAAGTGCCACGCAGGTGGGAGCGGCATAATCGCTCAGGATGTGGTTTTGGCGCATGAGCGCAAAGACCAAGCTGCCCATAAGCGCGGCTGAGCCATAGAGCGGGCCGGTTTGGAATGCCTCGGGCTCGCGGTTCATGCAGATGTCGCGGCAAATGCCGCCGCCAACAGCGGTAATGGTTCCCAAAATGGTAGCGGGAATGATATCTAAGCCTGCAGACATTGACTTACCCACACTAACAATTGCCCAGAGAGCAACTGAGAGGTTGTCCAACAAATCCACAATGGGGTCCAGATAGGTTGTCAGCTTACCGAAGTAAAATACGACCACGCCTGCAATGACGCAGGCAAGGATAAGCGAGGGCTTCTGAAACGCGTAAATGCCATATTGCTGCAGCAAAATATCGCGAATAATACCGCCAGCCAGACCGGTGACAATAGCAATACAAGCCACGCCAAACAGGTCGTAGCGCGCACGCACGGCCGACATAGCACCTGATAAGCCACCGGTTAGTGATGCGGCAAGCTCAAGCCAAAATGGTATGGTAAGGACAACTTCTAGCATCTTTTAATCTTCTAGGTCTGAGACCGCAACAACCACAGCCACGGTGGGCTCTCCCGAGAAATTCAAATCTTTCGTGAGGGTGTGGGCTGAATGGATGTCGAAGTCTTCTTTATCAAACACCAGCACTGAACGTTTAGCGTTCGATAATGCCTGATGATAGATGTCCCAGAAACCGTCGGTGCGCACTTCGTCGGTAAAAGGATTTTTCCACGGATGATGATTGCGGTTGTCAAACGTGCTCTCATGCAGCTCAATGGGTCGGTGACTCATTGACTGGAAAAAAGAGTGGGGGCGCAGCGTGCGCTCAAGCGTGCCCACCACTGCACGTTTCATGCCTGAGGGCGAATAGAACGCGCGCTGTACGAGGCGAAAATCTCGCACTGAGCGCTCGAACAAGTCTTGCGGAATCGTGGCGCCGAAGACCACCATGGCCACATAGGCATACATTTTTGAAATCACGCGCAAAACTTCGTCACTTGCTTTGAGGATTGCGGTTGAGGGATTGAAGTTGCTGATGGTCTGCTGGCGTTTGTTGTAGAGCACCAGCTCATCAAGTTCGCTCTCAATGACGGCGTGCACCTCAGAGGCGTGGCTGCGATCCAGATCGGGCTCGCCGGCATCACAGATGGTGTATTCGTGATAGTAGACAAACGGATGCATGGCTGAGTCAAGCAGGTAGTGACACAAAAAGCCAAGTGCATACGCGCGGCCAATGGCCTCTTCGCTCTCTGACAAAACAGAGAGTGACGACTTAAAGGCCGCAAGCACTTCAGCTGGGTTTTCGTGGTGAAGCTTGGAGCCAAGGCGGTTGTACTTCGCCAGCGAGGGGCTTACCACGCAGTAAAAGAGCGGGTCAGGCCCTTGGTTTCCCAGCAGAAACGCGTCTGCTTCGTCCTTAGAGCCGCCAATGGTGGTGTAGAGGGTATCGTAGACGTCGCGCCCAAAAAAGTCATGAGTGATAATTGCAGGCATCGTTTCGCTCCGTTTCCGCAGTGTCGGGGTAACGTTGTTTGCTCAATCATATACAATGAGCAAAGCTTTGTTTAGTAACTGGATTACTCCGAAATGAAAACAACAGAAAGGCAAGGTTGTCATGCCAGGTCTTCTCGGTAAAAAGCTGACGAAAGAAGAGCGTAGCTGGGTCATGTACGACGTGGGAAACTCGGCATTTGTGCTGCTGTCTACCGCGCTCATTCCGGTGTACTTTTCTTCGCTCGTTGAAGAAGGCTCCACCATTGTGGTTGCATGGGGCTACGCTGAAACCGTAGCTTCGCTGGTATTGGCACTGCTCATGCCTTTCTTGGGGAGCCTGGCTGATCTTCAGGGCAACAAGAAGAAGTTTTTCGTGGGCACCGTTGGCACGGGTGCGGTGGCTTGCGCGGCGCTCGGGATTCCCACGCAAGCGTTGCCGTTTTTGGTGGTGTATGTGGTTGCTGCCATTATGCTGAACGGCTCCATGGTGTTTTATGATGCCTTTTTGGTTGATGCTACCACCGAGGAGAACTACGACGAAGTGTCATCGCTGGGCTATGCCTTTGGCTACATTGGTTCATGCATTCCCTTTATTGTGTCGCTCGTGATTGTGCTGTTTGGCTCATCGTTTGGCATTGATATGGCGCTTGGTATGAAGCTGGCATTTTTGATTACGGCGCTATGGTGGGTCGGCTTTAGTATTCCGCTCATTCGCAACGTCCATCAAACGCACTACAAGCCCGCGCACACACACGTGATCAAGCAGACCTTCGCCGGCCTTGCGAAAACGATGAAAAAGATCGTGAAGGACAAGCGCCTTCGCCTCTTTATGCTGGCATTTTTCTTCTACATTGATGGTGTGCACACCATTATTAAGATGTCCACCAGCTACGGCACTGATTTGGGAATTGATGCCACGCAGCTGGTGTTGGCGCTTTTGGTAACGCAGTTTGTAGCGTTTCCTTCAGCCATCATTTACGGCAGATTGGCGAACAAATGGGGCACCAAGCGCATGCTGCTGGTGGGTGTGTTCGCCTATTTCTGTATTACGGGCTTTGCGGCGTTTTTCTTGCGCACCGCGCTGGAGTTTTGGATTCTGGCCATTTGTGTGGGCATGTTCCAAGGCGGTATTCAGGCACTGTCGCGCTCGGAATTTGGCAAGCTTATTCCGAAAGAAAACGCGAACGAGTATTACGGATTCTTCGACATTTTTGGCAAGTACGCAGCAGTTATGGGAACGTTTTTGGTGAGCTTGTTTACGCAGCTGACTGGCAACGCATCCTTTGGCGTGCTTTCCATTGCGGTGCTCTTTGTGCTGGGCTTTGTGCTGCTTGCGCGTATGCCAGAAGCAGAGCAGACGGCGTAAGCGCAGCTATTGGGATAGGGGCTTTCTCGCCATACGCCGCCGCCTGGTGGCGTTCCCCGTGAAAAGTGTGTTTCGAGCACTGCTGAAATGTGAGTTTAAAGCTTGAATTTGTTATAGTGACATCCGATTGTATACGCACGCGATAAGAGAGAGCACAATGTCGTTAATTGTAGCGAAATTTGGGGGCACGTCCGTTGCGTCGCCCGAGCGTATTCAGATGGTAGCCAAAAAGCTCATTGCCAAAAAACAAGCTGGTCATGATGTGGTTGCCGTTGTTTCTGCTATGGGCAAGACCACTGATGAGCTGGTAGGACTGGCGGCTTCGCTCAACGATAATCCGCCGGCTCGTGAGATGGACCGTTTGCTGTCAACGGGTGAGCAGGTATCCATGACGCTGCTGGCGATGGCCATTGAGGCGCGTGGCTATAAAGCCATGAGCTTTACGGGTCGTCAGGCAGGTATTGAGACTGATGGCACGCACAACAAAGCCAAGATCGTCAAAGTGCATAACGAGCGCATCATGGAAGCGCTGGCCAAAGGCATTATTCCGGTTGTTGCGGGATTCCAGGGTATTGACGCAAATGGCGACATCACCACGCTTGGTCGTGGCGGCTCTGATACGACCGCGGTGGCCGTTGCGTGGGGCATTGATGCTGATGTGTGCGAGATTTACTCAGACGTGGATGGCGTATATTCGGCTGATCCGCGAATTTGTCCGCGTGCGCGCAAGCTTGATCAGGTCTCATATGAGGATATGCTTGAGCTTTCGGGCGCAGGAGCTGGTGTTTTGCAGATGCGTGCGGTGGAATTCGCCCGCAAATGGAATGTGGTAATTCATTCGCGTTCGGCATTTTCTGATGCTGAGGGAACCTATATCAAAGAGGAGCTAGACATGGAAGAAGCGGTCATTACCGGTATTGCGCACGACACCTCAGAGATCAAGTTCACCATTCGTGGTGTACCGGATACCA
>CAJTML010000038.1 GCA_910577495.1 uncultured Eggerthellaceae bacterium
TATGCTGGTCCGATCACGGGCGAAGTCCTGCAGCGTCTCTATGAGCGCGTTACGGAAGGCGTTGAGACATTTCCGGGAAGAAGGCGTTCTTTGCCACAAACGCCATATACTGAGCTCTTTCAGCGCGACCCCGAAAAGCCTTTTACTGAGATTGCAAAGCGGCTGGCAATGGATGATGCGTGGGGCACACAGCCGCTGCTCGGACTTATCATGAGCTCGGCCATTATTTGGAGCCGCTGGCCTTTTCCACATTGCAACGAGTTTATGGAACTGGCAATTCGTTGGATTTACGTGCGTAATGTGGGTGTCCCCGCACTTCGTGCAGTGCCTGCTACCAAGCTGCGTCTTGATTGGGAAATGGGACTTTTGCATGAGGACGCGGTGTCGTTTAGTTACGGCGAAGCCGTGATCGTGAGTGATTTTGGAGCGGATAGTACGCCGTATCTTATTATCATGACTCGTTTACTTGCGGAGGCGGTGGAGCGTCTCCGTACAGAAGTAGATCGGATCTGCGAAAAAGACGCTGGCGAAAAAGCTGCTATTGAAGGTGACGCTCGGCTCAGTCATCGGCAGCAAGTACTTTTGTGTGATATGGTGGACAATCCTTTGCTGGTGGCAGATGTTGCAACATATGCTGAGCGTTTTGGTACGGCGGTGTCCACGGCGCGCGAAGACTTGAACAAGCTGGTGAGTTTGGGGTATTGCCTCACGGAGTTCGTAGGCAAGAAGCAGGTGTATTGGCGCCGCCAAGAATCTGTTCCGTTGTAGGGGAAGACTGTCTCCTGAAACTAGCGCTACTCTTTGTCTGACCAGCCATCAATGAGATCGATGAGTTCTTGCTGCGAATGAACGCCTGTTTTGCGATAGATGTTTTTCACATGCGAGCGTACGGTGTTGTATGAAAGCACCAGCGCCTCTTGCACCACGTTGGTACTTCGCCCGCGCGCGTAATATTCCAGAATTTCGGTCTCGCGCGGGGTGAGTGAGAAGGCCTCCGCAACCGCCTGACAGCGTTCGCCAAATGATTCTGATGGTGAAACGACGCGCGGTTTTTCGCTACTTTGCACGCTATTGACGGCGCGGTCAAAGCTAAACGAGCGAAGCAGGACGAAGTTATAGAACGCGAAAACGACCGCGCCTGTAGAGAATGCCCAGATGATGAGTCCCGCGTGCTCGGAGAGCACGGCATTGAGTCCATGCCCGATGGTGGCACCACCGATAATACCCAGGCAAATGCATCCCTCATAAAGGGCTGCAATGCGAAAAAAGTCAACCGGATTGCGCTTTCCGATGGCGGCAGAAACCAAAAGGGCAAGTGCTGTGAGGCATTCGTTGCTGGCGTTGAAGAGCAAGTTGGGCAGCGCGTGGACAGATGTGTCGACTGCCGCGGTGAAGGTTGCGGGAAAGAAGAACGCAAGTCCAGCAACAATGAGCGTGGCGGCAGACAGATAGAGGGTATCCAGGCTCGTGCGCGATTTGACCAACAAGAGCGCAACGCCTACGACAACCAAAAAGAGCAAAAATGACGCGGGCGTTTGAATGGGGTTGCTTAGGCTTGAGCCGTAGGTCAATGCAATGCCGCGAACGATTCCAGCAAGCACGACCGAGGTGAAAAGCGGGTGACTGGCGGGAATAAACGAACGCGGGTTTAAGAAAAGCTCCGTTGCAAGCGATGTTTGGGACGCAATGGTCTTCGGAAGAGAAGCGGTTGATTTCCAGCCGTAGAGAAAGCACCCCAGACAGATTATGATCTGGAGGGCGAACATAACCGGCAAGCTCAAACTTGCGGTACCAGCGACAACCGAAACGAGACACTGGATTAAGGATCCAACGAGAACCGCCAAGAGCGCGCCCGACATGCTGAGGGTAAGGAGCGTCGACGCGGTTGAGATGAAAAGCCACGGACCTCCAACGCCAAAGAAAAACGCACCTATTGCCAAGAGCCACGCTTGTGCGAATTCGACACCCAAGAAATAAAGTATCAAGCCGATAGTCATGAAGATGGGAGCGGTAATTCGCGAGACTTTTACGATGCTTCCCGCGTGTTCGCTATTGATAAGCACTGCAATCAGCACAAAACAGGTGAGAGCTTCAAGGGCGGTAGAAAGTTCACGCGCCAGCGGAAATACATCATGGAAAGCGGGGTGGACCCAGGCATTTAAGCCCCAACGATGCAGGAGATAAAAGCTTATGGCGGTGCATGCACCTACCCAAAGATACCCGCGATGTGTTTTTGAATCCATTGAGCCCCCTCCTTGGTTGTTATTGTATCGGCTTTGCTTGTCACCTGGCGTCACCTTTCTCAAAAAAGCCGCTCCAAACGGGCGTTTCTGAGCAATTTCACCTGCTGCGGGGCGAATTTCGCCGTGATTTTGCGCATTATGTCCCTATCGACATCAAGGGAAGGTGTCGAAGCGACAAGCTTGTCGCAAGGAGGAAGGTTCTACGACTATTCGTAGCAACAAAGGAGGATTATTTATGTCTCATGAATTTTCTCGTCGCTCATTTCTCGGTTTAGGCGCAGTAGCAGCTGTCGGTTCTGTGGCAGCTCTTGGGGGATGCGCTCCGCAGGCACAAACTGAAATGCCAGTTACTGGTGGCGAAGAAGCTAAAAGCGCCGAAGTTGATTGGCTGGGCGTTGAGCCGACCATCGACGAGAGCGAGATTACGGCAACCCAAGATACCGATCTGGTTATCGTTGGTGCAGGCTGTGGCGGATTGGCTTGTGCAGCTACGGCAGCACAGCTCGGCCTTGATTTCATGCTGTTCGACAAAAACACCAAGGTGCAAGACACGCGCGAGTACTTCGCAGCAGTAAACACCAAATACACGCGTGAGGCTGGCGAAGAGGTTGACAAGATTCGCACGATGAACGAGATCGCGCGTTACTCAAACGGTTTGACCAATCGCTCCGTGCTGAAGGTATGGCTTGATGAGTCTGCTGAGGCATTTGAGTGGGTTGATGAGCTGGTGCAAAATGAGACCGGCAAAGAGCTGTATCTGGAAATTGCTCCCGATCTGACCGAGCATGGCTACTTCGCCCCGACGGTAAACCACATGCATGCGCCCTACTATGATGGCGTTATGCGCAACGACGTTCTGCAGAAGGTTGTTGAGGACGAAGGTCACACCATCGCGTTTGAGCATGAGTTGGTAAAGCTTGTGCACGATGAGGCAGGCACCAAGGTGACGGGTGCTATCTTTAAGACGAAAGATGGCTATCTGCAGGTCAACGCAAACAAGGGTGTTTTGCTGGCAACTGGTGGTTATCCTGCAAATCCGGTCATGATGAACGCGCTGCAGCCCAACGTTGCAAAATGCGTTACGGCAAGCAGCTTCTCTCCGGTCTGCGACGGTTCGGGTATCAAGGCAGCACTATGGGCAGGTGCCGACATGGACAAGGTTCCTGCTCCGATGATCTTCAACCGCGGCGCCGTTGATGCTGGTGTGGACGCTGGTTACGTTGGTGAGGGCGAAGACGCTATCTTCCCGGGCAGCATCTTCCAGCTCAACATCGGCAGCCAGCCCTTTATGGCAGTCAACCGCAATGGTGTTCGTTTCACCAACGAGTCGCTTCCGTACGACAACGTATGCCACGCTTCTGCTCTGCAGCCGGGCGGCGTATGGTGCCAGATCTTCGACGCGAATGCACCGGAGGATATCGACCGCTTTGCGCAAGCAGGTTGTGCTCGCTTGACCACCGACCCGATTCGCCAAGGCGCTGCTATTGATGATTTGTGCGCTGCAGCGCTTGAGCCGGGCATCATGAAGAAGGCTGACACCCTTGATGAGCTGGCAGACATGCTTGGCTTTGAGGGCGAAAGCAAGACGGCGTTCTTGGCTCAGGTTGATCGCTACAACGAGCTTTATGACGCACAGGCTGACGAGGACTTCGGCAAAGAGCCGCATCGTCTCTCAGCTATTCGCCAGGCTCCGTTCTATGGTTGCTGGTTCGGTGGCTCGCTGCTCACCACGATTGATGGCTTGACTATCAACGAGGAAATGCAGGTGCTCAACACCGAAGGCAACGTAATCGAAGGCCTGTATGCGGCAGGCGACTGCTCAGGCAGCTTGTTTGCGGGCACCTATCCTGAGTACGTGGTTGGCCTTGCTTGTGGCCGCACCTCAACTCAGGGCAGGCATGTTGCTCGTCGCATGGCTGGCGACCTGTAAGCAGACGTAAACTCCCCTCCAAATGAGTAGGCGGCATTGGTTTGTTGATGCAGCGAACAGCCAGCCGCCCTCCCCAGGCAACCTCGACTTCGCGTCGGGGTTGCCTGCTTTTTAGGCGGGGCGAGGATTGCGTCGGGATTGCGTCGGGATTGCGTTGGGATTGCTCTTTGTGGGTTTCGGTCTCCTTGTTGACCGGTTGGTTGACTTGCAAAAACGCAAAATGGCCTTCTGGCGTTAATAAATTAGCGAATTCCGAAGAATGCAAAAAACGCATCAGTGGCCAAATGTTCAGTTGAAAGAGGACGATCATATAGTGCCTGGTCATCCAAGTATTATTACCAAGCCCGAAAATCGGACAACAACTTATTAGCCAGCGGGAAGCTTTCGGAGCACCCAAATCTTCGGAATACTCCATTTTTCCAACGAAAATCGCGCTTGGAGCGTTTTCAGGTTGACCCGTTATCCTTTTTTGGGTGAAAAAGCACGTTGCGGTGGGGGTGGCGAAAGATTCCGCTAGCCAAGTGAGCTGTGTGAGGTGTGCAGCAGAAGACTTCTCTAGCTAGATAGGCTGCGCGGGGTGTGCGATTGTAAGATTAATGCCGAGCAGCTCTTGCTGCGTGCGACGATGTTTGTGGTGATGGTAGTATATGATGGACATCAGTTGGGAGGTTGCACATGAACAATGATCACGGTTGCTGTTGGTGGATAGCGGTTATTGCTTTGGGTATTGCCTTTGGCCTGTTTATCTTTGCGTATTGTGGATAATGCTCAGCCTGATATGTCTGAACGTGGCGAAGGCATGCAGAACTCAGGGGAGGGCGAAGGCGTTCGGGGGTTTGCCAAAGCGTGCTTTGCTGAGGTGAGGTACAACGCACGCTTGTCGAAGCGAAACTTGATCTTTGATGCCGCAGTTTTGTTTGCGTGCTTTCTTTTGTTCGAAGGGAACAATCTTGTTCTGAAGCCGCTGTCTTTGTCGTTTGCGCAAAGCGATGTGGTGGGTTATCTGGTTCAATGCCACCTAAATGACTGTATTGGTGGTGTTGCTTTTCTGGCGTACGTGAACCTCTTGCTTGATCTGGTTAAGCCTGATGTGAGATTTCGAAAGTTGGCGCCCTCGCTTATCTTTATCTTTTGTTGCGGTTTGTTCTGGGAGGTTGCGGCGCCTGCGTTTGTGCCTGGTAGCACAGGCGATGTGCTTGATATGGTTGCTTATATGGTGGGCGCAGCGGCATATGTTGCCTTGAATCGCGTTTCGGGAACACGCGATACTGAGCCAATGAACTCGTAAGGTAATCTTAAGATGGGTTAAAACGTAAACCTCCTGCTCTTTCGCTATAATTATCGGTTGGATATAAAAGAACTAACCAGGATTTGACATGCTTTTTTCCATCATTTCTCTTGTTATCGTTATTCTCGTAGTTGTATTTGTTTTCTGGTGCATTAGCGCCTTTTGGTCGTGGCTTGGTCACGGAAAACAAGTGCGTCGCGTCTATGATCAAGACCTTATCTCTGCTGATATCAAGTCGAAGATTCAGCAAATTGATGCCATTAAGGCAGCTCAGAAGCTTGATAGGGGCGTGCATGGTCCAGTTATCAGGCTCAACCGCCAACAGCGTGCTGAGGTGCGTAAAGCCGAGCAGCAGGTGAGAAATGAGTTTTTGGATCACTTGAAGTTGGGTTGGTATCAGATTGTCATGGTCTTTTTCATCGGCTCTATTTTGGGGTTGATTCTTGAAGAGGTCTGGATGTTTATCTCTGCTGGCGTAACGGAGAGTCGCGTTGGGTTGGTATGGGGTCCATTTAGTCCGCTCTATGGCGTGGGTGCAGTGTTGCTGACGTTGGTGACTTTCAAGCTTCGCCAGGCGCATGCCTCAGGGTTGGTGGTCTTTTTGGTTTCTATGGTAGTTGGTGGGTTGCTTGAGCAGCTGACTGGCTGGGGCATGGAGACATTTATGGGTGCGGTTTCATGGGACTACATTGCCGGTGGCGTCCCGGGCGCCATCACGAAATGGGTTGCGGTGCCATTTTTGTTCTTCTGGGGCATCTTGGGGTACGCCTGGTACAAGATGATTATGCCTGACCTGCTTTGGGCGCTGGGAATTCCGACGACGCGCAGGAAAGCCATCTTTGTGACGCTGCTTTCCATCTATCTAATTGCCGACATCTTTATGACTATCATGTGTTTCGAGCGTCGCGCTGAACGTGATGCAGGCATTCCGCCTTCGAATGCGTTTGAAGAATGGGTTGACGAAAACTTCAACAACAACTTTATGTCCGAGCGATTCCAAAATATGGTCATTGGGGGATAAGCTATTTCCAATGTTTGAGGTGGGGAACAAGTGCACCCATGAATGAGACTGCCTCATCTTGGGTGATTCCCATAGCCTCCATGACGAAGGGCGCAATTGTTTCTATAAGTGTCTCTTCGTCGGTATAGGCGAATTCGCCATCTACGAAACACCATTTGCAGTAGTCAGTGTTTTCGGAGCCATTTTTGTTGGTGCCACGGGGCATATTGGGAACCGTAAAGGGCGTGCCGCAGCATTGGCAAAGATCTTCTAGTTGAATGCCGAGCAGTTCAATGACAGGAACACCAAGTGCATTCGCAATAAGTTTGCGCATGTCAATGCCAGGTTCTGTTTCGCCATTTTCCCAGCGTGACACCGCTTGACGAGTTACATAGAGTTGTTCGGCGAGCTCTTGCTGGGTAAGTCCTTTTGCTTCGCGCGTTTGTTTGAGTACGTCTTTAAATTGCATGATGACCCTTTCGCCGTTGTGTTTGGTGGGATCGATTATCACGGACGCATGCTGTGGACGGCAAGCAACGCTTTGTTGCGCAGAGAGCTAAGCGGTGATTGCTTATGAGGGTGGCGAATGGATACAAGTTGCGAATAATTGTGTCGCTATTTCGTTGTGCCTTTGTTCTCAACGACGGTAGCAAGCGGATGCTTTTTGAGGAAGAGCATCATGATGGTGCAGATAATTGCTACGGGAATGAAGATGGTGATGATAGGGATGAGTGCGTCGGTGTATCCTGTGGCGATTATTTGCTGGAGGTCAACGGGAAGTTTATCAACCACCGATGGCGTGAGCGTATTGAGTGTGACATGAGCGTTCTCCGGGATTTTGTCAGCAAGCAGCCCGGTGAAGCGCGGGGTGAATACTGAGCCAACCACGGCAGTTCCCAGCGTTGATCCAATTTGGCGGTAGAAATTGTTGCCCGCTGTGGCGGTGCCAACCATGGCATGCGGAAACTCGTTTTGGACGATGAGCACCAAAATCTGTGAGCCAATGCCTAGGCCGAAGCCAACAATAAAGAAATACGTCATGATGACCCATGCGGGTGTGCTGGTGCTCAGTGTGCTCATGAGGAAAAACCCGCCTGCGACCGTGGCTGCCATGGCAATAGGCATCCATTTGACTCGCCCAGTGCGGCTTGCGATAAAGCCCGTTACGGTGGTGGTAATGAGCGTTCCGGCCATCATAGGAATCATCATAAGGCCAGCTATTTCGGGGGTTTCGTGATCGACAATCTGTAGGTAGGTGGGCATGTAGTTAACCATGCCGTCGAAGCAGCCATAAATGAGCATGCCGCAGACCGTGCACAATACAAAGTTACGGTTCTTCCAAAGCGACAGCGGAAGCACCGGAGAGGTGGCGTGCGCTTCGACAAACAGAAAAGCAACCAGACAACCCACAGCCAGGGCGAAAAGCCCAATGATCTGCCAGGATGTCCATGGATATTGGTCTCCGCCCCATGAGCAGGCAAGCACGAGCGAAACAACAAACGTGCTTGAAAACACGATGCCCCAGACGTCAGTTTTTTCGCCAGCGCGCTTATGGGCGTCGCGTGGAATGAAGATGCCAGCTACTACCATAGCAAGAATGGCTAAGGGAATCGTGAACCAAAAGATCATTCGCCAGCCTGTGACCTGCACAAACCAGCCGCCAAGTACCGGTCCGAGGACATTGGATACGGCGAAAACCGCACCAATTGCGCCCATGTATTTGCCACGTGCACGCGCCGATACCACATCAGCCAAGATGGCTTGCGACAAGATGACCAAGCCGCCTCCGCCAATGCCTGATATGGCGCGCCCGAGGATGAGGCCAGCCATGTTGGGGGTGATGCCGCAGACGAATTTGCCGGCACCATACAACCCAAGCGCCCAGACCAAGAGGTGTTTGCGGCCAATGCGGTCGCCCATGCGACCGTAAAACGGCATAACAACGGTGGAGGCCAAGATGTAGGTAGTGGATACCCATTGCATGATCTCGACGCCGCCAAGGTCTCCGACAATGGTGGGAAGTGCGGTGGAAGCGATGGTCTCTGATAATGAGCTGACGAACATGCCAATGGCAAGCCCGATAAAGACCGCAATCAGTCTCCAGCCGTGCAGGCCGCCTTCGTCTGATGATGCTTGGAGTGTTGCTTCAGGGGTTGCTTCGGGAGCTGTTTCGGGAGCTACCTTGGGAGCCATTTCGGGAGCCGCTTGATCTGTAAGTTTACGTGACATAAAACTTATGGTAGGTGTTTTTTGGGAAGTGGCACGGAGGTATATACTATTGTCAAACACTCGTTTTCCATTGGTTTTCGTGCGGAGGGGGAAGTAAACATGGACGAAATGCTGAAGTATTGCGAAAAAATCTTTAATCGCAGTACGAGGCCTTTTGGTATAGCGAAAGTTCATGTTGACGAAGATGGCAACCCGCTTGATGTCACCATTGAGTACCTCAACGCCGCCATGGCAGCCACCGCCTTTAGTGTCCCATCTCAGCTGCGCGGGAAAAACATTTACGAAATCTGGCCTGATGGTGATCGCGCATGGCTTGATTATTATTATCGAGCAGCCTATTGCGATGAGGCCGTTGAGTTTGAGACGGTGTCGGTTGCGTATCGAACGTTTCAAAATGTCGCAATTTTTCCCATCTGCCGCGGATACTGCGGGTATGAGGTTCAAGACATCACGACGTGGATGACGCATACGCATCAAACGTTGGAGAGCGTGTCTGCGGGCATGTTTTTCTACGAGCCGCGAACGCATCTGTTGTTGCTGACTGATCCGGCGCGCGAGTGCTGCGATTTGGAAGCTGGATACATGGACGTTGGTGATTTCGCCAACTCGTTTATTGACGAAACTACCGCGCAAACCATCTTCAAAAGCATTGTGGATTTTTCGGATGACTGTGATCAGGTGCTTTGCGAAGGCCAGCTGAAAAATGGCCGCTGGATGCGTTTGAGTATGTCGCACAAAGGATCCACGGCGCGGTTTGTGAATGGCTTTCTGGAAGACATTACGGTGCTCAAGGAGGTTGAGGCGAAAAGCGCACGACGCTCAGAAATTATTGAAAGTTTGAGTTCTGAGTATTTCGCCCTCTATTTGATCAACTACAAGACCAACACGATGGTGCCCTATTTGCTGCGAAATGATGTCGCGCAGTATTTCGCCAGCTTAATTGGGGAGGATGACTCGTACACGGGTTGGCTTGAGCGGTATTGTGGCGAACATATCGTGAAGGCGGATCGGCGAAATGTGTATTCGCACCTTGAGCCGACGTCAATTGCCGACTATTTGGATGAGCGCAACGGGGATTTTTCAATCAGCTGTCGTCGCAGGTACCAGGATGAAGAGCAGTATATTGAGCTGCGCGTCATCAGGCTTTCTGGTACTGATGACGAAGTGGTTTTAGCAACGCGAAACATCAACGAAGAGGTTAAGAATCAGCTGGATCAAAAGGAGGCGCTGCAAAGTGCGTTGACGTTGGCTGAGCATGCCAGCGAGGCCAAAACGACGTTTCTGACGAACATATCGCACGACTTCCGTACGCCGCTGAATGCGATTTTGGGCTTTTCGCGACAGGCGCTCAATCATGTGGATGAGCAGGAAACGGTGCAGCGTAGCCTGGAAAAAATTGTCGTGTCGGGCGAACACTTGCTAGATCTCATTAACGATATTTTGGATGTGAGCCGTATTGAGAGCGGCAAAATCGTGCTCAAGGAACAGTCGCTTGACCTGGTGCAACTCATGGATGATCTGCGCGATGTCTTTTCGACGCAGGCGGCCGACAAGGGTGTTGAGTTTTGTGTAGACACGTCGGGTATTCGCGATACTCATGTCCTTGGTGATGATCTGCGCATCAATCAGATTCTGGTGAATACCGTGGCTAATGCCGTGAAATATACCGATGCTGGTGGTCGGGTTGACGTGAGTGTGTGCGAAGAAGACGTTTCTCCGCACGGTGTGGCCATGTTTCGTTTTAAGGTGCGCGATACGGGGTGCGGCATGTCACCGGCGTTTATCGAGCGCATCTTTATGCCGTTTGAGCGAGATACCGCTAGCTATTTCGGCGTGCGTGAAGGCACTGGTCTTGGAATGACCATTGCGAAGAGCTTTATTGACCTTTTGGGCGGCACGGTAAAGGTCACCAGTAAGCTTCGCGAAGGAAGCGAATTCGATATCACTTTGCCGCTTAAGCTGGATCGGGAGGCGCATGAGGTTGAGCCTGAGCCACTGCATGAGATTGATGTGGCCAGCCTGCGTTTTGATGGTTTCCGCGCATTGGTGGTTGACGATGACGAGCTGTCTCGGGAGATTTTGGCGGCCATTTTGATGGAGCATGGCTTCATTATTGAGATGGCAGGGGACGGAGACGAAGCGGTGCAGGCTATCGAAGATGCCGAGCCGGGGTATTTCGACGTAGTTGTCATGGACATGCGGATGCCGCGCATGACCGGCGACGGTGCTACTCGCGCAATTCGCGCGCTACCTCGCGAAGATGTGGCAACGTTGCCAATTATTGCTGCCACTGCGGACGCGTTTGAAGAAGGGCAGCGTCGTGCGCGCGAGGCAGGCATGACGGCGCATGTGACCAAGCCGCTGGATACGCGTAAGCTTTTGATGATCCTGCAGGAGTGCTTGCGCCCTCAAGCGTAGGGGATTGCTGGGTTTTCCGCTGTTGTGGACAAACAATTGCTGTCGTAAAGTGTCTACGTTTTAGGCGGTATAGCGGTATTTTCTTTCTAAGTGTCTAAAAATGTGCGAAAACTAGACACTTAAGAGAAGCATGGCGGATATTTGATGCGATCTGATTGTTGATTTTTGTTTGGGGACTTCCGATTTTTTTAGTTTTGGATGTTGCGATTATCGTGTACGCTCATCTGTGCGGTTTGATCTAATATTCGCTGCAGCCGAAAAATTGGCGAAATTATCGAGAAAAGTATTCCACCAGGGTAGAAGTAACCTTTATAGGAGGCACTTCAAGCCAATCATTTTTCGCCTTCGATAGCTGGTTCGTAAACCTGCGATTAGAGAAGATATTGTCTAATCTCTTAACGATATCGACGTAGTTTCTCTCGCGCATTGTTAAGTCATTGAATACAAGTGTAGAGAGGGCGTCATTGAGCTTCTCGGAATCGACGCCCTTTATGACGAGCAAATAGTAGATATCAAATACGTCTTTGTAGCGCGTCGAGGCGGCTCCGATCCGTAGGAGAGATCTGAGCTTTTCTGCAACTATTTGCTCACTGCTGTCAGCAAGTAGTGTTACCGATTCATCAAGTTTAGAAAGGTCAAAGCAAATATTCTCAAGATCGGGCGTGATCAGATTGTGAACACCAATATCAATTTTGCTCCCTATTGAGGTGCCTTGTTGATCTGATATGGCTACATGTATCCGTTTCCCGCTATAGTCTTGATGTTTTAATTCTTCAATCTTGTCTGTAAGTACGATTGAGAACGAAGAGTCGCCCATATTGAGTATGGTTATGAATTTCCTAATTGAGGCATCCGCAATCGGATAGCGGACAAAGTCAAGGTCAAAGTCGACAGTTGCTCTACGAGAGTCTTTTGAGATGTGCTGCATAAGCACTCCACCCTTGACCGTGATCTTGCTGGAAAGGGATGATTTGGCGATTAGGTCAAGGATTGCATCCTGGCTACATCTGGCTTCTGCTTGCGCGTAGCTTAATCCTTCTGTTATGTAGGCATCTCTAATCTTTGCCAATTCCATCATCTACAACACCTCCCTTTGTAAAATGTCGAACATAGCATTTTGTCGCTTGAATAATGCCATATAGTCTTCCACAAGTCGGATGTCTAGCTCTTCAGTTATATGCCGGTACGATTCTATGATCTCTTTGTAGTAATCCAGGGGAAGAGATGCTTGGCGGCGCATCACCTCAACAAGCAATCGTTCTTTGTTGTAGATGCGGATATACCCCTGATTCCCAGCCACCTCTACGGCACCAGGTTCGAGCAGATTTTTTTCGGTAAAATACTGGCGGTATCCTGAGCGCGAAATCCTTGTTGCGTCACGTTCGGTTGCGATGTGCACTTCATCAGGGGGCGCGTCGGTCAAACTATAGAAGTAAAGCGCGCTATCCATGGTGATAACGGCGTTGGGATAGGTGATATGCGCGACAACAAGTGGGTCGGGATGTTTTGTGGTTGCATAAATACCTCGACCAATTTTGAAGAGCTTGCCATCATCAACCTTCGTTTCTAGTGCGCTTCGTGATCCGACTTGCTTGACGGCGGTTTCATATGTCATAACTGTTTCACTCATGGCTGCATGATAGCATAAACATACACACAAACATAGTTCATGTGTATGTTTATGCTTCGGTTTCTGCATTAGGTGTGCCGTTTGTAATGGTGTGTAGTGTTTTGGTATAAGTTCCATGATAAGAATTCAAATGCGATTGGGTTGTCGTGGTGGAGGGACATTTCGTGGATCCATTTCTTATTTACCTTATAGCTATCAACGTTGTGACGTTTGTGGTATTCGCCCTAGATTTCTTTTTGGTCCAGCGGCGACCTGAACTGGATGGCGAACTTAAGAAGCTCATTGTCCTTGACCTCTTTCCTGTAGCGGGTGGCGTCGTTGGTATGCTTATTGCGTTGTTTGTATTTACGAAGCAAACAGAAGGCGGTCGGCTGAGTAAAACAAGTATTGCCTGGTGGTTTTATGCCTTTTGCTGGTTGATTGTATGGGCGTTAGTTGTCTTGATTCGGTATGGTTTTGTGACGCTGAACCTCAACGTGGAGTCTTTGCTTACGGACTGGAATGTGGGTGCGCTTGTCATTTTGGGCTTCTATGTGGTGGTTATCAATGTCATAACGTATGCCACTTTTTATTGGGACAAGCGCGTATCGCAGGGTCGGAGAGGCTATAAGAATCGTCTCCCAGAAGCGTGGCTTTTGGGTCTTTGTTTGTTTGGTGGCTCTCTTGGTGGGTTGCTTGCGGTACATAAATTGCGCCACAAGACTAAAGCCTGGTACTTTGCCTGGGGTATTTCATTCTTTATCGTCGTGGATCTTGCGGTTGTCGTGTTTGTTCATATGTGCGGTTTGTTGTAGGCGCACGCTGCAGCCCTTGTGCGAGTTGCAGCGTGAAGCAGACTTCTTATTTTGGAGCAATTATCAACGAGCAACTTGTTGCGAACTAAAAGCTATGTTGAGCATATCCTGCATGAATGAAATGCCTTCGTGTTAGTCTTCAAAAGAAAACTCTCGCGCATCTTTTATAAAGAGGCCAACGCGAACCTGGTTCCAAGGACCTTCGTCCAGGTCAACCTGCAAAACGCGAGCTTCGACAACGTCGGTGTGTCCAAAATATAAAAGCTGAGCCAAGAACGCGTTGTTGCTGGCTGGTACATACCCAAGCTTGCTGCCTTCGAAATACAAGGCCACTGCGTCAGGATCGTGTGGGTTGTCATCTTCTGCTTGGATCTCTAGCGCGTCTCCAACCTTCATCTGGGAAACCACCAGTGCGCCATCCCAATACTGAAAACCGCGGATATGGAAACAATCGATTTGCTTTGAACGCTCGTACATGTTCTTTCCTCCTAGCCAAAACTTTGACGTCAGTGTCTTACTGATTGATGAAAGTATATCGAGGGCTTCTGCTGCAGCTGTACCAAAGAATGGACAGGCAGGGATGTTTTTAGAATTGTGCTCCATAGACGCATTTTATAAGTCATCATGCTTCGTTTTTCTCTAAAGCATTGTCGGCTAATGCATACGCGATGATACCTTCATCGGATTTTCTGAAGGCAAGTGGGAGAATTGTTCCGGCATTAACGTTGTATTCCTTTTGGTAGGGATCGTTGAGCAGTTCGCCGAATACGGTGTTGTTGGTTATGTACCGTAGTTTTACCCAAACGCCTTCGTACCCATCGATGTCGTTATTTGTGATAAGGATGGCTTGAATATCGTCAGGGTAAAGAGGATGTCGCAACGGATCCAAAAAGCGGATCTTGCGTGTTTCTTTCACTCCTTCGTCGCGGTTGTAGATGTTTTCCACAAGCTCAATGCGTTCTGAATAATCAGACAATGTCGAATCTGATACTTGAGCACAGAGAATTTCGCCTAATGCGCCGGCTCTAATGGTTAGAAGACGCTCTTTGAATGCATCGTGCGTCTCCAACGAATCGTCGACAAGTCGAGCAGCGCATAAAGCATGAAAGCTCAAACCGGCAGTATGATCGATATAGCCGTAAGCAATGATATCGGAAAACTCTGGGTCGCTGGCTTCTCTACGATATTGCAGGTAAATCACTTTGCCGACTAAATCCAAAGAGTTCATTTCGGCTAGGGGTTTGAGTCTCTGTGAAATTGGGATGTCTAATGAAAACGATTCGGATTGGTTATTGAAGCTTAAAGGGGTATCGTTGGTGTCGCCTTGTTTGGTCATTATTATTCATCTCCTGATCTGTATCTTTTGGGCTATAAGGCCTGACCTCTCTGTTGGTTCAGGTGGGAGTGACCGTATCTTCTTCCTTGCGTGAAATGTGACAAGTATATCCTTTACACAGGCGAAGGGGTGTACCAAGGATGGGGCGAAGCCTTCGACATTTTTTAGCTCCCAGCTATGGACGGGTTGACGAGTATCGGGTATAGTGACCGCTGTCGCATTCAAGCGACGCCATTTTATCCAGAGGCGGAGTAGAGAGTTGGCTCCATGATCCCGCCACCAACCGAGCGCATGCGCCACGGTGGTACTGCCAACATCGATGAAAGGAGGCCGCTATGGCCAAAGATTCCACGGTACAAACTTCAGACAATCAGGTGCAAGAAGAAGCTCGCTCGCAACTTCATTATTCCAATCTAACGGTAGAGCGACCCCGCATGCACCTTTTGGATAAGCCTGATTGCTTCGTTGGAGCAATGGCGAAATCTAACCTCACCCATCAGATGCATTACAGCATCGAGTTGTTGGAAGATGAACTTTTGCAGGCCGAAAATCCGCATGTGATTACGCTGAAGATTGCCTATGAAGAGCCGCTTGATATCTTTGATGAAGATGAAGGAAACTGGGTGGTGTTTACTGGGTCTCAACGCAGCGTGCGGGAGGTTGTGCGCAACGAAGAGCCGATAAGGTGGAAGCTTTATGCCGACGGTATTCGTGTTGCGTCGGGAACGGGAGACTTTGCGCGTCAGTGTTTCGAAAAAGATGAACGCGAGTTCTTGGAGACGTGCAAGGCGGCGGTGCTGGCGGCAAATCTGAGAGAAAACACCGTGCGCGAATACGAGCTCCTGCGATGTGTCTGTGCAATGGTAACCCAAGGGTGCTAAGCGGGGAGAAGCCTTCGCCATTTTTTGGCTGGGGCTTATCTGTTGGTCGCTGGTAGCGATAAAGCGAACGCATGCCCCTTGCACATGAACAAGCTGATGGCGCGCTGTTTATAATAGTGCGCAGTGTTTGGAGGAGTGCAGGGGGCACGCATGGAAAAGAAGCTAACCGTTTGGCAGGCGGCCTGTATCATCACGGGCTACGGCGTGGGCAGTGGCATTATGACGTTGCCGTTTTTGGTGGATAAGGCCGGGTTGATACCGGGGCTGCTTATTGTGGCGGTCGCGTTTTTCTTCAGCTACGTCATGCATATGATGCTGGCCGAAATCACGATTGGCAGCGGCCAAGGATCCCAGATCATCTCGGTGTTTCGCACGTATCTGTTCCGCGGTCCGAAGGGCAACAAGTTTGTCATGGCGCTTTTTGTACTGACGGCGCTTGTGCTGATCACGAACCTTGCGGCGTATGTGGCCGGCGGGGCGGAAGTGCTGGAGTCGGCCGGGCTCTCTCCGCTGGTGGCGAAGTTGGTGTTTTACGCCATTGCGGCGGCGGTTGTCTTTTTCGGGTTGAAGGTGCTTGGCATCAGCGAGGCGCTTTCCATTACGATGATCGTCATCATTGTGGGTGTGTTGGCGGTAGCGTCGCTTCTGAACTGGCAAAACCCGCTGCCCCTTGATGTGGTGGGTCAACCAAATGAGCTTCTGGCATTCTTTGGGATGGCTATGTTTTCGTTCGTAGCGTTCTTTAGTGTGCCGCAAGCAGTGGAGGGGCTGGACCGCGATCCGCAGAAAGTTCGCCAGGCAATTTTGATTGGGCTGGGGCTTAATTTCGCCTTCATTATTGTTATTGTGCTTTGTACGCTTGGAAGCTCGGCTCGTATCACGGAGTTGGGAATCATTGGCTGGTCGGAGGGCATTGGCCTGTGGGCGCAAGTGGTGGGTTCGGTGTTCACGCTGCTGGCCATGCTGACTACGTACTGGTCAATTTCGCTGGCGCTTTCCGACATTTTGGAGGAGCAGACGAAGTGGGACAAGCGACTGTGCTGGGTGCTTGCTACGCTGCCGTCGCTTGTGTTGGTGCTGCTCAACCTGGGTGGCTTTCTGGGCATCATGCGCACGGCGGGC
>CAJTML010000039.1 GCA_910577495.1 uncultured Eggerthellaceae bacterium
GCGCCGCCCGACGCGCGTTAGTCCTCGTCTTGGCCGTACACCGGCGCCTTCGGTGCAGGCGGCTCGGGACGAACCGTATCCACAACCGACGCGTTGGTGATCAGCACCTGGCACGCAACGGATGCAGCCGCATCCAAAGCGGTGCGCGTGACTTTGGTCGGATCCGCAACGCCCATGGCAATCATGTCGCCATATTCACCATTTG
This sequence comes from uncultured Eggerthellaceae bacterium, assembly GCA_910577495.1. GTDB lineage: Bacteria > Actinomycetota > Coriobacteriia > Coriobacteriales > Eggerthellaceae > Xiamenia. Next base: position 206 of record CAJTML010000039.1, read on the forward strand.
CACAGTTCAAGCCATGACCAAGCGGCAAATTACGAACCTTTTCAACCACCACCGAGGGCTCATAGCCGCAGTTTTCAGCAAGCGTGCGAATCGGCGTTTGCAGCGACTTGCGCACAATCTCAACACCAGCACGCTCGTCATCATTGTCGCAAACAACCTCGTCAAGTGCGGATTCAGCCTGCAAAAGCGCAGTGCCGCCACCAGCAACCAGACCCTCGGACGCTGCCGAACGCGTAGCCATCAATGCGTCTTGAATGCGGCTGCGCATCTCATTCATCTCAGACTTGGTCGGCGCGCCAACTTCCATAACACCAATGCCGCCCTGCAACATTGACAGGCGCTCACGCAACACATCCTGATCCATGCCAGGTGCGGTCACGTCAATCTCGGCGCGCAGCTGCGAGCACACCACATCAATGGCTTCTTTTTTGCCCTTGCCGCCGATAACCACGGTACTTCCCTTGGTGATCATGGCGCTATCAGCACGACCAAGCATATCCTTCGTAAGATCCGTCAGCTTCAGACCACGCGTCTCACTAATGAATTCACCGCCAGTCAAAAGCGCCAAGTCCTCACTCAGCACCAATCGGCGGTCACCAAATGCCGGCGCCTGCACGCACACACTGTTCAGCGTGCCTTTTTGCTTGTTCATCAGCAGCGAGTGCAGCGACTCACCGCGCACATCCTCGCAGCAAATCAACAGCGGATGCCCGGTCTGCATAACCTCTTCCAGCACCGGAACGATATCCCTAAAGTTGTCTGCCAAACGATAGTCAGTAATAAGAATGTAGGGCTCAACCAACTCAGCCGTCATCGTACCCATGTTGTCGGCGAATTCAGGATTAATAAAGCCGTGGTCAAAGCGCATACCCTTTTGCACCTTGACGTTGATGCCGAAGTTGTTGGACTTCTCAACCGAAATAACGCCATCTTTGCCAATCTTGGCCAGCAGCTCACCGAGCTTAGCGCCAATCTCGGGATCGCCCGATGAGATGGTTGCGATCTCAGCAATCTGCTCTTCGCTGGTTACCTCAACAGCGCGCGATGCCACCAGCTCCATAACGGCATTCGTAGCTTTTTTGATACCGCGACGAACCGCAATCGGATCAGCGCCAGCAATAACTTCACGCACGCCTTCGCTAATCATAGCCTCAGCCAAAAGCGTTGCGGTGGTGGTGCCGTCGCCTGCGCCTAAGTTGGTGCCCATGGCTGCCTCGCGGACAATTTTCATGCCCATGTTTTCAATCTGGTCTTCAATATCAACGTTTGCTGCCACCATAGCGCCGTCGTTGGTGAGCGTCGGCGTCCAGGCGCCAAACTTTTGCATGGCAACATAGCGACCCTTCGGTCCAAGCGTTACCTTCACCGCATCAGCCAGTTTAGCCGCACCGGCAGCAAGTTTTTTTCGAGTCTCATTATCAAATGCAATATTCTTAGACATTATTGCGCGTCCTTTCGCATAGGTGTAAGCATGTAGTGACTAGGCTAGCACTCTTTGCCCGAGAGTGCTAGATCTTATCGAATTAACCATCGCGTTACCACTTAATAATCTGGCATAAGGCAGTAGCGAACACTCTTTATACTTCGCGGTATGTTACGCATGTGCGACGCATCTGTGTCGCATTCAATCGCTAGGAGTGACCATGACCGACACCACGCCCGCCACCAGCGCAAGCACCCCCGACACCACGCCCACCGCACCCGCCGCACCAGCACCTTCGCCCCTTACCACGCCCAAACCTGCGCTCCCCCGCCCCATCAACGACCGCAAAGTCGCCATCATCGGCTGCGGGTTTGTGGGCTCAGCGTCCGCATTCGCCCTCATGCAATCCGGGCTGTTTTCCGAGATGGTGCTCATCGACGTGGACGAAGAGCGCGCCGAGGGCGAAGCGCTTGACATCTCGCACGGCACCGCATTCGCCAGTCCGTGCGAAATCCACGCAGGCACCTACGACGATATCGTCGACGCAGCCGTCATCGTGATCACCGCTGGCGCCAACCAAAAGCCCGGCGAGACCCGCATTGACCTGGTCAACAAAAACGTGCAGATCTTCAAAGGTATCCTGAGCGAAATCCGCGCGCGTTCTTGCGCAGGCGTGCTGCTGGTGGTTGCCAACCCGGTGGACATCCTCACGCATGTCTCGGTGAAGCTCTCCGGCATGCCCGAGCATCGCGTCATGGGCTCCGGCACCGTCCTTGACACTGGGCGCCTCAAGCACATCATCGGCGAGCGCTTAGACGTCGACCCGCGCAACGTGCACGCCCGCATCTTGGGCGAACACGGCGACAGCGAGCTCATTGCCTGGTCAAGCGCTCACGTGGCCGGCATTCCGCTGGAGGACTTCTACAACATGCGCACATGCGGCTCCTACGAAGAGTTTCGCCGCGAAATTTCCGACATCGTCCGCAACGCCGCCTACGAAATCATCAAGAAAAAGCACGCAACCTACTACGGAATTGCCATGGCGGTCACCCGCATTTGCGGCGCTATTGTTCGCGACGAAAAGTCAGTACTCTCCGTGTCTAATTCTATGCATGGCGAATACGGTATCGAAGACGTTGCGCTTTCCACCCCCTGCATTGTTGGCAAAGCCGGTATTGAAGTGCGTATGCCACCGTCGCTCAACTATCGCGAACAGTGCGAACTCAAGGAATCCGCGCGCGCTTTGCAAGACGTGATTGCGCACCTGGATTTGGACTAGCCGCCCGCACACGCCTCGCATAACCCACAATTTTTCGCCATCTATCAGGCATGATACAAAGATGCCCCCACCGGGGTAATAGCTTTTTTGTGCACTTCCTCCCACAATGAGCACGCGGTTTCACGCCAGGAGGCACCGGGGGTACTGAAGTCGCAGGGGCTCGGTTCCCGAGTACCGCCATGCTCGGGCAGCGCGGTTCACGGGATACCGAGCGCCCGACACCACAGCACCTCACGGCCTATTCGCACACAACTTGGAGGAAGGAGCGGACATGACGAACACGGATCAAACAACTCCGAACACGTCAGAGACGCACGCGTCAACCGTCGCCACGGCCGACGGCACGCAAGCAGCTGCAAAGAAGCCCCGCAAACGAGGCTGGATTGTAGCTGGCGTTATTGCAGCAGTCATCATCGTAGCGGGCGCAGGTTTTTGGGTATGGCATGAGCAGCCAAGCTTCTGCAACGCCATCTGCCACAGCCCCATGGACTACTACGTAGAGACCTACACCGCAGATGACCCGCACATGGGCATCACCGCGCACGCACAAAATGACGTGGCGTGCCTCAACTGCCACGAGGCAGAACTGACCACCCAGATCTCAGAGGTGATGGCATGGGTATCAGATAGCTACCCCATGACTGACGACGGCACCATGCTGGCAACGGGCAAAGAATTCGCCACCGAAGAGTTCTGCGCACGCAGCGGTTGCCATCATGAGCTGGGCGAAAGCTATGGCGAAATCACCGAAAACCTTTGGGGCTTTGCCGACAACGACGCAAAGTACAACCCCCACGCAAGCCATCAGGACTTGGCGCTTGAATGCGGCGACTGCCACGGTATTCACGAAGCCAACGTGCTGGTTTGCAACGAATGTCACAGCTTAAACATGCCTGAAGGTTGGGAGGCGCCCAATGAGCAATAAAGGATTTTCACGTCGCAACTTCTTCCAGGGTGTAGGCGTTGCTGCCCTGGCCGGTCTTGGCGCCACCACGCTCTCAGCGTGCGGCCAAGGCTACGCCGCCCCCGCTCCTACCAATGAGCGTCGCGGAGACTTCGGTGCACCCTCATGGCTTGGCGCGCCCCCTGAGGTTGCCGAGTCCGACATCACCGAGACCCTTGAGTGCGAAGTGCTCGTCGTCGGCGTGGGCACCGGCGGCATCCCCACCATCATTTCCGCAGCTGAGAACGGCGCGCAGGTACTGGCAATTGACCGCCAAGAGACCGCGCACAACGTTCGCGAAGACATCGGCGCCATCAACTCTCGCCTCCAGCAGTCTTCTTTTGAGGAGTTCCCGGAGTTTGAGATTGACAAGAAGGAAGCCATTGAAGACATCGTTCGCTATGCAAACGGCTTCATTGACTACGACCTGGTAAAACTGTGGGCGAATGAGTCGGGTGCCATGGTTGACTGGCTCACCGATATCATCGAGCGCGACGGCAAGCTGGTCATGGAGTTCGAAGGCTCTGTCGGCACCACGGGTCAAGGCGCACGCGACAAGGCATGGGCAACCGGCCACAGCCCGCAAAAGACCGACCTGGTGGGCGAAGACGAAGAGTGGGGCTTTGCCGAGTCAATGCTGGCGTACGCTGCTGAGCAGGGCGCAGAGATTCGCTGGCGCACCGAGTTCATCAAGTGCGAGCAAAACGACAGCGGCCGTGTCACGGGCGTCATTGCACGCGCCGTTGACGGAGATCGCCACTACATTCGCATCAACGCATCCAAAGGCGTCATCCTCTCAACGGGTGGCTACGGCAACAACCTTGAGATGATGGAAGATCGCCAAGCGTGGAACCAAAAGATCCGCATTGCAGCTCCTGGCTCAGGTGGCAACCCCACTGGCGATGGCATCAAGGCAGCCCTTTGGCTGGGCGCTACGATGGATCCGCTTGGTGCAGCATGCACGTTTAACCGTGCATGCGTCAAGCCCGATCAGACCGCAGGCGACGGCGTGCTTGGCCGCTGGTTCTGGTTCGGCGAGCAACCGTTTATGAAGCTCAACCTCAAAGGTGAACGCTTCTGCAACGAGTCCGGTCCGTATGACTACATGCTGCACTCAGCCATCATGCAACCCCACCAAACCTACGTGGACATCTGGGACGCAAACCACGCTGAGCAGGCACGCATCATGAACGAGGTAGGCTGCTGCAGGCTCTTCCCGTTCGACAATGGCGCGAAAAACAACATCCCCATGGCGGCAGTTGACGGCATGATTGAAGGCCTCATTGAGGCAGGGTATGTCCAGCAAGCTGACACCATGGAAGAGCTGGCCGAAAAGCTCAACCTCCCCGTTGAGACCACGGTTGCCTCTTGGAAGCACTACAACGAAATGGCAGAAGCGGGCGAAGACACCGACTACTTCAAGGAGTCTTACCGCATGATGCCGCTCAACACGCCTCCTTACTACGGCGTTCGCACCGGTGCGTGGTTCTTGGCTACCCTCGATGGCATCACCATCAACACCAACATGCACCCCTGTGACGAAAACGGCGACCCCATTGAAGGTCTCTACCTCACCGGTAATGACTCGGGCGGCTTCTTCTCAGTAAGCTATCCGAACCTCTTCACCGGTCTGGCGTGCGGTCACACGATGACCTTCGGGCGTCGCGCGGGCATGCTGGCTGCAACCGGCCAGGCATAAGACCCGCCGCATTTCGTGCCGCAGCGTCTGCCCTCCCCGCGACGTTGCGGCACATCGCGCGCCCAGCGCGCATTCGCCCTCCCTCTCAGGCAAACAGCGCCCTAACCGTGCGTGTTTATACAGCGCAACCGGTGGGGCGTTTCTTTTTTTGGCGTTTTGGCGAAAAGTCGGTACAATACAAGGTAGTTTTCCCCTATCACCTTGGAATATATGACCGAACCACTGAGCGAACATACCCGTGCGCCCCGCCTCACGCATACCCGTGATGTCGTTATTTGCACCCTGAGCCTGGCACTGCTTTTGGCCACAACCACGCTCATGAACGCCACGGTCTTTCCGCTCTTCGACCCCATCTTTACCTACACACGCGACATCTCAGTCACGTGCGGTGCCGTCCGCGCTCATCCTCCTCGGACTTGCCGCGTACCGCCTCCCCCACCTGCTCACACCGCGCAGCTTTGCCGCTGGCGCCTTCGCCTTCCTTATTGTTGGCGATGTAGCGCTCACGCTCGGGCTGCTCAGCAAAACCACCGCGCTCATCATCATCGGCGCAAGTGTCTCCTCGGTCGGTCGCGCAGGTGCCACCGTGCTGATTGGCCTGGCGCTGTCCCGCCTGACGCAAGCAGGCGCCACCATTGCCATCTGCGTTGCCTTTATTGCGCAGTTTGTGCTTGGCGAAGGCCTCATCAATCTCCCGCTGGCTATCCCGTATGTGGCATTTTGCATCTACCCGCTTACCACCGCCGCACTCAGCATCAAACGAGGGCTGCCGCTCATTGAGCTTGCACATCACAGCGAGGCACCCCATGACCTGGCAGTTGTTCGCCCTGCTTCGTTTTTGGCGCCCTTCTCCGCGCTGTTTGTGTGCCTGTTTCTCTTTCAGCTGGCGTTTGGTTTTTCGCTGCGCTTTGGCGAAGTAGCTGGTACCCCGCAATACAGCGTTGTGTGCATCATCCCGCCGGTGCTTTTGGCTGGATACGTGCTCATCAGCCGCAAGCGCTACCCGGCTGATCTTATGGTGGAGGTCTCAGCGCTCTTTATTATTGCGGGCTTTTTGCTTGTAGCCGGAAACGTGCTTGAGCACTCAAAGGGCGCGGTATCGCTGCTGTCCATTGGTAACACGCTCTTTTCCATGACCGCCTGGCTTGCCTTGGTGGCCATCTCGGCGCGCAATCCCGGCGGTGCCACCACCACCATGGCATGGGGTCGCGGCGTGTCGTCGCTCGGTACCCTAGTGGGAGCAGCGGCGGCGGTACGCGCCAACGCTGCCATTGCCGCAGAGACATCGCTGGAATTCGTCATTGCAGGCGTGCTTTTGATGGCATTTGCGGCCTATGTCATCATCGGGCTTAAACACTTCGGCTTTAGCGAGGTTATTGAAGGCGTGCAGCCCCTCCCCGAACAGACTGAAGTGCGCACAACCGCTGAGCTGTTTCAGGCTCAATGCGAAGCCATTGCTCAAACGTATCACCTGACCCCGCGTGAGGCTGAAGTCTTCGCCATGCTGGCGAAAGGGCGCAACCGCGAATACATTGAGTCGGAACTGGTGGTCTCGCGCAACACCGTCAAAGCGCACGTCAAGCACATCTACACCAAGCTGGGCATCCACTCACATCAACAACTCCTTGACCTCATGGAGTCAACCTCACCCGACGCGCTACAATAGCGCCCATGAAACAGAACAACACCTCCACCACCATGCGCACCCTGCACTATTTCTGGCAGGCAACGAAAAAACACCTCGGACTTTGGATTGCGCTCATCGTATCCACTATCGGCTTTAGCGGGCTGCTCTCCTATGGCAACCCGTATGTCATGAGCTTGATTGTTGACCGTATCAGCGCCGAACCAGTAGCGGCTGATCAGGTCTTTTCGGTCTTTGGGCCTTATATTGTGGCGCTCATTTTGATCAACCTGGGCGGACAGACCTGCTCCAAGCTGCAAGACTACACGTCTTGGAAGCTGCAAATTAAGGTGAACTACGACCTGGCCACCATGGCCTTCGACGCCCTCTCCAACCAGTCCATGACCTTCCACTCCAACCGCTTCGGCGGCACGCTCGTGTCCCAAACGGCGAAATTCATGAGCGCCTATACCCTGCTCATGAACACCATCACGTTCCCGTTTCTGCCGGTGATCTGCTCCATTGTCTTTACGTGCTCGCTGCTCATTCCGGTGGTGCCGGTGTATGCTGCCGTACTCATGGTGCTGCTGGCTATTTACGCGTGCGTGTCCTACATCATGTACAAGCGCATTTTGCACCTCAACGAGAAAGCCGCGGGCGCCCAAAACCAACTCTCGGGCGAGCTTTCCGATGCCGTCACCAACATTTTGGCTGTTAAGACCTATGGTCGCGAAGATTACGAACGCGCGCTTTTCGACACCGCAAACCGCGAAGTGGTAGCACGCGACTCCCAGCGCATGCACTCCTCGCTGCTGCGCGGCGTGATTACCGCCGGCATTACGGTGGTCATTATGAGTGTGGTGACCGTCTTTATTGCGGGCGGAAACGCGTGGTTCAACATCTCGCCCGGTACCGTCATCATCATGTTCACCTACACCTATACCGTGACCAACCAATTCAACTTCATCAACACGGGTTTGCAGCGCCTAAACCAGGCCTTTGGCGATGCATCAGGTATGACGCAGGTGCTTGATGAGCCGCGTTTGGTGGCAGACAAGCCCGACGCGCAACCGCTTGTGGTTGAACTCGGCGACATTGACTTTGACCATATTGGGTTCAACTATACCGATGGCGGCGCCGTAACGCAGGTTTTCGACGACTTCAACTTGCACATCCCCGCTGGTCAGCGCGTAGGTCTTGTGGGCATTAGCGGCTCGGGTAAAACCACGCTTACAAAGTTGCTGCTGCGCTTGGCTGATATCCAGGTAGGCCGCATTTTGGTTGACGGCCAAAACGTTGCTGATGTGACCCAGCAAAGCCTTCGCCAACAAATTGCCTATGTGCCACAAGAGGCGCTGCTGTTTCATCGCTCCATTGCTGAAAATATTGCCTATGGCAAACCCGACGCCACCCTTGATGAGATCAAAGAAGCGGCGCGTCAGGCCAACGCGCTTGAGTTTATTGAGAAGCTGCCGCAAGGCTTTGAGACCATCACCGGAGAGCGCGGCATTAAGCTTTCGGGAGGTCAGCGCCAGCGCATTGCCATCGCGCGCGCCATTTTGGCCGATGCCCCCATCCTGGTACTTGACGAGGCCACCAGCGCCCTTGACTCAGAAAGCGAGGCGCTCGTGCAAGAGGCGCTGGGACGTTTGATGGAAGGTCGCACGGCGCTGGTGGTGGCGCATCGCCTTTCCACCGTGGCCAGCTTGGATCGGATTGTGGTGCTCTCCGAAGGCAAAATTGTCGAAGACGGCACGCACGCTGAGCTTGTGGAGAAAAACGGCGACTACGCGCACCTGTGGAATCGCCAGACCGGCGCCTACGAGGAGTAGCCGCTTGGCGGCGCGGGTCGCGCGCCGCCCGCGCCATGCTCGGCAAGCCGCCGCGCCGCCCGCGCCCACCGCGCCAACGCCCGCGCTTATGACAAGCGCTCGTTCACTTTCGCCACCTTTGACTCTATGGTATTGGTGTGTCCCGGGCGAATGTCGGCCTTGAGGATCACCTCAGTACGAATGCCCTTTTCGGCCAGCACAAACGTGGCATCCTTGACTACCTGCATGACCTCGTCCCACTCGCCTTCGATCTCAGTAAACATAGAGGTGGTCTTGTTCGGCAACCCCGACGCGCGAATCACGCGCACCACCTCAGCAACCTCGTCAGCCAGCTCATCTCCTACGCCAAACGGCGCAATAGCAACTGCCACCAGTGTGTTCATGCGGCTTCTCCCTTATGCAACGCTCTCAACTGCGGTAATGCGCTCGGCAATTTCACCCGAATCAAGCGTGTAGAGCGCATCCAAAAACGCTGCCTTAAACGTACCCGGACCACTTGAGCGCGTTGCCGCACGCGTGCCCGCCTTCTTGTAGGAACACGACGCCGCCACGGCAGCCACCAGCGGATCAGCCACGCCCGCAAATACCGCAGCTACGCCACCCAGCGAGCAGCCAAACCCGGTCACTTTGCTCATGAGCGCGCTGCCACCAAAAATGCGCACGACGCGCTCAGCGTCGCACACCACATCTTGCTTACCCGAGATCATCACCGCGCCACCAGTGAAGCGCGCCAGCGCACACGCCGCCGCAATGGCATCCTCCACCTGGTCAGTTGAGTCCACGCCGCGCACCAATCCGCGCCTGGAATGCTCACCCGCGCCCGTGGTCATCGGCACCGCCCACAGCGACGCCAGCGCAATAATCTCAGACGCATTGCCGCGAATAATCGACGGCTTGCACGCCGCCAGCTCAAGCAAGATGCGACCGCGCATACCACCAATGCCGATACCCACCGGATCAAGCACCCAGGGCGTCTTCGTCTCGTGCGCAATGCGCGCGGCGGCCGGAATAGCCTCTTCGTGGAGCGGCAACAGCGTGCCCATATTTATGTAGAGCGCATGTCCCATCTCGGCCATCGCCTGGCCTTCTTCGCCCAGATACACCATGGCGGCAGAACCCCCAATGGCAAGCTGCGCGTTGGCCACAAACTCCATGGTGACCGCATTCGTAATTGAGCCCACCAGCGGGTTTTGCTTGCGAACCTGCACCAGCGCCTCTGCCACTGCAGCCGCCAACTCAGCGTCGGGCAGTTCCTCTTCAGCCTGCTGCTCAGCTTGAGCCTGGGCTTGCAAGAGCGCGTGTGCTTTCGCCACATCTTCCTCAAATGACATTGCGGACTCCTTATCGTGCGTTGGTTGCTGACGCGACATCCCTCGCAAGACGTCGCGGACGCGATATCGAACATGTGACAATCAGTATACCAACGTGCTGTTTTGGGGCATGCAGTTTGATGGCAAGCGGTAAACGAGTAAAATACTTGGGACATTTTTTGCACGAGACTCACAGACAGGCATACACATGGCGAACACACAAAGCACAAACCACCAAGCAGATGACCCCATTTTCGCGGCTGAGCAGGAACATCTCACGGACATCTACGCGAAGCTCACCGAGCTTTCGCACGCTTGCGCCCAAAAACTTGAGGCCAGCGCACGCCTGGCCGCGCAAGACAAAGAGTCCATGGCATCCGAGCTGAAGACCAACTTTGCCACCGCCGACGACATCTTAGAAACGCTGGCTGACTTTGAGGCCGTCAATCGCATCATTGCTGGCTACAACCTCTCGCAAACGGTTGAGGCTGAGAAGCTGGCCGCGCTGGAGGTGCTGCTGCGCCAGCCCTACTTCGCCAAAATTGACGTACAATTCAAGCCCGATGCGCCGGCGAAATCGCTCTATCTGGGCACCGCGGGCATCTCGGATGAGAACTACAAGCGCCTCATTGTGGACTGGCGAAGCCCGGTGGCTGAGGTGTATTACAACCAGGATTTAGGCCCCACCAGCTACACCGCTGAGGGGCGCACGATTGACGTTGACCTGCTGCTTCGCCGCCAGTTCGACATCACCGCCGACACGCTGCACGCCTACTTTGACACGAGCGTGGCCATTGAGGACTCGCTGCTGTTAGCGTCGCTCTCTCACCAGCGCTCCGCCCACATGCGCGACATCACGGCCACCATCCAAAAGGAGCAAAACAGCGTCATTCGCCACGCTGACGTGCCGGTGCTGCTGGTATCAGGCATTGCCGGCAGCGGCAAAACGTCGGTGCTCTTGCAGCGTATTGCCTACCTGTTTTACCAGGAGCGCGAAACGCTGGATCCGTCGCAGGTGTTCCTCATCACGCCCAACTCCGTGTTCGCCCACTATATTGACTCGGTGCTGCCTGATCTGGGCGAGCGCAATCCTGAGATGCTGACCTGGGACGACTTTGCGCGCACGCTGCTGCCTGCAGACCGCGGTATTGGCGATGTGTCAGCTAGCCTTGAGCGCTTCGAAGCCATTGACAAGGCTCTTGCCACCTTTGAGTTTGACGCGCACGATTTTCGCGATATCACGCTTCATGACGTGCGCCTGATCAGCGCAGACTCCATTCGCAAGCTATCTGAGAAGTACCATCGCGCACCGGCCGGCCCGCACCGCGTGACCCTCATGCGCGAAGAGCTCATGAGCCGACTTGAAGGGCGCCTCAAATCCCTGGCAACTTCTGAGGCTGCCCAGCTTGAGGCGGCGTCGCTGGACGTCAACGAGCAGCTAGCACTGTTCAACGAAACCTTCGACCCCCAAACCGAAGACGAAGCACGAGCGCTCACGCTCACCTACCTGCGCAACAAGTTCGCCGACGCATATACCCTGGTAGAGCGCGACGAATGGCTGCGCATTGACCGCATCGGCATGCGTCTTTTGCGCGCCAGCGGCCTCACTTCGGTGGAGTGGCTCTACACCAAGCTGGCCGTCACGGGGCTTTGCAATTCCGAGGCGCGCTATGTCATGGTTGATGAGGTGCAGGATTACACGGTGGCGCAACTGGCGCTTTTGGTGAAGTATTTCAGGCGCGCACACTTCCTGCTTTTGGGCGACCCCAACCAGGCCATCACCGAGACCTCATCAAGCTATCCCGAAATTGCGGAGGTGTTTGAACGTGCATATGGCGAAGTAGCGCGCGCTGATCTCATGACCAGCTATCGCTCAACGCCGGCCATCACCAAGCTGTTTGCGAAGCTGGCGCGCCACGATGATCACCTCACGATCACCTCCATCCAGCGCCAAGAACAAGCGCCCGAGATCTTGACCTGCCCCGATGAGGCTACCTGGGAAAATGCGCTACAAAACGCCGTTGCCTCGGCGCGCGGCCAAGCGGGACTGACCGCCATCATTGTGCCGTTTAAGCATGCCGCCAAGCGCGTGCAGGCAGCCCTTGGAGAAGACGCGCCGGAATTGCTCCCCGAGCGCGGGTCACTCCCCGAGTCTGGTGTGGTGCTCCTGACGCTGAAGTTGGCGAAGGGGCTGGAGTTTGACCACGTCATCGTCCCGGATGCCTCAGAGCGCGCCTTCCCCGACAATGACCTGGCACGCCGGCGTCTCTATACCACCATCTCGCGTGCCACGCGCAAACTGACCGTACTTGCAGATGGCCAGCTCACGCCATTGCTGGACGCGTAGAGCCGCACGTGGCGGGTGGGTCGCGCCGCTACCCAGCAGCGCCCCTTGGCCTCACCCGTCCTACAGCTCCTCAATAAACCCAGCGCGATAGTTGGTAAAGACCGCCTCACCACGCTCTTGCGAAGCATCCAAATCAACGTCGGCCGCAATGGAAAAGTCGTGATCTTCATCACTGTCGTGGAAAATCTGGCGAACGTGCCACACGTGGTCGCGCGCTTCGTCAGATTCGTCCACTACAAAATACGCACTTGAACGCGCATCGCCATCTAAGAGCACATCCTCATGCGCCTCATAAAACGCGTCCAGCGCATCGGTCCACGCGCGCACACCAAAGCCCCATTCGCTATCAAGTTCGCCCAGCTCATCGGCCTTATCTTGCGCCGCCAGGCGCACGCGCGCAAAGAGCGCATTGCGTACCAAAAGCCCCAGCGCACGTCGATCTTTCACCACCGCATCCGCCTCGCCAAATCCACCCGCCTCCACCTCAGGAGCGGCACCGAGGCCTGCCCATTCGTCAACCAAACTTGAGTCGGTCGTGCGAATAACCAACCCGAGCCACTCAATGATGTCCCAGAGCTGATCAGTGCGTTTGTCCAGCGGAATAGTCTTATCCAACACGCGATAGATATCCGACAGATAACGCAAAAACGTACCCTCAGAACGCGCGATGTTGTACTTGTTCACGTACGTTTTAAAGTCCGCCGCACACTCCAGCATATCGCGCAGCACGCTTTTCGGCTCCAACTCATAATCGCGCGCCCATGGAACTTCCTTGCAGTAGTGGGCGAACGCCGCATCCAGCAGCTCCTCAAGCGGACGCGGGTAGGTCACCTCCTCCAAGCGCTCAACACGCTCCTCAAAAGGCACCCCATCAGCTTTCATGGCCGCCATGGCCGCGTCCTTCGCCACGCGCTCCTGCGCACGCAGCACCTGCCGCGGGTTCTCAAGCGTTGCCTCGGCCGCCGAGATAACGTCATACGCATACGTTTCGTCATCGGGGTCAAACAGCTCAAGTGCGGCCAACAAAAATGGCGAAAGCGGCTGGTCAAGCGCAAAATCATCGGGCAGCTCAACCGTGAGTGAGTAGGTGGTGTTGCCCGCCTCGTCAATGTCGCGCACGACCACGCCGCCATCTAACAAGATGTCGAAGATTTCAGCCGCGTGCGCCCGCAAGCGCGCTTTCTGCTCGTCGGTTTGCGCCGAAGCGTCAATGAGATCCAGCACGTTTTGCCAAGCATCGCCCCCGCGCGAAACCACTGAAAGCACCATCGCATGCGTGATGCGCATGCGCGGCGCCAGCTTTTCGGGTTCGCTTTCAATGAGGCGCTTAAACGTCTTTTCGTCCCAGGTCACAAAGCCATCTGGGGGACGCTTCTTATGAATCTTGCGGAGCTTTTTCGGGTCGTCGCCCGCCTTCGCCAGCGCTTTGGCATTCTCAATCTCATGCTCGGGCGCAAGCGCTATGACCATGCCTTCGGTGTCAAAACCGCTCCTGCCCGCACGGCCCGCAATTTGATGGAATTCACGCACGCGCAGCCGCCGCATTTTTGTGCCGTCGAACTTGGTAAGCTGGGTGAGCACGACGGTATGAATGGGCACGTTGATGCCCACGCCCAGCGTGTCGGTGCCGCAAATGACCGGCAATAACCCCTGCTGAGCCAGCTTTTCTACCAGCAAGCGATACCGCGGCAGCATACCTGCGTGGTGCACGCCCACGCCCGCCAGAAGCAAACGCTGTAAGATTTTGCCGAACGCGGTGGTAAAGCGCGTGCCCTTAATGGCGCGCTTGATGGCTTCGCGCTGCTCTTTGGTGGCCACGCCATAGCTGGCCAAACTCTGTGCGGAGGCAAGCGCTGCATCCTGGGCGAAATGCACGATATAAATTGGGCCTTCGTCATTGCGAAGCGCCAGCTCAACGGTGCCTTCAAGCGGCGTGAGCGAATACTCATAGGCAAGCGGTACTGGACGCGGCGCATCCACCACCATGTCCACGGTGCGTCCCGTGCGCGCTTCCAAGTCAGCCGCAATGGAGGTCATATCCCCCAGCGTGGCACTCATGAGCAGAAACTGCGCATGTTCAAGCGTCAAAAGCGGCACCTGCCACGCCCACCCACGGTCGGGATCACTGTAGAAGTGAAACTCGTCCATGATGACGCAGGCAATGTCGCTGTCAGGTCCTTGACGCAGCGCATCAATGGCCAAAATCTCCGCCGTGCAACAAATCACCGGCGCGTCGGTGTTAATGGCGCTATCTCCGGTGATCATGCCGACATTTTCACGACCAAGCACATCCACCATGTCGAAAAACTTTTCGCTCACCAGCGCTTTAATGGGCGCGGTGTAATACGCGCGCTTGCCCGTTGCCAGCGCCATAAAGCACAAGCCCTGCGCCACGAGCGACTTTCCCGACCCAGTCGGTGTTCCCAAAATGACGTTGTCTCCCACCGCCAAGTCCATGAGCGCGTCTTCCTGGTGTGGCCACGGCGCAATCCCGCGATCATCCACCCACTCCAAAAACGTCTCAAGCGCCTCGGTTGGGTCCAAAAGATCCCCTTCGCCCGTTTCTGCCCAGGGCAAACGCCAGCCCAGCGAGCCCGGCTCAAACGGATCGCTGGGCGCGGCGTCTGCAGACTCAACGCCCGCAGCTTCGCCCTCTACCGGCACGGCGTCTACAACAACGTCATCAGCCATATTATTCGTTACCCTCAACGCGCTGAGAGTTCTCAAACGTGAAGCGACCCATCTTCGTGCCACCTAAAATGTGCAGGTGGAGGTGTCCCACCGTTGCCGCAGAATCCGGACCGGTGTTAATAACCGTGCGAAAACCAGATTCGTCAACGCCCTTGATTTTTGCCACCTCAGGCACGACCGACAGCAAGTATCCCAGCACGTCTTGCGGCACATCATCAGCCAAGTTGTCATAGTGATGCTTCGGCACGATAAGCGTGTGTACCGGCGCTTCAGGCTCAATGTCGTCGAAGGCGTAGCACACGTCGTCTTCGTACACCTTTTTCGACGGAATTTCGCCCGCCACGATTTTGCAGAACAAGCAATCGTCCATGGTCAGATCCCTTCTCACACGCGCTCGCCAGCAGCCGCGCCCTTGCGCGCCGCCCGCGATATCGCTGGTTTATCTTGCGTTTCATCTTAGCGCATTTGCCCACCTTTGCCAGAGCGCACCCGCACGCCAACCGCGCGAAAGCAAACAACCGTCATCGCTTTTGCAACACCTTGGCAAGCGTTGGACGCGCCCAGCCGCCGCGTACAGCGTGATTTCTACAATAAGGGTACCTGTGCTGAATGCCTCCGAGCCACACTCCACCAGCGTTCGGCCAGCACATCACCAGACAGCAAAATACCTACCTTGAGGAGGTTGTTATGATTCGCGAATTAACCGATAAAACATTTGAGCAGGACGTCAAGCAGGCAAGCGGCACGGTGCTTGTCGAATTTTTCGCCACGTGGTGCCCGCATTGCCAGCACATGCAACCACTGGTTGAAGAGCTTGCCAAAACCGAGACGCACAACACGCCCATCTACCAGGTTGACATTGACAAGTGCCCTGACCTGGCAAAAGTCTATGCGCCTGACGGATTCCCGACGTTTGTACTGTTCGTTGACGGCAAGGAAGCCAAGCATTTAGTGGGCGAACAAACGCTTGAGGCACTGCGCGAGTTGATTGCGTAACCGCACCCGCGCCGCCGCGCCCGCGCCGCCGCACCTGCGCCCGCACCCGCGCCACCGCTCCACCCCCATCCGCCCCTCACGAAACGAGGTCCCGCCATGCTCCACGACAACGCCATCTGGGTTGCCCAAGGCGAAAACCCCACGTATTTGCTGCTTAACCAGGCGAATCGCCACGGACTTATTGCTGGTGCTTCGGGCACCGGCAAAACCGTCACCCTCAAAACTATTGCGCAAGGGTTCTCGCAAGCCGGCGTGCCAGTGTTTGTCGCGGACGTGAAGGGCGACGTGACCGGCATGGCGCAACC
>CAJTML010000040.1 GCA_910577495.1 uncultured Eggerthellaceae bacterium
CTCCGATGAGCGCCGCCTGCAAAGCATCGTTTTTTGCCACGCGATCCTGCGGCGTCTCTTTGGGCATACGATAGGCCGCAGCCAGCGGCTCAAAGGCACGTGCGTCTTCGTCAATGAGCTCAAGCAGGCGTTCGCGAAGCACCGCAAGCTTTTCAAGCGCAATATAGACATCGGCCTCCACCTGGGCATACGTTTTTTTGCCCACCGTGAGATTGCCCACCATGGACGCCAGCGACGAAGCAAGCACACCCACGTACGCACTTGCACCGCCACCACCGGGGGTAGGATCAGCACTGGCAAGAGACTCTATAAATTTCGTATCCACGAACCCACCTTAGAACAGGCCGCTAATCTTTCCGGTCTCATCAACGTCAATGCGCTCTGCAGCCGGCACCTTCGGCAGACCCGGCATGGTCATGATGTCGCCCGTGAGCGCCACCACAAAGCCAGCACCTGCAGAAACCTTCACGTTGCGCACCACAATACGGAAGTCACGCGGCGCACCGAGCTTTTTCGCGTCATCCGAGAAGCTGTACTGGGTCTTCGCCATACATACCGGCATGTGTCCGAACCCAAGCTTCTCCAAGTTCGCAATTTCTGCGGCAGCTTTCGGCTCAAAATCAACGCCATCAGCGTGGTAAATCTTTTGCGCAATAGCTTCAATCTTTTCAGCAAGCGACATATCGTCGGTATAGGCCAGCGTGAAGTCGTTGGGCTGCTCGCACAGACGCACAACCTCTTGCGCAAGGGCAACGCCGCCTTCGCCACCTTTTGCCCACACCTCTGACAGTGCAACGTTAACGCCCAGCTCACGGCAGCGTTTTTCCACAAGCGCAAGCTCAGCTTCCGTATCAGTTGGGAAGCGATTAATGGCCACCACGCACGGCAATTGGTATACCTGCGTGATGTTTTCCACGTGCTGCAAGAGGTTTGGAAGACCCGCATCCAGCGCCTCTAAGTTTTCCTCGTTCAGGTCTGCCTTTGCCACGCCGCCATGGTTTTTGAGCGCGCGCACCGTAGCAACCACCACAACCGCATCTGGGTTCAGGCCAGCCAGGCGACACTTGATGTCCAAGAACTTCTCTGCACCCAGATCAGCGCCAAAGCCTGCTTCGGTCACGCAATAATCGCCCAAGGCCATTGCCATGCGCGTGGCCATAATGGAGTTGCACCCATGAGCAATGTTGGCGAAAGGACCACCGTGTACAAACGCCGGCGTTCCTTCCAACGTCTGCACCAAATTTGGCTTGAGCGCGTCTTTGAGCAGCGCCGTCATAGCACCTTGGGCGTTAAGGTCGCCCGCGGTCACCGGCTGATCATCGCGGGTGTAACCCACCACGATGCGTGCCAAGCGCTCTTTGAGATCGGTAATTGAGGTGGCCAAACAAAAGATTGCCATGATTTCACTGGCTACCGTGATGTCGAATCCATCTTCGCGCGGCATGCCGTGCGCCTTGCCGCCTAAACCATCAACCACGTTGCGCAGCTGACGATCATTCATATCCACCACGCGCTTCCACGTGATCTTGCGAACATCAATACCAAGTTCGTTGCCTTGCTGGATATGATTGTCAAGCATAGCTGCCAACAAGTTGTTTGCAGCGCTGATAGCATGAAAGTCTCCGGTGAAGTGCAGATTGATGTCTTCCATAGGAATGACCTGGGCATATCCGCCACCTGCAGCGCCACCCTTCACACCAAATACTGGGCCTAAGGACGGCTCGCGCAGGGCGACCACCACGTTTTTGCCCAGGATAGAAAGCGCATCTGCCAGACCAACCGTCGTGGTGGTCTTGCCCTCGCCTGCGGGCGTGGGGTTAATGGCGGTCACCAAAATGAGTTTGCCCGCATCATGGGGCTGATCAACAAGCAGGTTGTAGTCAACCTTCGCCTTATTTGAGCCATACAGCTCCAAATACGACTCCGGCACGCCAGCCTTCTCAGCGATCTCGGTAATGTGCTTCGGGGTTGTTGCTTGGGCAATTTCAATGTCGGTTAACATGTCGGGCCCTCACTCTCCTTCTTGTTGATGCTTCAGTATGATTCGCGAAAACACGGCGAATTCAAGGGCGCTCCGCGCGCCGCTCTCCCGCCCTGCACATCGCGGAAATACCAGTATACATGCCCAAACCTACAGCGCTTCACTCCGCGCGCGAATTGTGTTCAAAGACCAGACGAAGTCCTTCAAGCGTAAGATTTCGGTCAACCTGCGTAATGGTTTTTGAGTGCGGCGCAATACGCGTTGCTAAACCGCCCGTTGCAATGACCGGCGTCGTGTAGCCGAGTTGCTCATGAATGCGCGCTACCAAACCGTCCGCGCGGTCAGCTTCGCCATACAAAATACCGATTTGCAGCGCTTGTGCAGTTGAGGTGCCGATAGCTGCCTCGGGATCATCCATATGGATACCTGCCAGCATGCTTGCGTGGCTAAACAGTGCGCTTGCCGCCGTTTCAAGACCGGGCGCAATCACGCCTCCGCAGAAACATCCGTCCTGGTCAATGACTTCAATGTTGGTTGCGGTGCCGAAATCAACCACTACGGCAGGTGCCCCATAACGCTCGCGCGCCGCCACCGCATCAGCCACACGGTCTGAGCCAATCTCAGCAGGCCGCGGATAGGTTGCGGCGAATAAGCTGCCAGCGGTTTTTGCCGAGCAGACAAGCGCGGGCATACCCGTCAGTGCCTGTGCTGTTTCATCCCACGCTTCAGTCAGATGCGGCACGACCGAAGCAAGCGACATGCCGCAGAGTGACGCACGCTCAATGTCCTCCCCATCAAGCAGCGACATGAGCTTGACGCGCAAATCATCTCCAGTATGGCTTTTGTTGGTAGCAAACCTCCAGCGGTACCGCAGGTTTTCGCCCTCAAATACGCCGACCACTGTTTGGGTATTTCCCACGTCAACTGCTAATAACATAATTTTGTGCGTTCCTTAGTTCGACAACCGATTCGCACATATTATAGTAATAATCTCCGATTTTTGTGTTATCCTGACTACTGTATATAATTCGGGACAAATCGTACGTAACTCCCGCAACGTGCTTCCCACCAACAGCGCGCCAAGGTACGTGCAGAAGGAAGGCATACTATGAACGAAACCCCGCATCGCATCCTTGTTGTTGACGATGAGCCCTCAATTACAGAGTTCGTTAGCTATGCTCTTAAAAAGGAAGGCTTCTTTAGCGACGTCGTTGACAACGGTGAAGATGCTCTTGCTTTAGCCAGCAAGAACTCTTACGACTTGTTTATCGTGGATATCATGCTTCCGGGCATGGATGGATATGAATTGTGTCGCCGCCTCCGCTCAAAGACCACGGTTCCCGTTTTGTTCTTGTCTGCTCGTGACACCGAACTTGATAAAGTGGTCGGTCTTGAGATTGGCGGAGACGATTACTTGGCAAAACCCTTTGGCGTTCGTGAGCTGATTGCCCGCGTGCGCGCACTGCTTCGTCGCAGTTCTGGCGGAGACTTCCCGGGTGCCAGCCATGCAGTTACCGCAAGTGGTATTACGCTGGACGAAGATGCGCACACCGCTTCAGGTGAGCATGGTGAGATTGAGCTTACCCCGCGTGAGTTTGAGCTGCTGGCAAGCCTTATGAAGAGTGCTGGCAAAGTGGTTTCTCGCGAAGACTTGCTCCGTGACGCATGGGGTTGGGAGTACCTGACCGAAACCAAGACGGTTGACACCCACATCAAGCGTCTGCGCGACAAGATTGAGTCTGCCGGCTACGACCCGGCACTGGTTGAGACCGTGCGCGGCTACGGCTATCGCTTCAAGGCATAAGCTTTTGCGAACATCACTTGAGATGCAACAAACCCCCGGCCGCGGTCGGGGGTTTTCTTTTTTGACCCTCGTCGATCCGCCCACAGAGAAATCTAAGTGGTTTGGTATACTTATTTAGTTTGATGATCAAAATAAATTCCTCGCGAAAGAAGGCTTATCCATGGGATGTTGCATTGTTGGATGCGGAAAAGGACTCCCCGCGCTTGATGTCACCAATGACGAATTAGCGCAGCTCGTAGAAACCAGTGATGAGTGGATCAGCTCTCGTACCGGCATTCGTTCGCGCCGTATTTCGGTTGAGGAGACGTCCCTTGATTTGGCCGAAGTGGCTGCTCGTCAAGCGCTTGGTTGGGATGGCGAAGGAGCCGGTATACAAGGACAGCCTGCTTTCGCAGCTGAGGATATTGACCTCGTAGTATTCTCCACGCTGACCCCTGACGCACTTTTGCCTTCTTCTGCGGCACTCCTTCGCCGTCGCCTGGGGCTAACCAATGCCGTTTCATTTGATCTCAATGCCGCCTGTTCGGGCTTTGTCTACAGCCTATCGGTCACCGAAGCGCTCATGGCAGCTTCGCAAGCAAACGTGGGCGGCGCCGGTGGACGCAACCACTACCATCGCGCGCTTGTCGTTGGTGCCGAGCGCCTCTCGCGCATTACGAACTGGAGTGATCGCAACACGTGCGTACTCTTTGGCGATGGCGCAGGCGCGGTCGTTGTGGAATGGCGCGACGATGCACCTGGCATTATCTCCAGCTACATCCACAACGACGACGACACAACCAACTCGTTGGTCTGCCCCGCCGCATTTGATTCGTCCTTTGCTTTTGACGAGCAGGGTGTTAATGCCGCATTCGCGCAAGATCCTGCGCTACTGTTGGCGGATGCATCGCTTGCGCGCGTGGACGAAGAGCTCGGTGTTGCTGAAGGTGTCGCTGCTGGTGAGCCACGCCAAGCTATTCGCATGGATGGACAGAAAGTCTTCAAGTTCGCTGGCAATGCACTGACCAATGCTGTACTTGAAGTGCTTGAGCGCGCAGGCCTCACCCTTGATGACATTGCGCTTATCGTTCCTCACCAGGCCAATGAGCGCATCATCAAATTTGCCGCGAAGAAATTGGGGCTTGGGCTTGAAAAATTCCAAATCTCAATTGCGCATCGCGGCAATTCTTCAGCTGCTTGTGTACCCATGACCTTGTGCGACGCGTACGAAAGCGGAAAGATTGCCCCAGGTGATAAGGTAATCATGGTGGCGTTTGGCGCCGGTCTCACCTCAGGAGCTGTGCTCTACGAAGCCTAGCGAAGCAAAGTCAGTCAGGCGGCAAAACTGCTAACGCAGCGAAACCGCCATGCGCACACCGCGCGCGCAGAATGCGGCAGCCACTACCTTGATGACGTCAACCAACACAAACGGTGCCACCGTTGCCAAAAAAGACGCCTCGGGGCTCACACCCGCCACAACCATATATTGCGCCCAGCCGCAGACATAGGCAACCGCAACGTAGATAAGCGCTGCAGCCACATCAATAACCATGCCCTTGACCTGGGATTTGTTTGCAGAGTTTTTCGCCACCTTATTCATGAGGTGCAAGAACGCCAGTGCTGCGGCTGCCCCCAACAAATAGCCCCACAGAAAGCCGCCGGTAGGGCCCGCCAGCACGCCGATGCCGCCGCGCATCCCCGAAAAGACCGGCACACCAATGGCGCCCAGCAACAGGTAGCCTCCAATTGCGGCAAGACACTGCTTGGGTGGCAGCACCAAAATGGCGAAGGCAACGGCGAAAATCTGCAGCGTAAACGGGATTGGACCAAACGGAATCACGACCCATGCCGCCACTGCCATGATGGCAATGCAGAGTCCAACAAATACCACAAAGCGCGTGCGGGATACGGGTTTCGTTTTTGCTTTTGCTTTCGCCGCCGCGGGGGCTGCTTGCATCTCTTCGTTCATATTTTTCCCTCCGATGGTTCGCCGTACGTACGGTGTGCGGCTTTAGAACTTACTAGTTACCTCTCCACTCTCAAGTTTGCGCAAGCGCTTCATCTCCAACAAGATAAAGATGAGCGTGGTGAAGATTGAAAGGAAGTCTGCCGCTGGCGTGGCGAAGTACAGCGCATCCAAGCTGGTCAAATGCCACGGCAGCGCCGGCAGAATTTGCGGGAAGACAAACAACAGCGGAATCAAGAACAGAATCTGACGCGTCAACGACAGAAATATTGACTTGAGGGGCTGCCCGGTTGCCTGGAAGTAGTTCGAGCCCACAATCTGAAAGCCAATAAAGGGCAGCATGGCCAACTGAATACGGAGGGCGAAGCTGGTAAAGCCACGCAGGTTGTCGTCGGAGATACCAAAGAAACCAACGATAGCGTCTGGGAAGATATGCACCGTTGCCCACAGGATAACTCCGATACCGGTCGCGCCGATAATGCCGCACCACAGCGTTTTCTTCACGCGCGGGTAGAGCTTCGCGCCGTAGTTGAAGCCCAGCAGCGGCTGGATTGCAATTGACATACCAATCAGCGGCAGCACCGAGAACATGGACACGCGCTGCACCACACCAATAGATGCCAGCGCACCCTCAGCACCATACACGCTTTGGCTGCCATACAGATTGAGGAGGTTGTTCAGCACGAAGTTCACGACCGCCATGCCCGCTTGCACCGCGAAACTGGCAAGACCCAGCGACAAGATCATGCGAACGGTATTCCCCTTAAGTCGCATGAACGTGAATTTGAGCTTCATGGGAACATGCTTTGTGATCGTGAAGTACCACAGCACCGTCGCGCACGAAATTGCCTGACCGCAGACGGTTGCAAGCGCGCTTCCTTCGACACCCCAGCCAAGCACCATCACGAACAAATAGTTGAAACCCGTGCAGGCAACCGCACCAATAACCATCGTCATAAGCGCGCGATTAGGGGCACCAGCAGTACGAATAAAGTTGTTCACGCCCATGCCGATGCACTGGAAGATAAAACCAAGCGAGATGATCTGGATGAACTTCTGTGCGTAATCCCAGTCTTCGGCCGTGGCACCTGATACCGTCAGAAGGCCGTTAATGGTTGCCGGGATATGCGCCACAAACGCAATGATCAGTGCGAAGATAATTGACAGCGTGACCGTATTGCCCAGCGCGCGGTTTGCTTCATCGCGGTTGCCTTCGCCCATGCGCAGTGCCGCCAGTGCATTACCACCGTTGCCCACCAGCATGGCAATTGCCATAAATACCGTCATGATCGGCATAGCAACTGTAGCCGTTGCCAGGCCAATCTCGCCCATGGCGTTGCCCAAAAAGATGGAGTCAATCAGGTTATAAGCACCATTGACCAGCATGCCCAAAATGGATGGAACGGCGAATTCTACGATGAGCTTCGGGATTGAAGCCGATCCCATACGAGTGACTTTGTCAGGTTTTTGCGCTGCCATAGGTGCATCGCCCTCTTCTATATATATGCTCCACTCAGAAAACGCCACGCATATGGATTCCTCCATATACGCGGCGTCCCCTACCCTTTAAGAAATATAATTTTAGCGTGAGAGCAAGCGGGGCATTCGACAATCATTGCGACGCGACGCAGGTTTGCTGCAGACGGCACGCGCTATACGTCACTCAGTGCAATATGTGCCTCACCTGAAGCAATGTGGAGCTGTGCCCCATCGGCAGCGCTCAGCACCAAGCAGCCCCCATCATCAATTCCTACAACGCACCCTTGCCCGAGGATATTCCCTACCCGGTCCTCCACTATAACTTGCCGATTTTGCAGCGCAGCATGCTGATCAAACAGCGAAACAAAGGGTGCGAAACCCTCTTGCACCCAGCGTTGATAGAGCGTCTGAAAGGCGGAAAGCTCGGCCTCAAACACCACGTCAAGTGCCGTTTGGGTATCAAGCGCGCGTAAAGCAGGCGCAATTTCGCTCACATAGGCAACACGGTTTTTGCCAGGCACCTCTGGCGCTCCCGCATCTGGTGCTACCACGTTGATTCCAACCCCCACGCAAATTCCTCCTGCGTGTGCTTCCAGTGAAATGCCGCAGAGCTTATTGAAGGCAGCTGAGGGACAAGGCGCGTCAGCAGGCGAAGCAAGTACGACGTCATTTGGCCATTTCACCTGCACCGATGAGGAGCATTCCGGATCCGCCAATGCAGCAAGCGCACGGCGCACCGCTAAGCCAACCACCAAACTCAAGGTTGGAAGCTGCGCTTGCGGTACCTCAGGCCGCAACAAAAATGATGCATAAAGCCCGCCCTCGGGGCTGGTCCACGCTCTCCCCTGTCGACCATAGCCGCCCGTTTGCTTGCGCGCACGGATGACCAAGCCCTCGGCCTCCCCTGCTTCAAGTGCACGTTTCACCAGATCATTGGTGGATGTAACCTCATCAAACGAGCGAACCGTAAACATAGCGCCTACCGAAAACCAGCTTATGCGCGGTCAAGCTTATGAGACCAACCAACGCGCGAGGACTTCTCGATGGCATCCGCAGCAACCGAGCGGCCATCAGCCAACACGTGCGTAGGGCGAATCTCTTCAAGCGGAGTCACCACAAAATCGCGTTCCAACAGACGCGGATGCGGAAGGGTGAGCTGCTCATCATCAGACACATAAAGCTGATAATCCAAAATGTCCAAGTCACAGGTTCGCGGACCATTCTCAATTTCGCGAACGCGACCAAGGCTGTTCTCAATAGCCTGCAGATACTTCAACAACTCACGCGGCGGCAAGCCGGTGCGCACCAGCAACACGGCGTTGACAAAGGTATCCTGCTCAAGATAGTAGGCAGGCTCACTTTCGTAATAGGACGAGATGTCAATAATATCCGTATCAGGAATCGTGCAAATCCCCGAAATTGCCTGGTTAATCATGGCAATCTTGCCCTCAAGCTCTTCGCCCGGCTCAGCCACGAGTGCCACATTGCAGCCAAGGGATATGAAGGCGAAGGGGCGCAAATCCTTAAGCGCCTCAGCAGTTTTTGCCACGTTGTGCGTACGCACGATAGTAGCGCCCGCCTCGCACGCCAACAGCGCCATCTGCGCGGACACCTCATCGCGATCAGCGGGGTTCGGGATATCATACATCGCGCCCAAAAAGCTCTTACGGGAAACCGCCACCATAACCGGATAGCCAAGTCGCGCGAACTCAAAGTAGTTATACGTGATCATACGCGTCTGATCTGCGGTTTTTCCGAATCCCGGACCGGGATCAAGGCAGATGCGATCCTTCGCGATGCCCGCCGCCTCAAGACGCAGCGCACCTTCGCGCAAGTAATCGCGAACCTCAGCGACCACATCCACATACGTCGGGTCGTCTTGCATCGTCTGTGGCGTGCCTTGCATATGCATGAGCACCACACCACAATCGTGTGCGGCCACCGCCTCTACCATGTCGGGATCACGAAAACCCGAAACGTCATTAATGATGGAGGCGCCCGCCTCAAGACAGGCTTACGCAAACCTCTTCAGCCACCAGCGCAATCACCACCGGCAGCACGCGCTCAAGTTCTTCTTCAACCGATACCGGATCGGCACCGGGACGCGTGGACTCTCCACCCACATCAATAATGAGCGCGCCCTCATCAAGCATACGATGCGCCTGATTAAGTGCATCTTCCAGCGTTACATACTTGCCGCCATCTGAAAATGAATCGGGCGTGACGTTAAGGATGCCCATAATAATGGGCATCCGTGCATCAAAACTAAAACTACCGCAGTGCCAAATCACTCGTTGGTACCTTTCGGGTCGTTGGTTTATGCGTTATGCGCAGGCTTATCTTCGTCTGCACTGTCAGCAGGCTTGCGCTGTGCTGCGTCCTCGGGCTGCTGCGCGGGCTGATCAGCCGTCGGCGTAGCGTAGGGATCTTCGCCTGCTGGAGCTGGTGCCTCAGGTGTTGCATCCATGATGTCTTCGCGAACGATTTCAGCATCCACCTGTGCCTGCGTGGGCATATCAGACCTATCAGCATCTTGCGCTGCCGGCCAGAACGGACCGTTGGCGTTCTGATCACCCGGCTCAACAGGCTCATCGCGCCAATTCGGATCAGCCAGCTGTGCATCACGCGCACGAGCTGCGGCCTCTTCGGCTTCCTTGCGTGCGTTGATCTCATCTTCGTGCGCCAGATACTCATCCCACTTGTTATCAAGCAGCGCCTCGCAGGCTTCGCCTTCAACGGTTTCGCGCTCCAAAAGGACGCTTGCCATGAGGTCCATCTGCTCCTTGTGGCTGGTCAAAATATCGTAAGCACGGTCATGCGCCTCTTTCATGATGCGCGCAACCTCTTCGTCAATGCGGCGAGCCGTCTCTTCGGAGTAGTCTTGCGTGTTGCCATAGTCCCTACCCAAGAAGACCTCATGATTGGGCTGGCCAAACACCTGCGTACCCAACGGCGACATGCCGTACTGCGTCACAATAGCGCGTGCCATCTTGGAAGCGCGCTCAAGGTCATTGCTGGCGCCTGTGGTAATGTCATCGCAGAAGATCTCTTCAGCAACGCGACCACCCATAAATACCGCCAGCTCATCGCGCATCTCACCCAGCGAGTTGAGCACCTTATCCTCTTTCGGGATGGACAAGGTATAACCCAGCGCGCGGCCACGCGAAATGATTGAAATCTTGTGCACCGGATCCGCGTGATCAAGCAAATGACCCACCAGCGCATGTCCACTTTCGTGATAGGCAATGGTGTGCTTGGTCTTTTCATCCATGACCCTGCCCTTGCGCTCAGGACCGGCAATCACACGCTCCATGGACTCGCTCACTTCTTGCTGCGTGATGATCTTCTTGCCACGACGCGCGGTCAGAAGCGCACTTTCGTTCATGAGATTTGCCAGGTCGGCACCGGTAAAGCCCGGCGTCAGCTTTGCCACCTTCGACAAATCTACGTCGCTTCCAAGCGGCTTGTCCTTGGAGTGCACCTGCAGGATCTTCTCACGACCCTTCACATCCGGCGCATCCACCACAATTTGGCGGTCGAAACGGCCGGGGCGAAGCAGTGCCGGATCCAGTACGTCAGCACGGTTAGTAGCTGCAATCAAAACCACCGAGTCATTCGCCTCAAAACCGTCCATCTCAACAAGGAGCTGGTTGAGCGTTTGCTCGCGCTCATCATGACCACCGCCAAGGCCGGTGCCACGCTGACGGCCAACTGCGTCAATCTCGTCAATAAAGATGATTGCCGGAGCTGCTTCTTTTGCGTCCTTGAACAGGTCGCGAACACGAGAAGCACCCACGCCTACAAACATCTCAACGAAGTCAGAGCCTGAGATGCTAAAGAAGGGCACGCCTGCCTCACCTGCAACCGCACGTGCAAGCAGCGTCTTGCCGGTACCCGGAGGGCCTACCAGCAAGCAACCGCGCGGAATCTTTGCGCCCATGGACTGGTATTTTGCCGGGTTCGCCAAGAAGTCTTTGATCTCTTGCATCTCCTCAACGGCTTCGTCCACACCCGCAACATCAGAGAATTTCACGTTCGGGCGCTCTTCCAAGGTCTTCTTCGCCTTGTTCTTGCCAAAGCTCATTTGGGAGTTGTTGGCCTTTTGCATCTGCGAGAAGAAGAAGAACAAGAACAAACCAATCAAGAGGATGGGAAGCAACGTCAAGAAGATGTCGCCGAAGGGGCTTGGCAGCTGAACCTCATAGGGAACATCGGGGTGTTGCGCCATGAGATCAGCCAGCGAGCCACCCGCATACGTTGCTACGTAGTTGTGCTCACTTCCCAATTCCACCAGGTCAAGATCGGTAGTGCCCATACCCGATGCCGGTTTGCCCGTATCGGGGTTGGTGATGGTTGCCATGCGTGCATCCAGCGCTGAGAAGGCCGAATTGAATGCATCAGCCGCCGACGAACCAGCCGTGATGGCCGGGTAATACGTACCTGACACGGTGCCGTCGCCGGTGTTGTAGACCACGTTCGTCACGCGATCCTGCTCAACCGCCTGAACAAACTCCGACGTAATCAGACGATCAGTTACCGTCGGTCCTTCAGCATCAGACAAATTCATGAACTGCTGACCAACGAAAAATGCCACCAGCAAAAACAAGAGCACCGAAATGATAGTAGTTCTTGAATTTGGTTGTGGTGGTTGCGGTTTATTCGAATTGTTTTGTGCCATATGTTAAGTCTCTTATTCGTAAATCTCGGGTTTCAGAACGCCAATGTAGGGCAAGTTGCGATAGC
Source organism: uncultured Eggerthellaceae bacterium (assembly GCA_910577495.1). GTDB lineage: Bacteria > Actinomycetota > Coriobacteriia > Coriobacteriales > Eggerthellaceae > Xiamenia. The sequence goes on from CAJTML010000040.1 coordinate 11,953, forward strand.
GCTCTGCATAATCTAAGCCATAGCCTACTATGAACTGATCCGGGCATTCAAAACCGGTATACAAACAGTTTATTTCAGCTTGCGATTTGGTCATCTTTCGAAGCAGGGTGACCACCTCAAGTGAGGCCGGATTGCGCGTTGCCAGATTTTCCAGCAAAAACTGCAGCGTCAATCCTGAGTCCAGAATGTCTTCTGCGATGATGACGTGCTTGCCCGAAATATTCGACGACAAGTCTTTGATAATGCGTACCACGCCTGAGCTTTTTACGCCGTTGCCATACGAAGACACCGCCATGTAGTCCATCTCAAGGGGCAGCTCAATAGCGCGCACCAGGTCAGCCATGAAAATTGCAGCGCCTCGGAGCACCGAAATAACCACGATGCCTTCCTCGGCTTTGTCTGCGTAATCCTGCGTCAGGGCAGCGCCAATCTCTTGCACGCGCGAGACAATTTCGTCTTCACTAAAAATGATTTCAGCAATATCACTATGCACGATATCAACCTCTTTGCTCTACGCTTTAGTTAATTCGTACTAGTGTACCATTGCGCATTTTGAGATGAGAGCCAATCGCACGAAGCTGACAACTTGCCATCATTTTTCCACGGGATGAGGCACAAACACATCGGGAAGTTCGCGCAGCAATCGCTCAACTGGCAGCCCAATTACGTTGTCCATAGCGCCATCAATGCGCTCAATGAGTTTGGCGCCTTCGCCCTGTGCTGCATAGGCGCCCGCTTTGTCGAACGACTCCCCTTTGCGCAGGTAATCCGCAATCTCGTCATCGGTGAGCTCTTTGAACGTGACATAGGTTCGATCCACAAACGTGCGAAAGCCCAGCGAGATATTCTCCGCTTCCGGGGCAGCCAAAAGCCACACCGACACGCCCGTCAGCACCTCGTGAGTGCGCCCCGCAAGCTGGCGAAGCATGTGTTTGGCATCCGAGAGATTTGCCGGCTTGCCAAAGATTTCGCCGTCCAAAACCACCACGGTATCTGCGCCCAAAACGGCAGCCATCCCGGTGTAGTTTTCGGCGAGGATCTCCTGCACCACCGCACCCGCCTTGCGCTCGGCCAGCTTTTTGACGGCCTCCTCGGGGTTGGCGCGCAGATCAGGCTCAAGGGTTTCATCCACCGGCGTTTGCGGCGTGCGTACCACAAACGAGATGTTCGCCTGGGTAAGCAAGTCGCGACGACGCGGCGATGCGCTTGCTAAAAAGATGTCAATCTGCTCTGGTGACAGCGTGGTTTGTTCGTCAGTCATCGGTTACTCCTTCTTTAGTCGCGCTTACGTCGCGCGCGAAATGCCGCCATTGGCTCAATTCGCACGCCCTGTTTGTTGGCGCTTACGGCAAGATTGCCCTGAATATTCGTCACATATCCGCTGTTGATCTGGCCATCATGCCAGCCGGCCAACACCGCTTCCACCGAAGCGGTTTCCACGCGCGCATCCGCCCCGAGCTTGCTTTGCAGCATCCGCACGATCAAACGACGCATCAGCGGCACGGGCTCGGCGCCCAATTCAGGCGCAAGCACGCACCCCCCAGCCGGATCCGCCTCATCAACACCCATAACCGAGCGCTCAACCAGATCATCCACCAGGGATTCTAGCATGTCATCCTCATCAGCAATGAGGTTCATCGAGCGCACCAGTGTCTCAGTGAGCTGGGGATTTCGCTCTTTTGCCCGCGGTACAATTTCATGGCGAACGTACGCGCGGAACCGGTCAGTGTGCGCGTTGGTGGCATCTTCGCGCCACAGCTCGCCCGCCTCATCACGCGCGCAGGGCTCATCTGCGGCCGCGCGAGCCTCAAGGTAGGCGCGCAGCTCATCACGACTGAGATCCAAAAGGGGGCGAACCACCGGACCGTTTTGGTACAGCATCGAGCGAAAACCGCCCGGGCCGGTCCCCACAATAGAGCGCATGTAGAAGTTCTCAATGCGGTCGTCGGCGGTATGTGCGGTGACAATTCTGCCCGATGAGAGCGGGTATGCCTCATGCATGCACATGCTGGCCAGCGCCTCGTTTGCCGCCAAATAGCGCTCTCGGCGCGCCACCGCCTCAATGTTTTCGCCCGTTCGATACGCCTCGCCAGCCACATCTATCTCGCACAAAAATAACGGGATGCCCAGCAGCTCTGCCAATTGAGCTACGAATTGGGCGTCCTGATCAGCAGCTTCGCCCCGCAGTTGGTGGTTCACATGCAGCATTGCCAAAGGACCGGTTGCGCCTGCTGCATGTAAGCTGGTCATAACGTAGGCCAGCGCCGTTGAGTCGGAGCCGCCCGACACCATGAGCAAACACGGCGTGTCAGCCGTGATAAGCCCGCGGGTATTCATAGTTGCAAGCGCCTGATCGTTGACGCGCGCGATAATTTGCTCAGGTGAATCTAGCATGCCTTCTCACTTTCATAAGGCGTCTGGGTAAAGGTTTTTTCGCGCACTTTGGTGAGCACCGCAATAGTTTCAACATGGTCAGCGTGCGGAAACATGTCCACCGGCACGACGTGCTCAAGGCGATACCCGTGCCTGGTCAGCGTTGCAACATCGCGCTTTTGCGTTGTGGGATTACACGAGATATACACCACGCGCTCGGGCGAAAGCTGCGCCACCGCGTCCAGAAACTCCTCGGTTGAACCAGCGCGTGGCGGGTCCATAAGCACCACATCAATATGCTCTTCGCGCTCAGCCAGATCCATGAGAAATTCTGTTGCATCAGCCGCCACAAACTGCGCGTTTTCAATTCCGTTGTGGCGTGCGTTTTCTTTTGCATCGCGAATGGCAGAGCGCACCGAGTCCACGCCAATGACGCGCGCAGCACCGCGACGCGCTGCCACCAAACCAATCGTGCCCGTTCCGCAATACGCATCCAACACCGACTGCGTGCTGTCCAAGCCGGCAAGTTCAAGCGCTTTTTCGTAAAGCGTTTCGGTTTGCACTGCATTGACCTGGTAAAACGATTGCGACGAGATACGAAAACTCAGCCCGCAGAGCTTATCTAAGATAAACCCTGGGCCATAGAGCACGCGCTCTTTTTCGCCCAAAATCACGTTCGTCTGGCGCTCGTTGATATTTTGCACGATGGTCGTGATGAAGGGGCAGCGTTTGACCAGTTCGCGACAGAACGCCTTCGACCCCACCAGCGTTTGCGCATTGGTCACAAGCGTGACTAGCACCTCGCCCGAAGTGTGCCCCACGCGCACAATCACGTGGCGAATCAGTCCCGTACCGGTGTTTTCGTTATAGGGTTCATAGCCAAACTTCGCCATGAGTTCTTTGATGGTCTGAATAACCTGTTTCGCCTCTTCGTTTTCAATAAGGCAGGCATCGGTGGGGATAATTTCATGTGTGCCTTGTGCATACATCCCGCAGAGGATCTCATGCGTTGGCGCGCAGTACTTTGACGTGCGGCTCCCCGCGCCCGATGAGGTGCGCGACGCCTTCTGGTTGGCACCCTGCTTGGGGCGCAGCCGTCTGCCCGGCGCAAAAGGCGAGGTCACCTTGTTGCGGTAGTGAAACGGCACGTCCATGCCCATGACTTCATCCACGCTCTCAGCAGGGATAAGGTCGGCGAAAAGTTCCTGTACACCAGCGCGCTTGTTCGCCAACTGCTCAGCATACGGGACGTCGATGTACTGGCACCCTCCGCACAGATGCGCCACGGGGCAGCGCGACTCCGAGCGCTGCTGGCGGGCGGGCGCCGCAGAGCGCTGCCGGGGCTTAGTTGGCGCAGGACGCTGCTGACGTGTGCCCGACGCAGGGCGCTGCTGGCGTGCGGGCGACGCAGGACGTCGAGACTGTGTGCGCGGCTTCGCCGACTTTGGTTTGCGCGTCGTTTGTTGCTTGTGATTTGCCATAAAAACTCGTTCATTCAGCTGGTTTCAAGAGTACACTATAGTATACGCGACACGGCATTGAGGCAGGCCGTGCAAAACCGATAGGAGATTTCATGACTAAGTTCTCAAACGTCATTGTCCGTCGTCCGGGCAAATCGCTCTGCGACGGCATAACAAGCGCTCCTGAACTGGGACAACCCATTTACGAACGCGCAATTGAAGAGCATGATGACTATATCGAGGCGCTCAAGAAATGTGGTGTCGAAGTAACCGTGCTGCCCGCCCTTGAGCAGTATCCCGACTCATGCTTCGTTGAGGATCCGGCCGTTATCACGCGCATGGGCGCTATCATCACCAACCCGGGCGCATCCACCCGCAATGGCGAAAAAGACGAGATCGAGCCGACGATTCGCCAATTCTTCGACGACGAGCACGTCAAGCACATTGAGGCTCCGGGCACGCTTGACGGCGGCGACGTCATGATGGTGGGCGACCACTTCTACGTGGGTCGTTCAGCACGTACCAATGAAGAGGGCATTCGCCAATTTATTGAGATCCTGGAAGGCTGGAGTCTTGAGGGCTCTGAGGTTCCGCTGGAGGAAGTGCTGCACTTGAAGACCGGCGT
>CAJTML010000041.1 GCA_910577495.1 uncultured Eggerthellaceae bacterium
GTGTTAACACCAAGATCAATCTTTACCATGGTGAGCTTATTGCCTTTGCCATCTGTTGCTACACCACTAAATTGAGGTGTTCCAGAAGCATCAGGAGGAACAAAGAACGAACCACCAGTCACTTCAATGTCAATGTTTGGCGCGCCAATATAACCAGAATAGAATTCTCCATTCGGTCCTGAAGTAACACCGTAATCGTTTGAAAGTGTCAGATTGCCACCCGTTACAAAAATAGTCTGACAAGCATTATCAGCCGGCACGCAAGCAGATCCAATAGAGTGACCGTGTATATGGCCAATTGCCTGGACGTCGCCTCCGTTAACATACAAATCTCGCATGATTACCCCATTAGGAGCATCACTTTTTATAACCGATGGTATGAGCGGTTTGTCCCATCCTTGCGGTAAGCCCCAACCAAGTCCACTGTGACCAGCCCCAATACCTGGACCATGTGCCGCAGATATTGCCTTTACCGTTCCGCCATTAAATTCCATGCGCAACGTTCCACCAATAATGCCTCCACCAATACCTGCGCCTGCATTATCTAATTGAGTAACATCCGTTTTACTGCCATATGATTCAGCTTGGATTATGCCACCGTCGAAAATCATGACACCAGAGTTTTCACCACGACCAGAACCAATTCCAGCCGCAAGAGCCCCTCCGTTCGATATAAGTTTTCCGGGATTTTTGCTCTCTAACAGATAGAGCGGATCACCTTTTTGTAATTTAGTACCGTTGGAAAGCACGCAGTCATAGGGCACCGCCCCTTCTTTTGGGGTAATGCGATTACCTTGCGAATCGTAGTTTTTAACTTCGTCATCAATAATAAGCACAGAACCTTCGCCACAGTGAATACCTGGTGCATTCGTCCCAGCAATAAGCGTATTCACCGTGCCATCTTTAATGGTTATGTGTAGCGAAGTTTGATTGGTGATCTGTTCTGCAGACGTAGCAATGCTTCCTTCGTTTTTGCCACCCACATCGGAAACATTTGTAACGATATTAATAGGAATCCCACCCATGGCATCCAGCTCAAGCGGATATTCTATGTGCACCCCAGCAAGGACGATATTTGCGTGCGTTCCCGGTTTGACCGCAATTCCGTAGCCATTCTTTGCAGTGCCGCCGAATGTCAACTTCGTGTTTGTTTTTATCACGATAGCTGGATTGGTATATGGCTCAACTATTGACGAGACAATTTCGTAATCAATGCCTTCTTTGCCGCCTGAAATTATGAGCCCAGTATCTGAGCTGTTGGCAGCCAAGCCAGGTTCTTGGAATTCCTGAACGCTTGGCAACTGCGCCGAATTCGCATCCAAAACCTCATCCGCAAACGAAACAACTGGCACGAAACCAGCTGTCATTAAAGCGACACATGCCACTGCAATACATTTTTGAAAGATGGTCAGGGGTTGGCTATTGAGGTGCGACCCCCCCCCGTGCAATATTTTTCATGCTGATTCCCCTTCTATACCAACTCATGCAACAAGCTTTACGAGCATCTTATTTGCGTCACGAAGCAACTGTCCAGCTCTATACGTTTTGTTGCGCAGTTTAACGGAATGGTTACAAATAGTCTAGCATTTTGCCTTCGCCAAAGCTTCGAAAATATCCAAAACAAGGCGATTTGTATGATCTGAAATACATTCAACAGCTTCGTCAAAATGAGGCTTATCGCCGATCAGGCATTTCGTGAAAGCCGCATGGCGCCAAAGCTTACTGCGGCGGTTCGCGGAATACAAATCGGCAATTATTGGCATCAAACGCCATCCAAGTGCGAAAAAGCAGACACGCCACCCCCCCCCAGCACGCAAAAAGGGCGACCGCCTGGTCGCCCTTCGCATGTTGATCGGATGTCGCGTTGCGCAGGCTACATCGTGCGCAAGCTCACCTCTTTGAGCTGACGAGGCGTTACTGCGCTCGGCGCACCCGTCATCGGGTCGGATGCACTGCTGGTCTTCGGGAACGCAATGACGTCGCGGATGGACTGCTTGCCGCCCAGCAGCATAACCAAACGATCCAGGCCAAGTGCGATGCCACCATGAGGCGGAGCACCCAGCTCAAGCGCGTGGATGAGGTGACCAAACTTCTCGTCAATCTCTTCATCGGTCAAGCCGCACACGCGCAGCACGCGACGCTGCTCATCAGCGTTGTGGATACGAATCGTACCGCCGCCAACCTCAAAACCATCCATAACCAGGTCATATGAGTAGCTGCCACACGCCAGCGGATCAGTATCAATCTTGTCCAAGTCCTCATCCAACACATGCGTAAACGGATGATGCTCAGCAGCGTATTTCTTCTCATCCTCGTCATAGCGGAACATCGGGAAGTTCACGACCCACAGCAGCTGATGACCCTCACGCGGAATATCCAACGCATCGGCCATATGCAGACGCAGCGCAGACAGTACCGCATTTGCCACCTCAGGCTTGTCAGCCGCGAACAGCAGCAAGTCACCCGGCTCTACGTCCATAGCCTCTTTGAATGCTGCGAACTCCTCATCGGTAAAGAACTTGATGATCGGGCTTTTCTCCTGGCCATCAGTGGTAAAGGCAATCCATGCCATGCCCTTTGCGCCATTCTCGGCAGCAATGTCGGCCAGCTTTTCAACATCGCCACGGCTCCAGTCGCCCGCACCTTTCGCGTTGATGGCTTTGACGATGCCGCCGTTTTGCGCAACGCTTGAGAACACCTTAAAGCCCGAGTCCTTCACGATATCGGTAATGTCCACGAGCTCCATACCAAAGCGCGTGTCCGGGCGGTCACATCCAAAGCGATCCATAGCCTCGGAGTATTGCATGCGCTGCAGCGGGAATTCATGCTCAACACCAACCGCTTCCAGCGTCTCAGCCATAACGCCTTCCATCATGTCAATGACGTCGTCGCCCTCAACGAAGCTCATCTCAATATCAACCTGGGTGAATTCCGGCTGACGATCAGCGCGCAAGTCCTCGTCACGGAAGCAACGCGCAATTTGGTAATAGCGCTCAATACCGCCCACCATCAGCATCTGCTTAAACTGCTGCGGGCTTTGCGGCAGCGCATAGAAGCGACCCGGATTCGGACGGCTCGGCACGATGTAGTCGCGCGCACCCTCAGGCGTGGAGTTTGCCAGGATCGGCGTCTCTACCTCCAAGAAGCCGCGCTCGTTGAGTGCGTTGCGCATAGCCTGGGCAACCTTATGGCGAAGGTGCAGTGCCTCAAACATTTCCGGACGGCGAATATCAAGATAGCGCCACTTCATACGCGTGGTCTCATCGGTTTCAATACCGTTTTCAATGGCGAAAGGCGGCGTCACTGACGTATTGAGCACGGTCAGCTCTTTTGCTAAAACCTCAATGTCACCCGTCTCCATGTTGGGGTTAACTGCCTCAGGAGCACGCTCGCGAACGACACCAGTTACCTTCAGCACATACTCGCGACCCAGGTGCTCGGCAGCCTCAAAATCAGCAGCGCTGACGCAATCAGGGTCAACAACAATCTGGGTATAACCACTACGATCGCGCAGGTCAATAAAGATCAAACCGCCGTGGTCACGGTTGTGCCATGCCCAACCGGTCAGCGTGACTTCTTCGCCCACGTTGTCTTTGCGCAACTGGCCACAGGTTGCAGTATGCATGCAGTATTCGTTCATATAATCAGTCATTGCGTGCTTCCTTGCTCTTGCAATAGGGTTCAAACGAGCGTTCATCTTTGCTCACAAACTGGTTAATTATATCCAAGTTGCCGCGCGAATTGAATAACTGCAACCGCAATGTGTAAAAACTACTCAGCGTTCACCATTCCAAGCAGCTCTTCGCGCGAATTAACGCCAAGCTTTTTGTAGATACTTTTGACGTGGGTGCGAACCGTGCTTTCAGAAATCACGAGCGTCTTCGCAATAAAGACCACGCCATGACCGCGTCCCAGATAGCCCAAGATCTCAGTCTCGCGCGGCGATAAACCGTGCGAAGTGGCCAGGTCATCACAGCGCTGCGCAATGGATACGCCAGCCGCCTCGGTGCTTTCTGTCATATCTGCGGGATTGACGTCGTCGGTCTCAATCCCCTTGCGCTTCCAGGCTGAAATAAGCGGCACCGCTAGCAAAAATGCGAAATAGATGGTGCTGACTACCAGCAAAATTGGACCAGATTCTTCGCCAGCAAAGAGCGGCGTTGAGCCACAGACGATGCCCAAAAGCGAGACCGCCGAAAAACAACCCACCGTAAGACCATAGATGAGCGTCGCGGAAAACTCGCGCGCATGTGCCATGCCGCACAGACTGGCCAGCGCCAGCACGCTTACCACGCCATAAAACACATACGACAGCCACGCTGCCCACCACATGGGCGCCGAGCCTTCAGGAAAGCTGTTGCAGACAATCAAAACCAGCGCAAAGATTGGTACAAGAACCTGATAAATAAGCGGCAAAAGTGGACGTGAACTGCGAATAAAGAACAGCGGCGATACCAAAATTGCTCCGATTATGCCGCCGAATGTCTCAACGTACACCACGTCGAAAATCATGAACTTGCGCACGCCCATCACGAAAGCAAAGACCAAAAGTCCCACAAAAGGCACGCCCAAAACTTGCGTCATGCGCAAAATACTTTGGCGAAATGACCCGTGCCCGCTGGCTTTCGCATCCGTTTTTTCTCCCTGATTATCAGGCAATACCATGTTCCCCTGCGCCGCTTGCACACACGGAAACGCCACGCCAATAAGCATCAAAGCGGCGAACACCACAAGACCCACCTGAATAGCTGTGCTTGAAAGCAAAAGCTGCACCACCGAGCCCATGCCAACCATCATCGCCAACGCCAGCAAAGCTTGTCGCAAGTCGTACAGCGCAAGATAGGCGCCCCACGCAATACAGAGCTCAACGGTGGATGCACCGAGCAGTAACCCCGCGCAGACCGCCGTTATCGGAGAGCCAACTTGAGACACACCCAGCGTCACAACAAAGAGTGCGAACCCAACCACATACGCCACCACCCCTGCTATAACCACTGGCGTCCGAAGCGCAAACTCTCCCCCACGGCGTGCCGCGAGCCACGCAAAAAGCACACCAACAAGCGCAGCCGTTACGAGCATGGTATTCACAAAGAACGGCATGAGCGACTCATCGCCACCCAAGCCATCGCGAAACATAACAATGTTAGGTGAGTAAATAGGTATAGTGGCGAAAAATGCCACGAACAGCAGTGACTCAAGTTTAAACTCTGAAGAAAGTCGCAAAAGTGCCCTCCTTCACTTTTTGCTTGAGTAAACGATTTGCTTCGACATCTTCAAAACCAAAGCAAGAACGCATCAAATTCTTCTTGGTATCAGGATAATACCACCACTGCTCAAGTCAATAACGCAAATTCGCATCACCCTTGCACGAACAGGGATTTTGCATCTTTTACCCAATATCCGCGATGCCCAAAAACACACATTTACCCAACAGGAGCGATTACGCGGACATCTCAGACCACCTAAGATGACCTCAGCGTTTCGCGCTGGCGAAAAACCAAACGTAAAACGCTACTCGTAATAGCAAGGAGCTAGGGAGGAAACATGAAAAACGAATCCAAGATTTCACGCGCTGGACTTTCTCGTCGCGCCTTCTTGGGCCTCGGCGCTACCGCTGCAGTTGCAGCAGGCGCTGCAGGACTTGCCGGTTGTGCACCGGCTGCAACCACTGATGCTGGAAGCGACGCTCCGGCAGCAGGCAACAGCTCATCAAACACGCCTGCCAAATCTGATGTCAACAATGCAATCCACGATGTTACTGACACCAGCTGGATGAACAAGCCTGAGGAAGTTACCGACTTCGCACAGGAAATTGACTGCGACGTTGCTGTTGCAGGCATGGGCTTTGCGGGCGTTTGCGCATGCCGCGAACTTGCCGAGCAGGGCAAAAAGGTTGTCGTTATTGAGAAGCAGCCGGAAGATACCTATGCACCGGTTGGCAACGAGTTCGCCTCACTCAACGCTGCTGTACTGCAAGAGCGTGGCGTACCGCACATTGATCCGGTTGAGTTCTATCAGAACTTCATGAAGATCACCTCTAACATGCCCAACCCGACGCTGGTTATGAAGTTTGCTCAGAACTCTGAAGAGACCACCAACTGGTATCTTGATCAGCTGTCAGCTGAAGAGCTTTCTGCGATGACCACCGCGTTCTTCCCGCCGACCGAGCATCAGCTCAGCGAGCTTTCGGGCATTAAGTTCTGGGCAAGCGTTTGCTCGTTCTACAGCCCCGATTGCAACCAGACGCGCATCGTTGGATCAAACAAAGCTGCTGCTGAGTCAAAGGGTGCAGAGTTCTACTTCGGCACGACTGCAGAGTACGTCATCATGGACAATGGTGCGGTTGCTGGTCTGGTTGCCAAGAACGATTCTGGCTACATCAAGGTTAACTGCAAAGCAGTTGTTATCTCTTGCGGCGGTATGGGTGGCAACCCTGAGATGATGGCTTACTTCATGCCCGATATGGCACAAGGCCTGACTGGCAATGACGCTCTCACCTCAATGTCTGCAAACGACGGCCGTGGTGTTCAGATGGCATACTGGGCTGGCGCACACCTTGAGACCACCCCGATTCCGGGCATGAACATGAAGGGTCTGTCGGTTCCGGGTAAGATGAACTGCCTGCCGCAGGCTGTTTGGATTGACGAAAACGGCAAGCGTTTCTGCAACGAGTACTATCCCACCTCAGAGCAGCGTGGTTATCAGACCACCTTCATGACGCGCAAGACGAAGTATGCTGTTGTCGACAACAACTTCACCGAGTATCGTCAGTACACGCTCCCGCAGCATGCTGGCTTCACCGCAAACGAAGAGAACATTGCTTCTCTGCGCGAGTCCATGGACACCGCTTATGCGAAGTTCGAAGGCACCTATGAGGAGCCGGAGCAAGAAGAAGGCCAGGGCGGTCCTGGTGGCGGCGGTCCTATGACTGGCGTTGAGTGGATTGCTGACGACACCCTTGAGGGTCTGGCTGGCCAGCTTGGTCTGACGGGCGACGCTGCAGAAGAGTTCGTGGCTCAGATTGAGCGCTACAACGGCTACTGCAAAGACGGCGTTGACCAAGAGTTCGGCCGTGCAGCTGAGGTTCTCTTCCCGGTTGAGGAAGGTCCGTTCTATGCATGCACGTTCGATCCGGTTCTGGGCGAGACCATGGTTACCATGGGTGGCATCATCACCGACGGTGAGCAGAACGCTGTTGACGAAAACTACGAGCCGATTCCTGGTCTGTATGTTTCCGGTAATGACTGCGGCCGCCGCTTCGGCACCGAGTATGTCACGCCGATCCCTGGTTGCTCAATTGGCTTCGCTACGGTTCTTGGTCGCGAATGCGGCAAGTCGGTAGCCAAGTTCCTCGGCTAACCCGCGCTTGTTCGGCACGCTTGTTCGACATGCTTACCCGGTGAGGCGCGCTCATCCCTCCCAGCGCGCCTCATAAAAATCAAACCCCGTTCTCTTCCCTCTAAGAACGGGGTTTTGCTTTATGCAACAGATGTCTTGGGAGACCGAAGCCTCCCAGAGGCGCGCTGCTGACACGATACGCGCGCTTAGCGCAGTGCACCAACCACGTCATCAAGCGCCACGCGACGCTCATCATGCGTTTCCATATTGCGAAGCACCACTTCGCCTTGTGCAATCTCGTCCGGCCCCAACACCACTACATGAGCTGCACCAAGCTTGTCTGCCAGCTTAAATTGGCTCTTCAAGCTGCGGTTTTGGTGATCCATCTCAGCAATCAGGCCGCCATCACGGCAATCTTGCACCAGCGAGAACGCCAACGAACGCGCGCTGTCATCTACGCATGCTACAAAGACATCGCAGCGCTGCGCCGCCGGGAAGCTAAAACCAGCAGCCTCCAATGCCAACACACAGCGCTCATATCCAAGTGCGAATCCAAAGCCAGGCGTTGGGCGACCCCCTACTTCTTGCGCTAGCTTGTCGTAGCGGCCGCCACCGCCAATGGCATTTTGGCTTCCCATGCCCTCGGTTACCTGCACCTCAAAAACCGTGCGCGTGTAATAGTCCAAACCGCGCACCAGCTTGTAGTCTTCCACGTAGGTCAGCCCCGCCGCATCCAAGTACGACTTGACAGTTGCATAGTGTGCCTTGCAGTCATCGCACAAATGGTCAGTGATTTTCGGCGCATGCTCCATAGCCGCAGCACATGCAGGATTTTTGCAGTCGAACGCACGCAGCGGGTTAATCTCAGCGCGGCGGCTACACTCATCGCACAGCTCATCTTTGTGCTCGTCCATATACGCGCGAACCAGCTCACGATACGCCGGACGACACGACTCGCATCCCATGGAGTTAATCAGCAGGCGCGTATGAGCAACCGGAATACCAATTGCTTCGTAAAAACGCATGAGCATGATGATGCCTTCTGCATCAACGCTAGGATCATCGGCACCCAAGCATTCAATACCTACCTGGTTAAACTGACGCTGGCGACCCTTTTGTGGACGCTCCGCACGAAACATGGGACCTGCATACATAAGCTTTGCCGGCGCTGAGCCTTGCGGCACCAAATCATGCTGTACAACCGCACGCACGACACCAGCTGTTCCCTCAGGGCGAAGCGACAGCTTGCTTTTGGACTTGATGGACTCACCCGCCATGAGACGCTTGAGATTTTCGCCCGACACGGCACTAAACATCTCTTTGGAGACCACATCGGTTGCCTCGCCAATGCCGCGAACAAACAACTCAGTCTGCTCAAAGATGGGCGTTTCAAGAGGCAGATACCCATAACGAGAAAAAATGTCAGTTGCACATGCCTTAAAACTTGTCCAAAACGCCATCTCATCAGGTAAAAGATCGCGCGTTCCTTCGGGACAATTGATTGCCATAACTTCGTTTCCTATCCTTGCAAACTCATCAATCTTGCGCTTCGCAACACGCCCACTCACAGGCACGGCTACAAAGCTAATCTTCAAGCGAAATCAGTACTGCCATCAGCGCGTCATCAGGCCGATACCGCATGCGTATGGCCAACAAGTTACGCGCCACTGGGAAGAGCCCCGCGTTGACCGCTGCCACAATAGCCGTTCCCAACGCATCCAGCACTTCATCGGTGGGAGCCACTACAATACCAGAACTTTCAAGCGCGTCATCCACTTCTTCGCGCTCAGGAAGTACCACTGGCGCTTCTTCCATAAGTTCTTGCAGCTCAGCAGATGCTTGCGGCGCAATAACCGAAGAGGTCATGATGGACTTCACGTAGCAGATTGCACCCTCTGCATAGCGGTTTTGCTTCCAGTATACGTACGCCAGCTGGTAATACGCCATGGCAATGTCGTTGGGTTGCACCATAATTTGCAACCCTTGCAATAGCGTCTTCGCCGCGTTCTCCATGTCTCCTACCAGCATAAACGCGCGCCCAAGCTGCCTATACCCCGCCCCTGTTGCAGGTCCTAAGGTAAGCGCCTGCTGACCATAGCGAAGCGCGTCGTCGGTTCGCTCAAACGAATGCTCCAGGAGGCGAACGATCTCCAAGCAGCACAGATAATACGAATCCGGCGCCAACGCAACGCGCTTGGTGGCATCCTCATGAGCCGATTGCGGCGCAGCCAGCTTGTTCTTGCGCGCCAGGTTATAGATCAGACGCGAAGCATACGAATCAAACGTGCGATACACCGTGGCCAAACCATCAGTAAACCCATCCAATGCAGCGCTTTCAGCCACCGCATCAATAAGCACTTGCACTGCCTGATCATAGTCGCCCGACTCCGCCAGCGTCTTAGCACGACCCAGCGCCACCAGGCACCGGTCTTCGCCTAAAACGCAGCTTACGATGGCATTTTGATCAGTTGCGTCAACACTTCCCTCCGTGAGCGCCGCCATCAAACGCGTGCAACCACTCACCGCACGCTCATCATCAGCGCCACTGGCTTTTTCCTGCGCAGCACGCACGAGGCGAATGGCATCTGTGGCACTGGTGGCACGAACAACCTCATCGGCCAACTTTTCAGCGAAGCGACGACGCGTGCCATCATACATGATGCGCATCTCGGAACTATCGCCATCCACGCCCAGTTCAGCACTGGCAGTAGCATCGAGCGTTTGGGCGAAGGCCTCAGGCGCCTCACGACGTTGCATATAGGTATCGTGCGACTTAATAAACGTAAATGCATCTGCCTCTGCTACCTCATAACGCGCTTCCGCCGCCTCAAAGATCGGGCGCGGATTACCCGCACGCCCCGACTCAAATTCGCCATGCTCATGATAAAACGCCCGCTCAAACGTCACGTCATACAACGCCGGCAACGAAGCAACATCATGCGATCCTTCGCGCGCATAATACTCTTTATTAAGCTCACGCAACGAGCGCGCAACAATGTCCACGCGCGTGATGGCATCCGATGCCTCAAACGAAATTGCCGCCAGCAGCAGACCCACATGCATTGCATAGCGAAGCGCCTCGTTTTGGCGGTCTTGCTCCGAGTTGAGCTTTGCAATGGGGTTGTCATTGTGGTCAACGTTTTCGCAATTATACGCCGGCATAATGCTCTCATCAGGCGTAACGATGTTGAATGCCACCGCTCCTGCCGCCAGATCCTCACGCATGGCAATGCTGACGCGGTACGGCAATCGCAAGCGCTCAATAGCGGACGAGATTGCACAGCGCACGTCCCATTCGCTACCGAAAGGACCAGTCGGCGCATCCGCCAAATCTCGCAGCGCAGGCTGTTGCAGCGCGATAGTCTCAATCAGATGACCGTCCCAACGCAAGCACTCTTCCTCAGTTGCCTGCGACGCACGATCCCCCAGCGCCTCTGCCACCAGCAAAAAGCGGTTGAGCGCGGATTCCAGCGCCCAAATATATGAGGGCGGTACCTTCGCCGTCTCATCATCAAGCGCCAAAAAGAACGTATCCGCATAGCGAATGGTGCGCACCAAACGCAGCGCGTCATCGGCAAGGTGTGCCTTCTGCAACACCTCAATACCCGCCTCTTTGAGCCACTCGGCCAGACAAACCACCAGCGGCGGCGTTTGCACGAGCGGGTCAGCCTTCATCTCTTCGACGCTGCGCAAAATTGCTTCCATGGCTTTGAGCGGACGCTCCGTGCGAAGCAGGTGGAAAATGCCATCAAGCCCACGTTTGGGCAGGTAGGGCGCGCCGAGCGAGGGGCGATATACGAAGGCGAAAAACGCACGCGCCATAGCGGAGTTGTACGACAGGTCATCGCCATGGTCACCAAAGTCATACCACGTGTCGAAAAACGAGTAGCGCCCTTTTTCACGACGAAAGCACACAACATCGCGCGGCTCGCCCTCCGGACCGATCACATACACACTCCCCGTGCCGTCCGCAAACGGATGATCCGGGTCATCGCCCACAAACTGCATGTCAGGTGTGCGCGCTGGAGGCACCACGGTAGCCTCATCCATCACAAACGCGCGTCCAAACGTATCCAGATACGCTAACACACGCACTGACTTATCGGGCTGAAATTCAACCGCGTAGCACCCGCCCGTAGCCGGTAGCGCAATGCCGCCCGAGAGCCATCCATAGAGCGGCTCAGCAGATGATCCTACCTGATCAGCTTGGTCATTAACTCCTATGAACACGGCGTTTTGGGCGTCGTGGTCACGGTGCGGAATACGCGGCACCGCATCAGCTAAAACACGCTCGTGCACTTGCAGCAGCCGAGCGAACTTTGAAAACTGATAGGTCCTGTGTTGTGATTGGTCAGTCATGGTTGCACACTTTCTGAGCGCATATGTCCCCCTCTGCGCGCACGCAGGCAAAACCATCTGAGTGCGCGCACGGGTTCGCTCTTAGTGATGATGATGGTTGCAGGCCTGATCAGCTTGCATAACCGGCGCTTGGCCTGCGGCAACTGCGCGAGCCGCATCGCCCACGATCGGATGAATGTTGTCGAAATACACGGTGATGCCGCGCTCGTTAAAGCCCATGAGCGGACGCATGCCCATACCGGCAACCACAATTGCGTTGACACCTGCATCAGCAAGCAGGCTAACCGGACGCAGGCAGCCGCCCTCTTCATGGGGCGGATTGATAACCTCGGTCACCTCAAGCAGTTCGCCATCCACAATATTGATCACGCTAAAGCAGTCGCAATGGCCAAAGTGACCTGCGCGCTGTGCGTCCATTCCAGCAGCACCATCAGTTGGAACTGCAAGTTTCATCGTCATACCCATCAGATACTCTCCTTTGCTCATCAGCGCTCAGAGGCGCCACAAACAATACTTCCTCACGTGACAAAGCGCCAGATGCCACACGTGACACCTGGCGATATAGTGACTTCTTTAGCTTCTTTCGCTCATCAAAACCGACATCTAGTCCGCGCGATCAACGCTCCAGTCTTCCGGGTGACGACCCCACAGCTCTTCGGGCTTGTCGGAGGGCTGAAGGTATTGCACAACCAAATCACCCATCATCTCGGTGCCAACGACCTTATCAACCGGGGTATCAGCATTCTTGATGTCACCCGTGCGCCAGCCTGCATCAAGTACGGCGCGAACCGCGGCGGCAACATCATCAGCAGCCTCAGGCATATCAAGGCTGTAGCGAAGCATCATCTCCACCGACAAAATTTGTGCCAGCGGATTGGCAATGCCCTGACCAGCAATGTCAGGAGCACTTCCATGGCTAGGCTCATAGAGCGCCGTGCCGTCGCCCAAGCTTGCAGACGCTAACATGCCCAGCGAACCGGTCAGCATGGACGCCTCATCAGAGAGAATGTCACCAAACATATTCTCGGTTACCACCACGTCGAACTGGCGCGGGTTATTGATCAGCTGCATAGCGGCGTTGTCCACGAGCATGTCAATGCACTCAACATCGGGGTAGTCTTTCGCCACTTCATGCACAATGTGGCGCCACAAACGGCTGGTCTCAAGCACGTTTGCCTTATCAATGGAGTGCACACGGCTCTTGCGTTTGCGTGCAGTCTCAAAAGCATGGCGCGCAATTCGCTCAATTTCATATTCGCGATACTCAAGGGTGTCATAGGCGCGCTGACCCTTTTCGCCATCTTTACCAGCGCCTTCTTCGTCATAGAAGCGCTCACGCATGCCAAAGTACAAGCCACCCGTCAGCTCACGCACGATCAGCAAATCAACGCCGTCAACCACCTCAGGCTTGAGCGTTGATGCGTCAGCAAGTGCGTCGAAAATGCAGACCGGGCGCAGGTTGGCATACAGGCCAAGCTCTTTGCGAATGCCCAAAAGCCCCTGCTCAGGACGCGGTTGGTTCGGATCGGTCGTGTCCCACTTGGGACCGCCCACCGCTGCCAGCAGCACCGCGTCTGACGCCTTCGCAATATCAAGCGTCTCTTGCGGGAGTGGGTTTCCCGTCTCATCAATGGCAATGCCGCCGATGAGCGCTTCGGTGTAGGTGAAGCTCGTGTCATACTTTTGGCCGA
Source organism: uncultured Eggerthellaceae bacterium (assembly GCA_910577495.1). Classification (GTDB taxonomy): domain Bacteria; phylum Actinomycetota; class Coriobacteriia; order Coriobacteriales; family Eggerthellaceae; genus Xiamenia. The sequence goes on from CAJTML010000041.1 coordinate 13,389, forward strand.
TGGCGTCTAAGACCTTGATTGCCTCAGCAATGATCTCAGGACCGATGCCATCGCCCGGAAGCAGGCAGATGTTATAGTTTTTCATAACGAATCCTTGTCTCTTATTGTTCCATCTTCTGCTTCGTGCGATTAATCAGGCCGCCTGCCTCAATAATCTCGCGAATGAACGGCGGAAATGGTTGCGCCTGGAAGGTCTGACCCGTGGTCTCATCGGTAATGACACCCGCGTCAGCATCCACACTTACCACATCCCCCGCAGAAATAGCGTCAACCGCTTCGGGGCACTCCATAATGGCCAGGCCAGTGTTGATGGAGTTACGGTAAAAAATACGGGCGAAGCTTTTGGCAATGACCACGTCCACGCCCGCAGCCTTGATGGCAATGGGCGCATGCTCGCGCGAAGAACCGCAGCCGAAGTTCTCATCAGCAACAATGATGTCACCGGGAGCAACTTTGTTGACGAACTCAACGTCTAAGTCCTCTAAGCAATGCTTTGCAAGCTCGGCCGGATCAGAAGTATTCAGATAGCGAGCCGGAATGATGACATCGGTGTCAATGTCGCGACCATATCTATGTGCCGTACCTTTAAATTGCATGGTATTACTCCTGTTCGTCCAAGTCTTGCGGCAAGCCAATGTGTCCAAGCACCGCTGATGCTGCAGCTACCGCAGGGGATGCCAGATAAACCTCACTGGTCGGATCCCCCATGCGCCCTACAAAGTTGCGGTTTGTGGTTGCAATAGCACGCTCACCTGCGGCCAAAATGCCCATGTAACCGCCCAAGCACGGGCCACACGTCGGCGTTGATACCGCGCAGTTTGCATCCATAAAGACATCCATGAGGCCTTCTTCGATGCACTGGCGATACACCTGCTGCGTTGCCGGAATGACGATGCAGCGCACGCGCGGATGCACTTTGTGACCGCGCAATACCTCAGCTGCTTGGCGCATGTCAGTGATGCGACCGTTGGTGCAGCTACCAATAACTGCCTGGTCAATCACGATATCACGCGCGTCTTCTGCCGGGCGCGTATTTGAAGGCAGATGCGGGAATGCCACCGTGGGCTTAATGTCTGCCGCATCAATCTCATAGACCTTGGCATAGACAGCATCCGGATCAGAATGATACTCGGTGTACGGTTTCTCCACGCGACCATCCATATAAGCACGCGTTACGTCGTCCACCTCAATAAGACCCGCCTTGCCGCCTGCCTCAATTGCCATGTTTGAAATGGACATACGCTCGTCCATGTCCATGTTGCGAATAGCGCTGCCGGTGAACTCCATGGCCTGATAGAGCGCGCCATCAACACCAATCATGCCAATGATGTGCAAGATGACGTCTTTACCAGTCACACCCGGGGCTAATTCGCCCTCAATCTTAAAGAGCAAGCTCTCAGGAACTTTAAACCACGCTTTACCGGTGGCATATCCCACACCTGCGTCAGTTGAACCAACACCTGTGGCGAATGCTCCCAGCGCACCATAGGTGCAGGTGTGGCTGTCGGCGCCGATGATGAGGTCTCCGGCTCCCACAACGCCCTGCTCGGGCAAAAGCGCATGCTCAACGCCCATGCAGCCAACCTCGTAATAGTGCGTGATGCCCTGCTCATGAGCAAAGTCACGAACGATCTTTGCCTGCTCAGCACTCTTGATGTCTTTATTTGGCACGTAGTGATCAGGAACAAGCGCAATCTTGGTGGGATCGAAAACCTTCTCAACACCGATTTTGTTAAATTCGCGAATAGCAATAGGTGCCGTAACGTCGTTCGACAACACCAGATCAAGGTCACACTCAATCAGTTGACCTGGCTCCACTTCGTCTAACCCGGCATGGGCGGCCAAAATCTTTTCCGCCATCGTCATGGGACGTGCCATAGATGCTCCTTCACAGTTGATACCTACCAGTATTGATGTCTTCGACTCCCCCACAGATGGTGGCGAAGACACGCACATAATCCGGTTAATTGTACCACCCACCCGTGAGCACCTATAAGAAGAGCCCGTGTAAGGCTCTTCAACGTGACGCATTTTACAGATTTGAAACGTATAACGGTGTGCGACCTACAGATACGCTCCCAGCGTGCCAAAAAGTGCCGCAGCGGTAATGCCACCAATGGCCAGACCAGCAACCACACCCAGGGCAATCCAGATAGCAAAACCAATGACAGAGAATTTCACGGCATCGTTTTTGACAGCAGGGATCTTATCTGCGTTGCATACCCACGCAAGCACCACACCCGGGATGCCAAGCAACGCGCCAATCACTGCCCACGCAAACTTCATGCCACCTGTGAGCTGCTGCAACGGCGCCGGAACAAAGACCGGCTGAGGAGCGGGCTGCGGAGTGAAGGTGGCCTGAGGTGACGCAAATGGTGGGGGCACCGGGGCGCCTTGCGCGGTTGGGGGCGCGCCTGCCGGCTGCGGCGCAGCTTGGGGCGCAGCCTGCGGAGCTGGCTGTGCGGCAGCTTGCGCGGTCACCTGGGGCTCTGGTTGCGGTGCGGCCACAGCTTGGGGCGCAACCTGCGGTTCTACCTGTGCTGCGGGCTCGGGAGTTTGATTTTGCATATCTTGTTCGCTCATACGAACCTCTCTTAGAACAAAGCGAGTTCCTACCACGGTTTAACGTAGTGCACAGTATAGGCTCATTAAGCGCACAACATGCCAGCAGCAACGCCTCGTTGCTGATTAAACATGGTTTCTTAAGGCAATATTTCGAAAAAGACGTTCGCTTACCGCGCGCTTAAGAAAGTGCTGAACAGAGCGCATCCAAGAGCGTGATGGCGAAATGCTGCGCCGAGCGACCTTCTCCCGCGCCTTCCCACACGCTTCCGGGAAGCTCAATGGCAATGCGCGCCGGTTTAAGTGCCTCGGCAGCATCCAGGGCAGACTCCAGGCGAAGCGCCAATGAATCATCAGGATCAAAGGTAACACGCGGAACCTGGCCAGTCTGCTCCTCAGGCACGACGATAT
>CAJTML010000042.1 GCA_910577495.1 uncultured Eggerthellaceae bacterium
CTTTGGCATTGAGCAAGACGTTGACTTTGTTGCAGCGTCGTTTATCCGCAGCGCGGCTGACGTTGAAGAAGTGCGCGCTTTTCTCTATGGCCATGGGGGAGCAGGCATACAGTCAGGCACCTCCATTGGAATTATTGCTAAGATTGAGTGTGCTGAGGCAGTGGCGAATTTCGAAGAGATCCTAGAAGCGGCTGATGGCATTATGGTTGCTCGCGGAGATCTGGGTGTTGAGGTGCCGGCATGGCAAGTTCCTCATCTGCAGAAACGCTTTATTCGCGCGGCAAATCGTGCATCAAAGCCGGTCATTACTGCAACGCAGATGCTGGACTCTATGATTCGCTCTCCGCGTCCGACGCGTGCCGAGGTCACTGACGTGGCAAACGCGGTCTATGATGGAACGGACGCGGTCATGCTTTCAGGCGAGACGGCAAACGGCTCATACCCCGTTGAATCGGTAGCCATGATGGCAAACATCCTGGAGGCATCTGAGCCGTATCTGTTTGATGAGCGTATGCCTGATCGGACGCGCAACAAGGCGCGTGTGGCGCTTGCAGTGGGAATTGCGGCGGTACAAACCGCCGAAAACATCAACGCTAGCTGCATTGTGGCGCCCACCATGTCAGGGCGTACGTCGCGGCTGGTATCCAATCTTCGTCCGCGCGTTCCCATTTATGTTGTGACGCCTTTTGAGCGCGTCATGCGCCAGCAGCAGCTGAACTGGGGAGCGTACCCGGTGCTTGGTAACGTGCAGGGTGATATGGCGCAAGTTATTAGTGAGGCAAAACGAGCGGTGCTTGCGCATAATATGGTGTCAGTGGGAGACATTGCGGTGTTTACCGTGGGGGATAAGACCACGTCACCCGATATTGAGCCAAACGTGCCAGCGCGTGTGGGTGTGGTTGCTGCCACCAACGTTATGTATGTCGTACAAATTCGCGAAGAGGAGCAGTAGTGGGCTTTTTGGATGACGCACAGGATTTGCTGGATAAAGGCGTGAGTGCAGCGAAGGGTGCTGTATCAAATGTGGCAGTAGAGCAATTTGGCTACATGAAGGCGTTTGTGCGTTTGTGTGCTGAAGGAGCGCAAGCCGGCTGGCATGAAGGAAACGGCGGCAACTTGTCGTACCGGCTCACAGTCGAAGAGGTGGCCAATACGCGCTCGTACTTTTACACAACCCCCAGCTCATGGGTCATCATGGATCGTGTCTTTGAAAACCTTGCGGGCGATTTTTTCGCCATCACGGCAGCGGGGTGTGCCATGAAGCAAGTGGCGCTTGATCCGAAGCGCTGTGTTGGCATCGTGGAGCTTGATAGCACGGGTGGTGCTTGGCGCATCGTGTGGGGCTTCAAGGACGATGGCAGGCCGACCTCCGAGCTCATGAGCCACCTTGAGTGCAAAGCGTGCGCAAGCGTATCACGGACGGGAAGAGCCGCGTGGTGTATCACGCACATCCCACGTCGGTTATTGCTTTGTCGAAGCTGATCGGGCCTGATGCAAAGCGGATGTCGAATGTGCTGTGGAAGGCCATGACCGAATGCGTGCTCTTTTTCCCGGAAGGCGTGGGTGCGCTGGCATGTTGTGTGCCGGGGTCAGCTGAGCTGGCACGCCTGACCACGCAGGCCATGGAGGAGTTTGCTGCGGTGGTTTGGGTGAACCACGGGCTGCTCTCCACAGGCGATGGCTTTGAGGAAGCGTTTGGCTTAGAATCGGTTATTGTTAAGGCGGCGGATATTGTGCTTGCCTCGTCAGCTTTGACGGGGGCGCAGGGTGCGCTGCCCCATGCAATGACTGGTGCTGACGTACGCGCCATTGCTGAGCACTATCAGCTTGCGCTTCGTGCAGACTTTGTTGAGGAATAGGCGCTTCATAACTTTGCGCTTGAAGGGCGAAAGCCACTTTGCTATTATAGACAGGCTTGTCTTCCGCCTTGGTCGGAAACCAAGGCATGAATAGGAGAACCATTTATGAAACCAGAGATTCATCCCGAGTACATGGACTGTACGGTTCGCTGCAGCTGCGGCAACACCTTCCAGACCCGCTCAACCAAACCGGAACTGAAGATTGACATCTGCAACGTATGTCATCCGTTCTACACTGGCCAGCAACGCTTTGTTGACACTGGCGGACGTGTACAGCGTTTTGCTGATAAATTTGGTGCAGCAAAGGAAACGGTTGCAGAGCGCGAGGCTGCACGCAAGGCTAAGCGTGCTGCTGAGGTTGCAGAGCGCGAAGCTGCTAAGAAAGCAGAGCGTGAGGCAAAGGCTGCTGAGAAAGCAAAGCGTGCTGAGGAATTCGCAAAGAAGGCTGAAGCTGAAGCTGCTGCTGCTGAGGCAACCGCTGAGGTGCAGGAAAACGTTGCTGAGGCAACCGCCGAAGAGGCTGCTGCCGTTGACGCATTGGTAGACCAGGCTCCTGAGGCTGAAGTTGTTGAGGCAACCGAAGAGGTTTCTGAATAATTCAGTCCAACAATGGTTGAACTAAGCGCCCAGCTCACGTTAGTTGGGCGCTTTTATTTTTTGAAAGGGGATCGCCATGATTGACAATGCGGCCTTCAGATCCATTAGTTACGGACTCTTTATTATTGGTGCGCACTCTGCTGATGGGTGTGCAGGATGCGTGGTGAATACGTTTCAGCAGGTGACCTCCACGCCGCTCCAGGTGAGCGTGACGCTCAATAAAGAGAATTGCACCACGCAGGCCATCCAAAACTCAGGTCGTTTTTGTGCATCGGTACTCTCAGAGGCTGCTCCGATGGAGCTTATCGGCCGTTTTGGCTTTCATAGCAGCAACGAGCTTGATAAGTTTGATGGCGTTAAGCATGGCGAAGACGGGGCAGGTGTGCCCTACGTTACCGAGTGCTGCGCTGCATGGTTTAGTGTGCGCGTCGTGCAAACGTTGGACGTGGGGACGCACATCATGTTCATTGGCGAAGTTGAGGCAGCAGAACCCGTAGAGCAGGTATCTCCTATGACCTATGCCTACTATCACCAGGTCAAGGGTGGTAAAACCCCGCCGCGCGCCTCAAGCTTTTTACCAACCGAGGAAACGGCAGCCCCTGTCGTAGCACCCGCTGCGTCTGATGCGCCCGCAGCCGCTTCAGAGTTTACGGGCGGCGGCGGACGTGGTGCTTACGCGTGGCAGTGTCAGGTGTGCGGCCACATTGAGTATGTGGATGAGCTGCCCGAAGACTACGTGTGTCCCATCTGTGGGGTTGGGCGCGAAATGTTTGTGCGTATCGCGCTGTAGGTTGTCGTTACTTATTCCACGACAGAAACGCCCAGGTTACCGTGCGCGGCTTGCGAAGTCGCCACGCACCCTGGGCGACTCCTTTTTTATCGGGCTTGCCACTGTCTTCGTTGGCGACAAGCTCAGCTGAAAGCCAGTCTCCCAGGTTGATGAGCGCGCGTTCAATCTCGCGCTCCGAGGCATAAGATTTCGCCGCATCGGTTGCCATGGCTGAAAAATGCGCAAGCGCCTCATCGTAGGAGGTAAAGGTGTACTCGCGCGTGCTTTCTATGTAAGACACTTCAGCTTTGATGCCCTCATTCGCCAAAATGGTGAATGCGTAGAGGTAATCTCTACCAAAAAGTGTTGGCAGGCCAATTTCGCGAAGGATGCGCTCATCGGTGCGTGGGGAGGAACCCGTGGCAAGCGTGATGCAGACGCGACGGCGCGCAACTGATGTTAGCTTTAAGAGTGCGGTGCGCAAATCGGCAACCGCAATGGAACGTGAAGCCAAGGCAACGTCGAATGCGTTTTCGGTGATGCCGTGGGTAGGCCAGCTGTCCTCCCAGCTCATTTGCACTGGTGTGATGGAAGTGACGGCTTGTGCGGCGGCTTGCTGCATCATCTGATCAAGCATGCCAGCTGAAAAATCTGCTGCACACACGTTGTGGCCGGCGTGTGCCAAAGGAAGCGCCAGCGCCCCGGTGCCGCAACCCATGTCAAAGACGGTTTCGCCTGGTAGGATGGCTGCGCGCTGCAAAAAGTCCTCAACGTAGGCGTTGGGTGCATCTTTGGTGGTGAAGGTTTGCGCGCGCTTATCCCAATAGGCGGCATCGTCGGTTTTGCGCCTGAATTGCTGCATGGCTTGATATTCGGCGTTCCAATCAGCTGTGGTTAAGATCGGCAAAAAATTCGTGTGTTCCATGCGATGTCCTTGGTTCGATAAAAATAAGTCAGGTACCATAGACAGGATACCTTTTGAGAGGCACTTTGTGTATTTGAACTAACGTTTACGTGAGGAGCAATTCCTATGCATGTTGAATTACTCTACCATACCCCCGATCCTGAGCGCGCCATCGCAACGGCGGCTCGTCTGTGCTATGCGCCCGTTGGTGCGTCAGAGCTTATGGAGACCATGCCAGAAGAGCGCATCAAAAGCGTGCTTGCCACCATTATGGGAAGTGGGCATTTCTCAACGCTTGAACATGCAAGCTACACCTTTGCGGTGGAAGGTGTTTCGCGTGCGCTGACTCATCAGCTGGTGCGTCACCGCATTGCAAGCTTCAACCAGCAATCCCAGCGCTACGTGAAATTCAAGGATGGCCTTGAGGTGGTCGTACCGCCAACGGTTGCCGCAGATGAGCAAACCGCCGCCGTTTTCGACGAGGCTATTGCTGCTTGCATTGCGGCCTACGAGGCGCTTTTGGAGGCAGGAATTCCTGCTGAGGATGCGCGCTATTTGCTGCCAAACGCCGCTGAAACCAAGATTGTCATCACGATGAACGTGCGCGAGTTGCTGCATTTCTTTAACCTGCGCTGCTGCAATCGTGCTCAGTGGGAAATTCGCGAGATGGCGCATAAAATGCTTGAGCTTGCGCGCCCCACAGCGCCCTATATCTTTGCAGATGCGGGTGCGCCGTGTGTGAGCGGTCCGTGCCCTGAGGGCAAGATGACGTGCGGAAATCCCTATCCTCGTGTAACGAGGGATTAGTATGGCGAAAGAAAAATCAGACCTTTCGCGTGCCTTTTCTGAGGATGGTGCGCTCAAAACGCACGTCGGCGGCCAGGCGCTCATTGAGGGCATCATGATGCGCGGTAAGTACAACTGGTCGGTAGCCGTGCGCGAGCCCAGCGGCACCATTTATGTGGAAGAGCATGATCTGGCTTCGGGGCGCGATAAAAACGGATGGATGCACTGGCCACTCGTACGTGGCTGTCGCGCGCTGGTTGAGTCGCTCATGCTTGGATATAAGGCGCTTGAGATTGCGGCGCTCCATGCATTTGCTGATGAGGAAGATTCTAAGGAAGCGCCTGCGGGGGATGTACAGGCTGCAGCGGCTCATGAAAAGCTCAGTGCGGAGCTTGATAAAGATGAGCTTGAAGCGGTCTTGCTTGACAATGAATTTGAAGGCGAATTTGAGCAGGCGGATGCCACGGCTCATGCAACTAGCGCAAGTGAGCGCCAAGCGGAACATGCAGCTGCAGTTGCCCAAGAGAGCGCAGACGAGACGTTCGGTAAGCGCGAGATGGCCATTTCAATGGTGCTTGGCCTGGTGCTTGGTGTGGTGCTCTTCATTGTGGCGCCGGCGTTTATCACCAACCTTATTGTGGGCGAATATGACACAAACCCCATTCTTTGGAACGTGGTTGATGGCCTGTTGCGTGTTGCGGTCTTTGTGTTCTACTTGTGGCTCATCGGGCGCATGAGTGATATCAAGCGCATGTTTGGCTATCACGGTGCTGAGCATAAAACTATCCACTGCTTTGAGCATGGGTTGGATCTTACGCCTGAAAACGCACGGAGTTTTCCGAGGTTACACGTGCGCTGCGGTACGGCATTTTTGATCATGGTCATGATTATTGCCATCTTTGTCTACACCGTCATCCCAGTCAATGCGCTCATTGATGCGTGGGGCGTGGCAGACGGCGCGCCGAAGTTGGCACTGGTGATTGCTATTCGCATTCTCTTTATGCCGGTGATTGCGGGCATTGCCTATGAGATTACCGTTAAATGGGCGGGCTCGCATCCCAATAATCCGCTGGTAAAAGTGGTGCTTTGGCCGGGTATGCAGATGCAGTATCTCACCACCAATGAGCCCGACGACGGTCAGATTGAGTGTGCTATTGCTGCCATGAAGCTTGTGCTTGAGCGCGAAGAGCGCGAAGCGGAGCTTGCGCGTCAGACGGATTCCGCTTCACGCAACGCGTAAGGTGCGCCCCGCCCCACCAGCGCAGTAAATTACCCGAGATATGCCAGGTAGGGAAGATAGGCTTGTGCAGAGGCAGGCACATCAAAGGTGATGGTCTGCCCATACGCCTCAACGGTGACATAGTTGGGATCGTCGTAGGTGGTAAGCGTGCCATCAACGCCGAAGTTTTCGCCATTATAAGTAGCAGTGGGTGTGGTGGTGTCAGGCAGGGTGGTAGCCGACCAATCCTGTATGGCTAAATCGTTGATTGCGCTGCTTACCTGTGCTTCCGACATGCCGGTAGCTTGCGCGATGTCTAAGGTACGTGCCACCAGTGCATCTTCTATAGTGCCTTTCACGCCCGAGGCATCCAAGGCAGTGTTGACAATTGAGGTATGGGTATCACGGGCAAACTGCTCAAGCGGATTGCCGTCTTTAAAGAGGCCGCCATCAGCGGTTATGAGAACACCGACGCATGCAACAATAAGCAGCGCGATGAGTCCGCAGAATACCCCAAGTACTTTTTTCATCGGTTGCTTCCTTTCGCCTGTTTGGTATGAAGTGCTCCATACTAACCCAGTTTGCGGTTTTATTGCCGCGCCTTCATGCATTTTTCTTGCGGACAACAAATAATCGTGTATGCTATCGGCTGTTGCTAATGTGTGCGACAAACCTTGATCCCCACACACGTTAAATAACAAAAATGGGGCAACCGTGTGAACAGAAAGCTGTGTGCAAACATGGCCATACAGACAGGAGAAACCACGTGAAACTGGTGGTAACTGAGAAGAATGACGCGGCACAAAAGATTGCCGATTTGCTAGGAGCTACCAAGCCCAAAGCAGACAAAGTTTATTCCACGCCGGTGTATCGCTTTACGGTAGCTGGCGAAGAGTGGGTCACCATAGGTCTTCGAGGCCACATCCTAGAACCCGATTTCCCGAAAGAACTTATCTATAAACGCCGCGGCGGATGGGAAGGCGTTACTGACGAAGGGGAGCTTTTATCAGCCACGCCGCCTTCGTCCCTTGCAAAGCCGCCCTTCAAGAAAAAGAAGCCGTTTTCTGAAAACGGTGTTGAGCTGAAGTCGTGGAAAATGGAAGCGCTGCCGTATTTGGTCTATGCGCCCATTGAGAAAAAACCCAAAGAAAAAGAGATTATTCGCTCGCTGAAGAATTTGGCGAAAAAGGCGGACTCAGTCATTATTGCAACCGACTTTGACCGCGAAGGTGAGCTTATTGGCTCAGATGCGCTCAGCTGCATTCAGGAGGTCAATCCGTCCATTCCTGTGTCGCGTGCGCGCTATTCTGCCTTTACTAAAGAAGAGATCACGCATGCGTTTAATAACCTTGTTGCGCTGGATACCAACTTAGCCAGTGCGGGTGCTTCGCGCCAGGACATTGACCTGATCTGGGGCGCTGTTTTGACGCGCTATCTTACGCTTGTGAAGTTCGCCGGTTATGGCAACGTGCGCAGCTCGGGTCGCGTGCAAACGCCAACGCTTGGTTTGATTGTCGCGCGCGAAAAAGAGCGCATGGCATTTGTGCCCGAAGACTACTGGGTGATTCGCGGTTCGTTTGGTGAGGGCGAAGAGGCCTTTGAGGCAACGCATGCCGTTGCGCGCTTTAAGGAGCAATCGGCCGCTGATGCGGTGATGGCGCGCGTTGAGGGTGCAACCACCGCACAGGTGGATGAGGTAGAGCGCAAAAGCCGCAAGGTTGCGCCTCCGGTTCCATTTAATACCACCTCGCTGATGGCGGCGGCTTCTGCTGAGGGCTTGTCTCCTGCGCGTACGATGCGCATTGCCGAGAGCCTGTATATGGATGGCTACATTTCATATCCTCGTGTTGATAACACCGTGTATCCGTCCTCGCTTGATTTGGCTGAGACGGTGCGCGCAATTTCGGGCAATCCGGCCTACAAGCCGTACTGCGATAAGCTCCTTGCCAAGGGTAGCTTACACGCAACGCGCGGTAAGAAAGAAACCACTGACCATCCGCCTATTTATCCAACGGCAAAAGCAACGCCTGATGATTTGGCACCAGCAGACTACAAACTCTACAACCTCATTGCACGTCGTTTCTTGGCAACGCTTTCTGACCCGGCGGTTGTTGAGGGCACCAAGGTGACGCTGGGGGTAAACGGTGAGCCGTTTGTGGCGCGCGGAGATGTGTTGACCACACCTGGTTTTCGCGAGATCTATCCCTATGGTTTGAAAAAAGACGAGCAGCTGCCCGCGCTTGAGCAGGGTCGAACGATTGCCTTTAATGGGGCAACGTGCACCAAAAAGCAAACTGAGCCGCCGGCGCGCTATAGCCAAGGTAAGCTCATTCAAGAGATGGAAAAGCTGGGGCTGGGTACCAAGTCAACGCGCCACTCCATTATTGAGCGCCTCTACACCGTCAAATATATCCAGAATGATCCGATTGAGCCCTCGCAGTTGGGCATTGCGGTGTGCGATGCGCTTGATAAGTTCGCCCCGCATATCACCAACTCAGAGATGACCGCAGAGCTTGAGTCTGAGATGGACAACATTGCCGCAGGTGAGACTACTAAAGATGATGTGGTGACTACCTCACGCAATCTGTTGTCGCAAGAGTTGGCAAATTTGTTGCCGCACTCTGAAGAGGTGAAAGATGCTTTGGCAGATGCGGTTGCGGCAGACGCGTATGTGGGCAAGTGCCCCAAATGCGGCAAGGATTTACAGCTGCGCGCCAGCCAAAAGACCAAGTCCATGTTTATTGGATGCTCGGGTTGGCCTGAGTGCGATGTCACCTACCCGCTGCCGAAGGGCAAAATTGAAGCGGTTGAGGAGCTTTGTCCCGCCTGCGGTATGCCGCAGGTTAAGGTGACGGCATTTCGCTCTAAGCCGCGCACGATCTGCATTGATCCGAATTGCTCTACCAATAAAGAGCCTGATGTGGTGGTTGGCAAATGCCCGACGTGTAAGGCAAAAGGCATTGACGCAAACCTCATCGCGCAGAAAAACCCGCGCACGCTTAAGCGCTTTATTCGCTGTGAGAATTACGACGATTGTCAAACTGGCTATCCGCTGCCGCAGTATGGGCAGCTTGAGGCAACCAATGAGGTGTGTGAGCACTGCGGAGCACCGATGGTGATTGTTCATACCTCGCGCGGTCCGTGGAAGTTATGCCCGAATTTCGACTGCCCGGGCAAGGAGAAGGACGAGGAGAAGGCGTCCGCTCAAACTTCCAAGAAGACGACGTCGACAAAATCGCGTGCGAAAAAGTCATCAGCAAAGAAGTAACCAAGTAGGTAGAAGATAGGAGAGGTCATCATGGCGAAAGTTACGATTGTTGGAGCAGGAAACGTTGGAGCAACCGCGGCACACATTATTGCGTCGAAGAATTTGGCTGACGTGGTTATGGTTGACGTGGCGGAAGGTTTGCCGCAGGGCAAAGCGCTTGACATGATGCATATGCGCAGTGTTGAGCAGTTCAACGTGACGGTGAGCGGCTCAAATGATTATGAGGCTTCCGCAAACTCCGACATCGTCGTCATTACGGCTGGCATCGCGCGCAAGCCAGGTATGACGCGCGAGGACTTGCTGGGCGTAAACGCTGGTATCATGCGCTCGGTTATTGAGCAGGCCATCAAGTATTCGCCCGAAGCGGTCTATATCTGCGTTACCAATCCGCTTGATGTGATGACCTATCTGGCATATCAGGAGTCTGGCCTTCCGGCGAAGCGACTGATGGGCATGGGTGGCGTGCTTGACTCATCTCGTTTGTCGTTTGCGGTCTGCGAGAAGCTTGGGTGTGACCCGGCTGACGTGCGTGCCTGGGCGGTTGGTGCTCATGGCGAAGGTATGGTCTGCTGGCCGCGCCTGACCACCGTTGCTGGCCAGTCCATTGTTGATATGCTCTCGCCCGAAGAGGTTGATGAGGTAGTTGCGCGCTGCGTTAAAGGTGGCGCTGAGGTGGTAGCACACCTCAAGACCGGTAGCGCTTATTACGCGCCGGGTGCATCCATCGCCAAGATGGTTGAGGCAATTCTGACGGATTCAGGCGAGATCTTGAGCGTCTGTGCTCACTTAGATGGCGAATATGGCATTGATGATCTCTATATGAACGTACCCGTTCGCCTGGGCAAAGGTGGCGTGGAAGAGATCGTTGAGTTTGAGCTCACCGACGAAGAGCTGGCTGACCTGCAGCGCAGCGCCGATAGCGTTCGCAAAGGTCTTGACGCACTGCCGGCCAAAAGCGAATAACTGGTGATACACGGTGTATAGCATTGACCCAAACCTTTTGGGGGATGTGGTTTATCAGGCAATACCCACGCTTGCGTGTGTGTTGCCTGATGACGTGTGGGCGTCCCTCAAGCATGCAGCCGAAACCGAAACGTCGGCGCGTGGACAGCTTGTGCTTGACCAACTCTTAGAAAATGCTGACATTGCAAAGGCTGATAGGGTACCCATTTGTCAAGACACCGGAAGTGTGTGGGTGTGCTTGGAGATTGGCTCGGATGTCTGCATAACAGGAGATGTATTTTCCCAGGTAAACAATGCAGTTGCGGCGGCTTATACCGAGGCAGCTTTACGAAAATCAATCGTGCGTGATGCGCTGTTTGATCGCACGAATACCACCGATAATACCCCGGCATTCTGCGAGATTCATACGCTGCCTGAGCCGGGAGTGGCTCGCGTGCATATCATGCTCAAGGGCGGCGGCTCAGATAACGCCTCGCGTGTAGTTATGCTGACGCCTGGTGCTGGCAGAGCGGCCGTCATTGAAGAAGTGCTTTCCTGTGTTCGCGAAAAAGCGCCGAATGCCTGCCCGCCGCTGATTGTGGGTGTTGGTGTGGGCGCAACCTTCGATAAGGTTGCTGGCCTTGCCAAACAAGCGCTCATGCGTCCCCTTGATGAGGTGGCACCCGATGAACAGACGGCTGCGTTTGAAGCAGAGCTCAAAGCGGCTATCAACGCATTGGGAATCGGACCGGCAGGTCTTAGTGGGGACATGACCGCATTTGACGTGCGCGTGAAAACCGCACCCTGCCATATTGCTGCTTTGCCAGTTGCTATCAACATGGGTTGTTCGGCTATGCGTCGTGCAACCATAGATTTGATGCCGCTTCTGGTGGCAGCTGAGCAAGGAGGCGACCATGAGTGAGTCACTGCGCCGTTTGACGCTGCCGCTTGATCGCGAGGCGCTCAAAGAGCTTCGCGCGGGAGATGCCTGCTTGCTGACTGGTCCGATGTATACGCTGCGAGATGCTGGGCATATTCGCCTGTTAGCTGAGCTGGAAGAGCAGGGTAAACTTCCTTATGACTTGGCGGGTCAGACGATCTTTTATGCAGGACCCACCCCGCCGTGTGCGGGGCGACCGTTTGGCGCCATCGGGCCGACCACAGCTTCGCGCATGGATTTTGCCGCACCGGCGCTTTATCGTGCGGGCATAGTGGCAACGCTTGGCAAGGGACGTCGCTCGCGTGAGGTAAAGCAAGCGTGTGTTGAGACGGGTTCGGTCTATTTCGCCAGTGTGGGAGGAGCTGCTGCTCTTCTTGCGAAGTGCATAGATACATCAGAGGTCATCAGTTATGATGAACTAGGAACTGAAGCCCTCCGTAAGATCACCGTCGTTGACTTCCCGGTCTTTGTGGGAGTTGATTGCTATGGTGATGACGTATATGACCTATAGAAAGTTGCAACGTTTATGACGCAACCAACGCGTGCCGTCGCTTCACGTGACGGCATCTTTATAACGTTTGAAGGCGGCGATGGCGCCGGTAAGTCAACCCACATTCGCTTTTTAGCAGAAGCGCTCATGGATGCGGGGTATGAGGTGGTGTGCCTGCGTGAGCCTGGTGGAACAGCGGTTGGCGAAGCGCTGCGCGCAATCGTGCTTGATCCGCACAATGCCAATCTTTCTGCCCGCGCTGAGCTGTTGATCTATGAGGCGTGCCGCGCTCAACTCATTGATGAGGTGATTGCTCCTGCGCTTGAGCGCGGGGCAGTGGTGTTATGTGATCGGTTTACTGACTCAACGCTTGCCTATCAAGGCGCTGGACGTGAGCTTGACGAGGCGTTTATCGTTGCGGCAAACGCGTTCGCCTGCAAACATATCACTCCCGATCGCACAATTCTTATGACCACGGGGGCGGATGCGGCGGCCAATTTGGCGCGCGCAACCGATAAGCGCGATGCAGATCGGTTGGAGCTTGAAGGGGCAGCGTTTCACAATCGCGTCAACGCCGCCTATGAGCAATTACCTGAGCGTTTTCCTGATCGGGTGGTTGCAGTTGTGTCTGACAAGGAAAAAGCCGTGACCGCGCGCCACGTGTTTGAGGCAGTTTCTGATATGTTTGGTGAGCTTGCGCCGCTGCTTGCATCAGATGAGTACTTTGCCCGCTTTAATACGCGTCATGTGTCAGCTGAAGCGCCTTTGGGTGCTACTAAAGCCTGCCCGCGCAACCTTCAGGATGAGGACTAGCAGATGGCTGATGTGTTTGAAAACGTGTTTGGTCAGCCGCAGGTGCGTGACTTCTTGCGTGCGAGCGTTTCGCAAAATCGCGTCAGTCATGCGTATTTATTTACCGGGCCTGCAGGTTCAAATAAAACGATTGCGGCGCTCTCGTTTGCGCAGGCTATTTTGTGTGCAACGGGTGGGGAGACCTATGGCGAAGCGTGCTGTGCAACCTGTGATATCTGCGATAAAGTAAAGCGCAGAAAGCACCCTGACGTGCGGATATTTGCGCCTGAAGGCGCAAATGGCTATCTGGTAGAGCAGGTGCGCTCAATCACCGCGGACGCCACGCTTGCGCCTATTCGCGCGAACAAAAAGATCTATATTTTAGATCGCGTTGATCTGTTGGGTGTACAGGCGGCAAATGCGTTTTTGAAAACGCTGGAAGAGCCGCCTGAGGATGTGGTGTTAATCCTGCTTGCGCGCACCGCTGATTCGGTCTTGCCAACTATTGTGTCACGCTGTCAGGTGGTGCCATTTCGCACGATTCCTGATACAGAAGCAGCGCAGCTGGTGGTGCAGAATACCGGAGCCAGCTTTGATCAGGCACGCTTTGCGCTGGCAGCCTCCAATAACTCGTTGGAGGGCGCAGCGGCGTTTTTGAAGTCGAATGAGCGTATGGCGTTTCGCAATCGCGTTTTTGAGATGCTCGGGCAGCTCTATCATGCCGACGATTGGGATGTGATTGGCTATGCCCGCGAACTGGTTGCGCTGACGCAGGCTCCGTTGGATGTGGTGCGCGCCGAGCAAGAGCAAGAGCTTGCGCAAAACAAAGACTTTTTGGAAAAGTCTGCGCTTCGCCAACTTGAAGCACGACACAAGCGACAATTGAGTGCAGCTACCATGGCCTCGCTGCATCAACTCATGGCAATCGCGCGCTCATGGCTTCGCGATGTGCTGGTCATTTGTGCTCAGGGCGATGAGCTCATTGTCAATACCGATGTGGCGTCAGCACTCAACGCGGTTGCCCTTGACACCAATGAGGCGCGTGCGGCGTCTGCGCTTGCCGTAACGTCTGCAATTGATAGGGCGCTAACCTAAAATGTGTCTCCTGAAACGTGCATCGATGTGCTGCTGTTTGCTATTCGCGATATACTATATGGTCAAACTGAAACGCAGGATTATGCGCGATTATTACAACATTAGAAAGGTGCGTTATGGTTCGCATTGCACCCGTGAATTTATTATATAACCCCAAGGTTTTATGGTTTGATGCCCAAGACCTCGTGATTGCACCGGGTGATCCGGTGGTGGTCACCACAGCGCGTGGTACGGAATTTGGGCATTTGGCGGCAGAGGTTTTCGACGCAACGGATGAGCAGGTGGCAAATTTGAAAAGCGCGCTCAAGCCGGTGCTGCGCATTGCCACCGACGAAGACATTGAAACGTCTGCGCGTATGGAGCAGCTCTCACGCGAGGCGCTGCCGATCTTTAAGCAGATGGCGGCCGAGACCAATGAGGATATGCATCCGGTTTCGGTGGAATATCTGCTTGATGGGGACAAAGCCATCTTTTATTTCGAAGCGGGAGACCGCGTTGATTTTCGTGATTTAGTGCGCAAGCTGGCCGCGCAGTTCCACGTGCGTATTGACATGCGCCAAATTGGCGTGCGTGACGAAGCGCGTATGGTGGGCGGTTTGGGACACTGTGGCCAAGAGTTGTGCTGCAAGCGTCTTGGCGGAGAGTTTTGCCAGGTCACCATTCGTATGGCTAAGGAGCAAGACCTCTCGCTCAACCCGCAAAAGATCTCTGGCGTGTGCGGAAGATTGATGTGCTGTCTTCGCTATGAGTTTGAAGCGTATAAGGATTTCAACTCGCGCGCACCCAAGCAAAACGCCTCTATTGATACGCCTGCAGGCGTGGCGAAGGTGGTGTCGTTAGATGTGCCGCGTGAAGTTGTGACGCTGCGCATTGAGGGCGAAAAGCCCGTGCGCGTGCCGTTGGCGGACTTTGATCCTCCTGAGGAGGGGCTGCGTCCACGCGCTGTTGGCGCCGAGGCGTGGCAGCGCGCTCAAGACGAGGCAGCGTTTGGCTCCATTGAGCACTCGACGTTGTTTGGTTCAACGGTGCAGCTGAAAGGCACCGATCAGCTGGCACAACCCGGACACATCTCAGAGCAGCCGGCAAAGCGACGCAAGTCGGAAAGCAAGAAGGATCGCAACCAGCATCAAAAGCGCTCAGAGGGCGCAGGTTCGTCTTCGCTGCCCGGGCGTTCAAAGCGTCGTCGTCAAGATGAAGCGGCTGCGGGCGAAGCGGCGCATGCAAGTCGCAAGCTGAGGCGTCGTCGCAGCACCACGCTTGGACAGGGTGAACAGCCCCAAAGTGCGCAAGGGGTACAGGTATCACCGACGCAAGCGGGACAATCGCAGCCCTCGCTTGGATCTCTTCGCCCGGGGAGACGCTCTTCGGGGCTTCGCAATCAAAAGGCGAATAGGTCTGAGGGCGCCCATGCGCAAAAGCCGCAGCAGCGCAAAAAGGTTGATGGAAATAGCAAGATGCGCGGCCAGGGCGGGCAGAACTCACCTGCGCGCAAGCAGGGACAACCAAAGCCTGAAGCGTCCGCGAAGACGCAAGCAAAGCCGAATCAGCAGGTGCATCGTCGTCGCAGGCGCAGCCATAAAGCAAACGGAACGCAAGAATCGCAGGGTTAGCGTATGGGCTTGTCAATTGATTATGCCATGCTGACCGACCTGTACCAGATCACGATGGCGCAGGGCTATCTTGAGAGTGGTCAAGAGCGCGAAGAGGCATGCTTTCATATGTATTTTCGCACGTATCCCTTTAACGGGGGATATGCCGTAGCGTGTGGTATGGCACAGCTGGCGGATTTGGTTGAGAGCTTTTCGTTTAGCGAAGAGGACTGTGCGTATTTGGCCAGCTTGGATGCGCCAGGTGGCGGCAAATTGTTCAAGCCGGAGTTTTTGGACTATCTCAAAAACTATAAGCTTTCGGTCAATATTGATGCGGTGCCTGAGGGAACAATCGTGTTTCCGCATGAGCCGCTAGTTCGTGTGACCGGTCCGATCATGGACTGCCAGCTCATTGAGACCGCACTTCTAAATTGCGTTAACTTCCAGACACTCGTGGCCACCAAGGCAGCGCGCGTGTGTCTTGCGGCACAAAGCCCGGTGGCGGAATTTGGCCTTCGCCGTGCACAAGGTGTC
>CAJTML010000043.1 GCA_910577495.1 uncultured Eggerthellaceae bacterium
TCAGGCGTGCCGATGGCCTGGTTCCACTGAAGAGGTGTCGGGCGGTCTACAACAACGCCGCGCTCTTCTACTGCCTTAACAAGGTTCTCAAGGCAGGCATTGCCAACCTCAACGGTGCGCAGCGGACGCAAGCCCCACATGCCGCGCATCTCAGAGTCTACCGGAACCTTCTCAGAGGTTGCGGGCTCCTCCGGAGGAATAACTGAGTTGTCGCACATACCAACGATAACGTGCTTTAGCGGATCCCAGTCGTTCCAAGAGTTGACTATCTTCGCCATGACAGTCTCCTTTCTCTGGCAGCTCTCTCTGCTGCCTTCAGGCTTACACACAAATATCTGTGTACTCAGCTTTTGTCAGCATCATGAGGGATGAACATAAAACTCAACTAAAATCGGCACGAACAAGTTGAGAAGTAGCGCCACACATCATGTGCTGCTTTAGCCGGTGACTAGAGTTATACCATCTTTTTTGATCACCCGCAACAGAAAATGACCGTATAATTTGACGCTTTTGCAACGGCATTATTGTGCAAGTGCACAATTTTACAAAGCGAGGGGATTTTTACGCGATACGTTGACTTGCTGACTTATCGGATAAATATACATTCTGATTCAAACCCGGCCTATGCAAATGGTATGAATCTATAACTTCATGCAGTAATGCACACTTTTTTGCATATTCCTATTTGGACGATGTTGCACAAATTATTACGCGATAGTAACGGTTCTGCCAACGTAACAAAAATACCGCGCTAGCGAAGACTCCACAGGCTCACCACTTTGTGCAAAAGCACAAGTATCGCAGGCCCAAAAACGCCAATGCCACCCAGAGGAGCCAGCCAACGCTTCGAAGACAGGCCCGATGAATCTTCTTAATAGTAGCGATAATACGCCGCGCAACTGCCTTCGCTACTTACCATGCACGGGCCAACAGGGTTTTCTGGCGTGCAGACCACCCGAAAGAGCGGACACTCATGAGGCGACATGGTGCCACGCAACACATCGCCACACTTGCACCCTTTCGGCTCAATCGTCGGCTCAACTTCAGGAGCAAAACGAGCCACAGCATCAAACTGAGCATATTCAGGACGAATGCGGTACCCCGAATCCGGAATCTCGCCCAGGCCACGCCAGGTGGTTGTGCAAGTTTCAAACACCTCATCAATGGCAGCGCGAGCGATAGGATTGCCCTCAGGCAAAACAGCGCGAGCATACGCAATCTCAATATCAGCGCGTCCCTCATGCAATTGTCGCGCCAGCATGGCAACACCTTGCAAGATATCATTGGGCTCAAAACCGGTGATAACACCCGGGATGCCATACTGCTTCGCCAAGAATTCGTAGGGCTCGGAACCGATGATAGTGCTCACGTGACCAGGCAAAATGAGGGCATCAATCTTCACACGCGGATCGTTGACAATTGCCTCAAGTGCGCCGGGCATGTTTTTGTGGATGGCATACACGCTGAAGTTTTCCAGGCCAAGCGCTTGTGCGCGCTTGATGGCCATAGCAACCAGCGGCGTGGTGGTCTCAAAGCCGACGCCCACAAACACGATCTGCTGATCGGGGTGTTCTTGTGCAAGCGTCAGCGCATCAAGCGGCGAATAGACAATTTGTACCGACCGACCCTTCGCCTGCTCTTCTAAGAGCGAGGAGGTTGAACCGGGCACGCGCGTCATGTCGCCAAACGTTGCAATAGTAACGCCGTCCACGCGGGCAAGCGCAATGATGGTGTCGATGTCTTTGTTTGAAGTGACACAAACCGGACAACCCGGGCCGCTTGCCAGGCGCGTGTTTTGCGGCATGAGATCGCGGATGCCGTTGCGCGCGATGGAAACCGTATGCGTGCCGCACACTTCCATGAGCGTCATGCCCTCAGCGGGCGCCAACTTATTAATAGATTCAACGAGACCCAATGCCAGCGACGGGTCTTTGAATGCGTCCAGATCGAACGGAACAGAAGCAGTCATGTGCTACTCCTGTTCGGCCAGCTCAGGGAACTGCTTGATGAGATCTAGCGTCTCTTGTGCGAATTGCTGGTCCACCACTTCAATGGCGAAGCCAGCATGCACGAGCACATAATCCCCCACCTCAGCTTGGGGCGTCAGATCAAGCGCAATGTCGCGGTGCACGCCTAAAATATCCACATCAGCCAGGCCGTTGTCTTTCTTCTCAACAATGATTGCTGGTATCGCTAAACACATAGGTTGTCTTCTTTCGCTCTTATTGCGCGCTGCCTGCGTTCAATCAGCACAAGCGAGCAATTATTCGTGGTTCGAAGCCCATGCTACCACAGCTTCGCCAAAGGAAATGCAGCCATCGTTGGGCGGCAGATCGCGATTGATTGCCACCGTGAAGCCCGCATTCTCTAAGGCAACCAGCGCATGTTCAATGAGGTAACGATTCATGAACACGCCACCCGAAAGCGCCACCGTGGTGATGTCATAGACGCTGCGCGCCAGCTCAGCGGCGGTAACCACGGCCTGCACAAACGCATTGTGGAAGCGCCGCGCAATAACGGGAAGCGCCACACCCTCCACCACATCGTCCAGCATGGCTTCAAAACACGTCGCGGCGTCGAAAAGCACCACAGAGGTATCTTGTGCCGTAGAGGTGGCGGAAGCAGTGTTCTTCACGACCTGAATTTCGTAGGCACGCGCCTGAGCTTCACGAGTAAGCGCCTCGTCACGTGCCCGATCAAGCGTTTCCATGCAGGCCTCAAGCAAGATGGCAGGCTCGCCCTCATAGCGCGGCTCGGTACAGACACCCAAAAGCGCGCTTGCTGCATCAAAGAGTCGTCCCACCGACGAGGTCATCGGTGTGTTGAGCCCACGCTCAATCATCTGCTCGCAAATGGCTGCTTGCTCTCCGAGCTGCTCCAAACACGCCTTCGCACCAGGATGTTCCAGCAGGTCAAACGCCCACAGCACGCCGTAAGCCATACGCAAAGGATGCTTGATGCAGGCTGCACCACCCGGCATGGGCACGTAGGCGAAGTTAACGAAACGCTCAAAGGCTTGGGTGTTGGTCAACAGCACTTCCCCGCCCCACAGCGCGCCATCAGGACCGTATCCCGTTCCGTCGAATGCGATGCCACAAACCGGGCCAAACAGGCCGTGTTCGCCAAGCACCGAGGTGATGTGCGCTTGGTGGTGCTGCACCTCAATGACCGGTAAGTCCTGCTCATGCGCCCATTTGCTGGTCAGATACTCGGGGTGCACATCGCACGCAACCAGCTGCGGGGTAATCTCAAACAGTGACTCAAAGCGCGCCTTGGTGGCAAGCCACGCGTCGAAGGTCTGCGCGTTTTCCATATCTCCAATGTGCTGAGAGACGAATGCCTCATTCTGGCGCGTAAGCGTAAAGGTGTTCTTCTGCTCAGGTCCCGTTGCAAAAATGGACGGCAGATTCGCAACGTCTGGTGCTACGTCTGGCGAGCCGTCTGGCGCGACGTCTGACGATTCGCTCTGCGAGCCGTCCTGGTGCGCACCCCCACGCAACTCCTCCGAAAGCGGCAGCGGCATAGGCGCATACCCGCGTGATCGACGCACAAATTGCAGTGCATCCCCAGCGCCACCTGCACTGATCACGCGAACCACCGAGTCATCAAAGCGCACAAGAATAGCGCGGTCGTTGCCAATAAAGCCATCAGCTACCGCAAAAAGCTGCTCGTATGCGTGCGCGTCATCAATCACGATGGGTTCGTCAGAAATGTTTCCCGAGGTCATCACCAAAAGCGAGCCGCCGCGCTCCTTTAAGTCATGCAAGAGCAAATGCTGCAGCGGCGTGTAGGGCAACATGACGCCCAGCTCAGGCAATGCATCGGCCAAGCGCGGCACAAAGTTCACTTCGGGGCGTTTACGCAACAGCACGATAGGACGCTGCGTTGACTGCAAGACGTCGGCTTCGGCAGCGTTGACCTGGCAGAATTCGCGAACTTCATCAAGCGTGGGCGCCATGACCGCAAACGGTTTGCCCTCGCGATGTTTGCGCTCACGAAGCAGTGCCACCGCGTCAGCGTTTTGTGCATCACACACCAGATGAAAGCCGCCCAAACCCTTTACTGCCAGGATCTTGCCCGCCATAAGCATATCCACTGCCTGCGCCAAGATCGCATCGCTCATCTCCTGGTCAAGTCCCCATTCGGGCGTGGTTAGCGGCGCGGTGATTTCACCACCTTCATGCACACACCACGACAGATGCGGCCCGCAATCAAAACACGCATCGGGTTGCGCGTGAAAGCGCCTGTCCAGCGGGTCGGCATATTCGTGGGCACACGTTTCGCAAAAAGCGAAGTCTTTCATGGACGTATGTTTGCGGTCATAGGGCAGCTGATCGGTGATCGTGAAGCGCGGACCGCAGTTGGTGCAGTTGATGAACGGATAGCGAAAACGCCGATTGTTCGGGTTAAACAGCTCAGCCTCGCACTCCGCGCACGTGGCCAGATCGGGAGATACGAGCGTCGTTTTGTCGGTGGACGCTTCGTCGGAAAAGCGGATCTCAAAGGTGTCGAAGTCCTCAAGCGGCACCTCTTTGAGGTCAATCTCTTCAACCCGCGAGGCAGCCGGCGCGTTTTCGGAGAGCTCAATCACGAACTCGTCCAGCAAGTTGCTTTCGCCCTCGGCATGAATGAACACGCCATCAACGCCATTGAGCACCCACCCACTAATCAAAAAGCGCTTAGCAAGCCGATAGACAAAGGGACGAAAACCAACACCTTGAACAACCCCTTTGACCTGGATGTCAAGCGCTTCTTTCATAGCGAACTCCTACTCACATAGATCCTCTACTGGAACGAAATCTTCAAGCTCTTCCAACAGGTTATTAATGATGACCGCCAGCGCACGCAGGGTCACACCCGAGTTGTCGGGCAGGTGCAAATGGATGCAGCGTCGCCCGCGCGAAGCAAGCGTCTCGAAGTCACCAATTGCTTGCGCCTTCGCCAAATTGCCCAGGCTCTCCGCCTCATTGTTGAGCGGGATATCCTTGAGCTCATCAGCGGAAAGGATCAAAAATACGCCAATGTTGGGGCCACCCTTTTGCAGCTGGCCGGTTGAGTGCAGATAACGCGGCCCGACTTCCAGACATGACACGACGCCGCGCTTTTCGGCAACGCCATGGCGAATGGACTCAAGCGCTTCTCGCCTGCCTTCGCCCGTAAACGGCAAGAAGGCGTTCAGCGCGAAGTAGTCGCCGTGCTCAATGCTGCCAAGCAGCGCCTTCAAGGCACCAGCGATGGTTTCCTGATCAGCGAAATCGTTAGAAAGGCGAACCTCAGCGTCACCCATATTAATTGGTCCGATGAAATTCTCGGTGAAGTTGGGCTCAGGCTGGCCGTTATGTAAGATGTCCAACACAACCGCCTTAGCCGAGGCCACGTCGGGCTGATCAAACGGGCAAACCTTCATGAGGTAGCCGCACATGGCAATGGCATACTCCCACAAGACGAAATGCTCCGCCAGCTCTTCAACCGAGTTGATCTTGTAGTTTTGACGCGGGATGGCCGGGTCAATGTAGGACAAGCTCATCTCAAAGTTGCGACGCTCATCCCACAGGTCGGTCTTGGTCAGATACGTGATCACGCTGCGGTCACCTGGATCCTCGGTCAAAAGCAGCGTGTCAATCTCAATATTGGGCAGGATGCCTTGGCCTTCTTTACCCAAACTCTCTGCAACCAGCTGCTCAATCCACAGGCCCAACACGCGGCCGCGCTTTTGGGTTAAGAACGAGAACTTGTTGCGACCCTGCACGTAGTTGTCGTACAAAAACGCCGCCAGCACAATAGCGGGATTGTCGATGGCGTCTTCAGAGCACTGACGCTCAGCATCCAGCGCATGATTCATGAATTCGTGTAGATCAATACCCACCAGTGCAGCCGGCAGCAGGCCAAACACCGACAGTGCCGAGAAGCGGCCACCCACCGTGGCTTCGCCTGAAAAGACCGCCGCCCACTCCTCTTCGCGTGCAATGCGCTCCAGATCAGAACCCGGATCCGTGATGGCCACCAGGTGCTTCGCCATTTCTTGGGGCTCCATCTTGTCAGACATGATGTCGCGAACCGCCTGCAGCGCCATGCGCGGTTCAATGGTGCCGCCGCTTTTCGACGAGATGATGAACAGGGTCGTGCGCGGGTCAATGCCGGCTAAAAGCGCACGCATGCGCACCGGAGAGTCAGAGTCCAGCGTGCGAAAGGCAATGCGCGATGAATCAGGCTTGTTGTATTTGGTGATGGTCATGGGCGCCTGAGTTGATCCGCCCTGGCCGATGAGCAGCACCGTTTTGAGGCCTTGCGCGATGATGGAGTCGGCGAAGGCCTGAATTTGCTCCAGCGGAAACGGCGGATTGCTGGCCAGATCAGCCCAGCCCATGTATTCTTGCGCGCAGGCTTGCGCTTGTTCTGAGAAGTCATACAGCGTTGCATCTTTTGCGTGAATTCTGCTTGCAACGCAGTCTTTTACCAGGGTCTTTGCAGACGGATAGAGTTTTTCCATGTCGCCCGAGAGCATGGCATCCTTCTTTCGTTACAACGTGAGTGTGCACCTCAGCGTGCGTATAATGCTCCTATTCTAGCAAAACACAGCAAAAGCGGTGCATCTGCGCTTACTTGTATGGTTAAGTTGTGAATGGGATAGGCCTATTCGTGCAGCTGAGAGGTGGCATAGCCCTCGTCAATGACGGCATTGCACGTCTCATCAAGGGTCTGCGCCGCCTCTTCCGCGGTCAGTTTGCCAGCCAGCAAATCAGCAATCACCACGTGGAAGTGTTCGCGAATGCCGCGCACATCAGGATTGTCCCCAAAGACATTAACGACGTTGACGTAGTTGTCTTCGAACATGTCGAAGCCCTTGATCTCATAGCGATACTCTTGGGCTACCGATTGCGAAGCAGGAAGCGCACCAGCCGCATACGAGAGCAAATCGGGGTTACTGTAGACATACGACAAGAAATCCTTCGCCGCAACCACGCGATCCGCATCTCCGTTATCGAACACCTCAAAACCCGAGGTGAACGTGGTAGCAAGCCCACCATCAGTACCCGGGAAATTGACAAGACCGACCGAAGACCCATAGCGCTCATAGGAGACGTTGTTCAAGAAGTAGATAGCAAGTTGTCCTTGCTTGAAGAGACTTGAGCAGTCATTAATGTCCAGGTTTTGTGCGTGCGGCGGATACCACCCGCGCTCAACACCCTGGCGAATCTCTTCCAGTCCCGCAACACCTTCAGGCTCAGACAAAATCATGTGGCCGCTTTCGTCATACAACGTTGATCCGCGGCTTCCCAAAAGCGCCATGATGTGCGTGTCACCCTGGTCGGAATTCGCATACATCATCATGGGATACGTGCCCTCTGGCAGGTTCTGCGCAAGCGTGTCTAAAACGTAGTCCCACTCATCGTGTGTCCAGGACTGAATCTCATCAATGGCAACAAATTCCTCAAGTCCCACCTGGTTAAACAAGTCCTTGTTGTACGCCAGCACATTTTGTCGCGTCAGATACGGCATCGCATAGGTGCGCCCGTCAAACGTTGACTCATCCCAAATATAGTCATAGACATCTTCGCGAATCTCAGGGGTAATGATGTCGTCTAAGGGCACCACGCGACCATCGTGAATGAAGGTGGTCATATTGAAATAATCAGCGTAGAGAATATCGGCGGCGTCATCGGTGTCATAGCACTCAACGATGTTTGCCTCGTAGCCGTCCTGCTCAAACGTTTTCACCTCAATGGTGACGTTTTTCTCGGGGTGATCCTGCATATACGCATCGGCCATGCGCTGTATAACCTGATCAATGGTGGTAATAGTGCCATCGCAAATGGCGGTATGCTTGGTGTCGGGCACCTTGATAATGAGGTGCGTCTCGTCTCCCTTTTGCGCAGAAGACGCAGACCCTGAACAACCCGCAAACAAACACGCACCACTCACAACAAGCACAACGCTCAGCGCAGCGCACACGATGCGCATGCACATTCCTGAAAACCACGTGCTCTGACTCTTCGCGCGCTTGGTGCGCTTACGTTCTTGCGTGCCCCCCATGGCATTCGCCCCCTTGTTTACTCTCTCGAACAGCCTGAAGCTTTTTAAGGGCGATGTCAACCTCAAGCGGCTTAGCCAAAAAGTCATCCATGCCGCACTGCAGTGCGCGCTCTTTGTCTTCGGTGAAGGTGGAGGCAGTGCAGGCGAAAATACGCACGGTCTTGGCGTCATCACGGGGCAAGCCGCGAATGGCCTGCGCGCTATCGTAGCCGTCCATGACTGGCATCTGGGCGTCCATCAAGATGACGTCGATGGAGCCTTCCGCTGATGAGGCGAACGTTTCAAGGGCCTCTTTACCATCTGAGGCCACAATGGTCTCGTAGCCCTCTTCACCCAAAATGCTTGTGATGATCTCGGCGTTGAGTTCGTTGTCCTCAGCCACAAGCACCACGCACGGGGTGACGGGCTCGGCGTGATCGGCGCTTTGGCTGCTGCCCGACTCGGCGCCCTGCTGGGCGCCACGACCTGCGTCCTGCTGGGCGTCACGACCTGCGCCCTGGCCAGCGCCCGCCGGCAGCGCCGCTTCTTGAGCAGGCGCGTCATCGGCTTCATGGGCTGACTGGTCAATGTCTAAGACAAAGCGAATCGTGAAACAACTCCCCTTACCCAGATCGCTTTCCACGCTGACGCTTCCGCCCATGGATTCCATAAGCAGATGGCTGATTGACATGCCCAAACCAGTGCCTTTTTGGCTAGAGCTAATCTTGTTGCGCTCCTGAGTAAAGGAGTCGAAGATGTGCTTCTGGAAATCAGCCGACATGCCGCATCCCGTATCAGCAATAGTCACCGTCACAATGGAGCTTTTCGCGTCAGCAGAGATTACCTGTGACGCACGCAGCGTAATGCGACCCTCTTCGGGAGTGAACTTCACCGCATTCGACAGTACATTCATGAGCACTTGTGCAATGCGTACCTCATCTCCCATCAGGTACGGGTTTTTGATTTCGGCAATATCCAGCTCGAAGTTGATGTGCTTTTCTGTCATGGGCTCGCGCTCCATGATGCAGAGGTTTTCCACCACGAGATTGAAGTTGAATGGCTCGCGCACCAGGTCAATCTTGCCCGCCTGCAACTTCGACACGTCCAAAATGTCGTTCACGAGCGAGAGCAAATAGTGCGCCGTCTTGTCCAGCTTTTTGACGTATCCGGCCATGGCCTCCGTGTCGTCAATGTGGCGCTCCATGAGGTGATTGAGCCCCACGATGCCGTTGAGCGGCGTGCGGATTTCGTGGCTCATGTTGGAGAGGAACTCCGCGCGGGCAGCTGCTTGCGCGCTGGCCAGCACCGATCGCTTCATGGAGAGGTACAAAAGCACCAGCATAACCGCAACCATTACCAACACGGCTAACAGCATGGCACCCGTCATGGTCATGAACGGTGCAAAACGCTCCTGAATTACGCTGGCGGGCACGGTCATAATAAACGACCAACTCGTGCCATTGACGGGCGCAAAACTCATGACCAACTCTTCGCCCTCTGCATTCACGCAATTGATGGTGAAGCTTTTTCCGTCAGAGATATTCTGGCGAACTTCGGCAATGGTCACGCCATCTTCAATGGAGCCCTCTTCCAGCATAGAGTAGAAGTTATCGCGTCCGGCCAGGTCAGTTGCGGGAGACGCACTCACAATGTAGTAACCCTTGTCGTTAACTACACTGGAAATGCCACGTCCGTCAAAACTCTCAATCAGAAGTTGATTGCGAATGGTGCTTAAGTCAGACCTCCCCAAAATGGCAATGAACTCGTGCCCATCAACGACCATGTTTTCGTCAAGGCGAACGCCGTAAATGAGCGACTCTTTTGAGGTCTCCAACTCTCCGTTCGCGTCGTCATACAGAACGGCGAACTGGCGATCATGATCTTGCACGATTTCCAGGTAGCTTTGCTCTTCAGGGGCAAAGTGCACATAGGTTGAGCTGAGCAGGGTGCCGTCGGCTTCCAGCAAGTAAATTGCGTTAAACGTGGTTGAAGATGCGGTCTCTAAGTTGAGTTGCTCTTGGAGTTGCGAGATGCTTTCGACATCATAGACCGCCATGCGCTTAGCCAC
The DNA here is from genome assembly GCA_910577495.1 of uncultured Eggerthellaceae bacterium. Classification (GTDB taxonomy): domain Bacteria; phylum Actinomycetota; class Coriobacteriia; order Coriobacteriales; family Eggerthellaceae; genus Xiamenia. The sequence goes on from CAJTML010000043.1 coordinate 10,082, forward strand.
CGCGTCCAAGCGCTCATAGGTGTTGTTGAGCGAGCCCTCAATAGTTTCAACGTCATGGCTGGTGATCTCATCGACAGCAGTCATGAGGTTGTTGCTCACAACAGAAGAAAGCTGGCCAATATAAATAGCAATAGCCAGCGCTACAAACGCTAAAGGTAGCGCAAATACAACGATGTACCTTCTGAAGGTCAAGCTCTCTCCTCTATGCGAGCTTTTTCAAAGTGTTTCCATCTTACAACAAGAAAGGCGCCTCATGACGAAGCGCCTTCCCGAAAGAGCGTAATGTACCAGGTAAACTTACAGACCCAGTGCTTTCTTGAGAGCAGACACACGGCGACGAGACACCGGAATCTTTTCTTCGACACCATTCAGCGTCAAAAGCAGCGTGCCACCTGAAACCGATTCAATCTCTTCAACCATGGACAGGTTGACCAGATATCCGCGGTGCACCCTGAAGAAGCCATGACCATCAAGGCGTTTCTCAAGCTGCGCCAAACTGACCGTTGAAAAGTAGCGATCCGTGTCAGTCTGCAGGTACGCATAATCATCGCGAGCCATGACGAAGCGAATCTTGTCGATGCCGATGAGAATCTTTTTGCCACCCTTTTCAACCGGGATGCGCTCGGACTTTTGTGCTTGTACATGCAATGCCACATGCTCACGAACGCGTGCGATGGCCTGCGCCAAACGCTCGGTCTCAACCGGCTTTACCAGGTAATCAATAGCGTTTACCTTGAACGCGTCCAGCGCATGCTCACTGTACGCAGTCACGAACACAACGGCCGGCGGGAACTTAAGGTGCTGCATAGCATCTGCAAGTTGCAAACCAGTAGCCTCAGGCATGTTGACGTCCAAAAACATGACGTCGCAAGGGTACTCCTTGAGCTTTTCAATAGCTTCGCGCACGCTTGCAGCCTCAGCGACTACCTCGGTCTGACCTACTTCATCAAGTAAAAATCGAAGTTCAGAACGTGCAGGAGCCTCGTCGTCGACGACAATTGCTTTCAACATGGGAACCTCCTCACGCATAACGTGTTTTGTGGTGGATATCTCTTATCTCTTGCCTAGATTATACGATAAGCCTGACCGTATCGCAGAAAAAGCAAATCTGGCAACTCTGCAAACGATAAGGCTTTTTGCTGATCAAGCATAATCTTTATTTCGGCAAGGCACTATTTAACCTTATAACGCGCATTTCTTCAACGGGATACACGCAAACAATTAGCGATTTCATACTTTGTTTGTCACATTTGGCGAAGAAAAGAGTACGCCCCGATGGCATAGGTGCATCGGGGCGTCATGCGTTATGCAAGCGCGCGGGGGTAGCACGCCGCACCGCGAATAGGCTAATTACAGGTCAAGCTGCATAAGCTTGTCTAAGGTCAACACGTAAATACGGAAGGCCTCTTTGAGTAAGTCTTCGCTAATACCTTCATCTGGTCCATGCATGGCACCAACCCACTCAGGAATCTCAATCCAGGGCATCTCCGGTCCAAAGCTTGCACCCGAGGTGAATTCACGCGCATACGTGCCGCCACCAATAGTGAAAGGCTTAGCGTTTTGACCAGTTGCTTCGTTATAAGCGCTCAACAGCGCCTGGATGACGGGGCTTTCGGGAGACACCAAGAACGGAGGGAGCAGCATAGTGTTTTCTACGCTTGCGCCTACTTTGCCAGCTTGCTCGCTCAAGATGGCCTGAATTTCTTCACCCGAGATTGACGTGGGATAACGGCTGTCTACGGTTTGAACAAAGCAATCGTTTTCAGTTGCCACCGTGCCGCCAATAATGGTCAGCGGGCCGAAGTCTTTATCGGCGGTGGCAAGACCAACGCCGCTGCCGTCCGTATGATCCAGCAGGGCTTTTTCAAACTTGAACCAGTCTTGCTCTTTTTGCGTGCCGATGTTGTTTTCCAGCAGGTAGTCAATGATGAGCGCAATTGCATTCACGCCTGTTTCCGGCATAGAAGCATGCGCGCTCTTGCCCTGTGCGAACAGACGCACGCGATCTTCGTCAAGACGCTCAACAGTGATGTCGTCGGTGCCCTTGAGATCATCGGTATTGATGAGGATGATTGCCTGCGCTTCGCCAGGAACAGCGTTTGTTGCAACGCCACCCGTCATCTCAAGCACCATGCGCTCAGGCATGGGCTCAGAGGTGATGGTTCCGTTGTAACCACCCTTTTCGCCATAGCAAACGGGGAATTCCGCGTCGGGCGTAAACAGGAAGGCCGGATCCGCAAAACGCTCGCGATAATACTCAACGTCGCGAAGGTCGGTCTCTTCGTTTGCGCCAAACAGGAAACGGATGGTGTAAGGGAATTCCACACCCTGGTCTTTCCAGAATTTCATGGCGTGCAGGGCAACCATAACCGGGCCTTTGTCGTCCAACGTGCCGCGACCGATGAGATAGCCGTCCTTTTCGGTTACCTTAAAGGGCGGGAACGTCCAGCCCGGTCCTGCTGGCACGACGTCCATGTGGCCGATAATGCCCACTTGTGTTTCGCTTTTTCCAGGGAAGTCAGCATAGCCCATAAAGCCATCAACGTTTGCGGTTTCAAATCCCATGTCCGCCGCAATGTCTAATGCCTTCTCAAGAGCTGCCGCAGGTCCAGGCCCAAAAGGCTTACCGGGGGCAGCAAGTTCGGGCTCCTCAACACTGGGGATTTCAACTAGCGTGCGAATATCGTCAACAACAGTACCCCAGTTCTGTTCTAGATATTCGTCAATTTTGGCAGTTAATTCTGCTTGTTTCATAGCGCTCACCTACAATTTTGGCTGCGATTTGTAATGGATGCGGAACATAGGGCGAAGGCAAACCCGCAAAGCCTCAACGTTGCGACTTGCCTGCCTGTTGTCTATCTGCCGATAGACACTCCGCAATCAAACATTATGAAACCTCCCGCTAATGAATGCCGATTTAGTCATCATTTTGTTTCATTCCTGATGACTCCTCCATAATGATATCGACGCTCTTATATATATGCGTTTCTATCATATATTACTATTTTACTGCTATTTAAGCGCTTTTGATAGTGTTAGCCGGCATAATTTGAAATCTCGTAACTTTTTTCTCGACGTGAGCCTACGCTTCCGCTATACTTCTCACTTGCGCCCGGGTGGTGGAACGGCAGACACGTCGGTCTCAAAAACCGATGCCGCAAGGTGTGCGGGTTCAAATCCCGCCCCGGGCACCATTTCTTTTTACTCCCCCAACAACGTAAATACTTACCCGCATCTGCGGTTTTCTGCGCATGCGCGTGCGAAGATGCCCAGGTCCCACGCGCGCGCGGCTTGGGCGAAGGCGCCAGGCTCGGGCAATCCTCGTGTGCGCGGGCGCGGCCTGGGCGAGGACGTCAGGCTCGGGCAATCCTGAGCTCGCACGAACGTGCCATAAGGGCACGTTCGGCTCGTGCGGAATCTCGCGTGGCGCCCCCGCCCAAGCCGCGTGAGCCTGAGGCGTCCCCGAAGCCCACTCAAAACTTGCGTGTCGACCGAGCGAAACGCAAAACCGCCCAAATCCGTTAAAAAATGAGAGAAATCTGAAGAATGCACAGCGGTCAGTACCTTGCGAAGAGATCGCTATCTCAATCTCGTTCGCAGCATCGTGAGCACAGGCTTTTGACCAGGTACGATGCGGATACCTCAAATACTGCGGCGGGGCAGTCCGACGAAGGCTTGTAGGAATCTTCGGAATTCGCCAAATTATTAACGCCAGAAGGCCTTTTTGCGTTTCGGGAGCTTCGCAAAGCCTCCGTCAGGTGCACGCACCGATGAATTCCTGCCACCACTTTTCTCACGCTGCCCTCTCACCCAGCTACAACAAGCGATAGTAACTAAGCATGCGTGAAAAGGCGCCGACCCTGTCAGCGCCTCGGCTCAAAGTTTATTTCATTGTCTTATACAGACGCGTAATCAGAATATCTGCTTACCTAGCCCGCCATTTTTTCGACATCAGCTTTGAAATTATCCAGCTTCTTCCATGCCCGATCTATATCGCCACTGAAAGTTTCAGAACGCTCGTCATAATACAACTCATAAATATCCCCCCGCACGTCATACCACGCTTCGTAGACATCAGAACGAGCATCGTACCACCAGCCGTATTCGTCTGAGCGAGCATCGTACCAATCGTCATACGAAGGCGCATCATCTGAGTCATCAAGCACACCGCTATAAAATGCCTTTTCCATATCATCCAGAATGCCGTCATAGATGTCCTTCTCAATCACATCTGCGGCGTCATCATAAATGTAGTCTTCAAGACCCTCAAGCGCATCATACTTATCGTCGTTGGGCATATCGGAGGACAAAATGAGCTCCGTATAATTAGCTGCTCTCGCTCGCAAGTTGATGCAAGTTTCCTCAGTGACACTCACAACCTCTTGATAGTAGTTTTCCACCTTGTCTACATTGGCAACATATGCATCATACGAATCAATTTCTTGCACAAGCTCATCGTATCCAGCCTGAAGATACGCAACCGCGTCTTCAACATCTTGCATAGCTGCAGCTTCTACCTCCTCAAGCGAGCTCAGGTTTTCACCGACGGCGCTTGTAATCGCGGCAGGCGACGCTTCATTCATGAGCGGCTCTTTGGTTTCTTTTGATTCTTTAGCTGCTTCAGCTTTCTTCGAGTCATCGTCAGCCTCAGGAGCATCTGAGTCTTGCTCGTCACTTGGGGCGCTTGGTGCGTCAACTGGTTCTGACGAAGGCTGAGTATCCGCCGAAGAGCAACCTACCGCCGAAACAAGCGTTGCGCCCAGCGCTCCTGCCAACAGCAATGAAATCAATCGATGCGACGTTACCATTTCTTCTCCTTTGAAAAGTGCTCACGTAGTTTCAAAGAAGAGAGTGGCTTCGCGAAACTAGGAGAGCATCCGTTAAAGTTTCGCCAAAAACCAGCATGATTGAATCTACATAGAAACCAACCATGAGAGACAGATGCCCTCCCGGCTATTGGTTCACTATGCAGTTTCAACACATGCTCATATAAAAGAGACACGCTGGTTTTTGGCGAAACCATTATCGCACAATCCAGCCTAAGTAATCAGACCTAACTTCTGATGTTGTTTGAATAGTACACAGAGCACGAAGAGCTTCTGCCACAAAAAAAGAGCCTGACCACCAGGTCAGGCTCCAAACGTTAAGCGTTGTAAAGCGCGCTTACAGGGCGAAGTCCTTCTTGCCCTCGAACACCTCAAGTGCGTCAGCAACTGAGTAGTCGGCAAGCGTAATAGCGCTGATTGCCTTGGTCAGGCGCACTGCCTCATCCAGCGAGCGCTGGTGAATGTTGCGACCCGTTGCGTTGCCGCAAGCGCCACCCACGTGAATCTGGTCATAGAGCTGCGTCAAGAAGGTCTCAGCATCAACCGTAGAGCCACCTGCGCATACCAGGCCAGTGCGACCAGCAGCCATAGCAGCAATCTTGAGTGCTTCAGCCGGGGTACGGGTGTCGTCGCCCTCAGGCTTCGGCGGGTTGACCTTCACGAAGTCAGCGCCCAAGCACAGTGCAACACCAGCTGCGCCAGCAATCAGATCGGGATCCTTCTCAGCGGTGACAGCCTTGCCACGCGGATAGATCCACAGTACAACCAGCAGGCCATTTGCGTGAGCCTGTGCGATCAGCTCTCCTGCCTCAGCCATCATGGTTGACTCATACTCGCTACCCAGATAAATGGTGTAGCCCAAGCCAACG
>CAJTML010000044.1 GCA_910577495.1 uncultured Eggerthellaceae bacterium
TTTAAAGCGGTACGCGAGCTGGGTTCAGAACGTCGTGAGACAGTTCGGTCCCTATCCTCCGCAGGCGTAAGAGAATTGAGGAGATCTGCCCCTAGTACGAGAGGACCGGGGTGGACGGACCTCTGGTGCAGCAGTTGTTGACCAACAGCACGGCTGCTTAGCTACGTCCGGCACGGATAACCGCTGAAAGCATCTAAGTGGGAAGCCGTCTTCAAGATGAGTTCTCTATTCGGTAAGGGCCCTTGTAGACTACGAGGTTGATAGGGCGTAAGTGTAAGAGGTGTGAGCCTTTTAGCTGAGCGCTACTAATAGCCCGAGCTCTTCTGCTATAAGTTGGATATCGAAAAATGCATTCGCGAAGTCACAAAAGCGCTATACAACCGTCAGGGTGCAGTACCTGAACTTGACAAACACATACAAGTTCGCAAAAGAGCGTCTTTTGTGAGCGTGACCATGGAGGCGGGGATCACCCGATCCCATTCCGAACTCGGTAGTTAAGCCCGCCATCGCCTAAAGTACTACAGCGTCAGGCTGTGGGAGGACGGGAAGTCGCGCTCACAAAGGACGCTTTTGTATTTTGGGGATAGAGCACGTGGTTGCGGGGGGGGCTGCTATGCCAGCCGCAAAAATTTCTGCATATTTATAGTTCCAAATTGCATAAATATCTCTTTGCTTGCGTTATACTAATAAGCTGTTCTTAAAGAGGAGCATTCTGAGCTTATTGGGGGTTTGAGCATGAAAAGAACTATGTGGAAGTGTGTTCCGTTTGCATGTGCGTTTATCTGCGCACTGTCGTTTACTTCTAGTGCATATGCTGATGAATTGGCTGGCATTGAGAATGAATCCGTGGACGTCGAGAGCCACGTGGTAGCACCTATCCTGGAATCAGAGAGCGTTGAGACTACAGTTGAAGAAAACGAGGCTCTTGAGGCACCTGAGGAGCCTCAAGCGACCAAAGATAGCTTGTCTCAGGACACCGCTCAGGAGGCGGTATCGCCTGAAGACTCTGATGACGTTGCAGACTCTGGTGAGGCTGAAAAACCTGCAGAGCCAGTTAAGCCGACTGAGCCTGTACAACCCTCGCAACCGGTGCAGCCCGAGAAGCCCTCTACTCCCGAAGAGCCTGAAAAGCCCTCCACTCCTTCCACTCCCGTTGAGCCGGAAGCCCCTCAGTACACGCAGCAATTTGTGAAAGTTGGAGACAAGTGGCACTATTTCGATAAGGCTGGTAAAGATACCGGAGTAGTTGCTGTTTCTGCTGGCTGGAAGCAGTGTGAAGGTGTGTGGTATTGGTTTAAAAATGCCAATACGTACGCTGAAAATGAATGGGTACGCGTTAACGGCTCCTGGTACTACTTAGCCGATAAAGGCCACATGCTTACCGGCAATCAGGTGATTGAGGGCAAGCGTTATTTGCTGAACCCGAATGGCGATATGGTAAAGGGTGTGCTCTGGCAAAAAATCCGTGGCACCTGGTATTACATTAATTATGGCGGTTCGCTTACCTGCGATGGTTGGCGCTTTATCAATCAAAAGTGGTATTACTTCGACGAACTCGGTCGTATGAAAACGGGCTGGGTAAAAGTTGAAGGTAAATGGTATTCCCTCAATTCGTCTGGTGCCATGTTAACAGGCTGGCAAAAGGTTAACGGTTCCTGGTATTTCATGCGCTCAAATGGCATGATGCATGAAGGCTGGGGATTTATCGGTGGTAAGTGGTATTACCTGCAGCCATCATCGGGGCACATGCGCACGAACTGGATTCAGCTTGATGGTAAGTGGTATCTGCTTTCGCAATCTGGTCATATGCTGACGGGCTGGCAGCTGAATGCGAATAAGTGGTATTTGCTGGCGAATAACGGCGTTATGCAGACAGGCTGGCACAAGGTTAACGGCAAATGGTATTTCATGAACCAAGGTGGCTCTATGAAGGCAAATACCTGGTATTACGATAACGGCTATAAGCGCTGGTACTATTTTGAGAGCTCGGGTCGCATGAATGAGTCGGCCGACACGCAGCTCCACGATATGGTTGAAAACATCATCAACACACGTACGGGTCGCGGCTCAGATGCTTTGCAGCGAGCATTCAATTATGTTGTGTCGTATCCGTATCGCAATGGGTCGCTTTATCCAACCGGGGACTGGGGTGCGCGCTACGCCAAAGAGATGTATCGCAACGGAAGTGGTAATTGCTACCGTTTTGCGGGGTTGTTCTGCTGGATTGCACGTGGACTTGGGTATCGTGCTAATACGGTGTCTGGCTGGGTTCCGGGCGCGGTTGTTCCTCAAGCGCCGCATGGTTGGGTTGAGGTCTATGTGAATGGACGCACGTATGTGTGTGACCCAGATCTTGCGCATGAGATTCCTTCGCGCAACTGGTATATGGTGACGTACGCAAACGCGCCGACGTATTATCACACCCGGTAATCACGGGGAAACGAAGCTATGGTCTTCAGCTCGCTGAGTTTCTTGTGCATATTTTTCCCGATTGTGTTCGCACTCAATCAAGTGCTGCCATCCATTCGGGCGAAGAATATCTTACTGCTTATTGCATCGCTGGTGTTTTACTCCTTTGGGGAGCCAGTCTATGTACTCTTGATGATCGTGAGTGCGCTGGCTAACTGGGCGGCGGGTATTGCGCTTACGAAAACATCGCGAACACGGCTGGTGGTTGGCTGTGCGGTTGTGGCAAACCTTGGGTTGCTGGTGGTATTTAAGTATGCCGACATGCTTATCGGCTGCATCAACGGGCTGTTTGGTTCCAACGTGCCCATGACGAATTTGCCACTTCCGATTGGTATTTCGTTTTTTACCTTTCAGGCTATGTCGTATGTGATTGATGTCTATCGCAAAGAGGTTGACGCACAGCATAACTTCTTGCACGTGCTGCTCTATATCTCGTTTTTCCCGCAGCTTATTGCAGGCCCCATCGTCAAGTATCACGATATTGCCCAGCAGCTCACTGATCGGCATGCGTCGGTGTCGGATATGGCGTGCGGTCTTCGCCGTTTTTGCATAGGTCTGGCGAAAAAGGTGCTCATTGCCAACAACATGGCGGTGGCTGTTGATTATTGGTATTCGGTGGCGCCTACTGATTTGAATGCGCTGGCGGCGTGGATGGCCGCGCTGGCGTATTTGATGCAAATCTATTTCGACTTTTCAGGCTATTCGGATATGGCCATCGGCCTGGGGCGCATGTTTGGCTTTCATTTTAAGGAGAACTTCAACTTCCCCTATATTTCGACGACGATTCAGGAGTTTTGGCGTCGCTGGCATATCTCGCTTTCCACGTGGTTTAAGGAATATCTCTACATTCCGCTGGGCGGAAATCGTAAAGGTAAGGCGCGTACGGCGCTCAATAAACTTATGGTCTTTTTCCTCTGTGGACTGTGGCACGGAGCGGCTTGGACGTTTGTGGTGTGGGGCTTGATCCACGGTGCATTCTTGATGCTGGAAAGTGTGGTGCCGCTGAAACGGTTGCCGCGCGCACTTGGGCATATCTACACCTTGTTGGTGGTGTGCTTGGCGTTTGTGGTGTTTCGAGCGGATTCCTTGGGTCAGGCAGGCGCGATTTTTGTGCAGATGTTTACTGCCTGGGATTTCAGTGACGCTTCCATGATGATACTGATGCGCCAGATGACGCCGGTGTTTGTCGTGGCGTTTGCTGGTGCAGTGATTGCGTCGCTGCCAGTGAAGGATGCGCTTGCGCGCATGGGGTCAAGCAATGCGCCGACTTATCTTTCTTATGGCGTCAGTGCGCTGCTGCTGGTGCTGTGCTTTTTGAGCCTCTCAAGCGGTGCATACAATCCGTTTATCTACTTTAGGTTTTAGCCATGGCGAAGCAGGAAAGACATACGCTCAACGATCGGGTAGCACTGGTTTTTGTGGTGCTGGTCATGGTGGCTTTGGTGTTGCCGTTGATCTGCATACCGTTTGCTCCGCATGATGACGAAGCAGAGTTGCAGGATTTGGCACAGTGGCCCGAACTGTTTGTTGATGGACAACCCAATATCAACTTCTTGTCCGAAGCAGGGATGTATTTTGATGATCACTTTGCGTTTCGCCAGGAAATCATAACGGCGAATGCGCGTCTCTTTGCGCAAGGGCTTGCAACCTCGCCAACCGATCAGGTGGTGGTTGGAAGTGATGGGTGGCTCTATTACGCAGGTACGATGGCGGATTATCAGCGCACGCGACCAATGAATGAGCGAACCATTGATAACGCTGCGTATAACGTGGCACAGCTGCAGGCGTATGCGAATGAGCATGGTGCGCAGTTTTTGCTCATGGTGGCGCCGAATAAAAACTCGCTGTATCCAGAGCATATGCCTTATTACGAATTGCCTGGTGTGGGGAAGAGCAATGTGTCGCGTATGGCAGAGGCGTTTGCTGCCTATGATGTGAACACGCTTGATTTGTTTGAGCTGTTGGGCACAGACGAGCGCGTGCTGTACATGAAGACGGATACGCACTGGAATACTGAAGGCGCGCGGATGGCCTATGATGCGGCGCTCAGTGCGCTGGATATTGCCCATGACGACTATCGCAATGCTGCGGTGACGTGGGATAACAGCTTTGTGGGGGATTTGGAGGCAATGCTGTATCTGGTTGATCGCACGCCTGAGCCTGTGGAGGTGTATGAGGCGGCGCAGCAGTTTAGCTACACCAATGATGCGGCAGACGTGGAGGATGCAGATATTTCGACGGCGTCGCAGGTGGCGGGCGCGCAAGGGTCACTGGTGATGTATCGCGACTCGTTTGGAAATGCGCTGCTGCCGTTTTTCGCCACACAATTTGAGCAGGCCACGTTCACAAAACTGGTGCCCTATAACGCGGCGGTGATTGATCAGCAGGACGCTGATGTGGTGATCGTGGAGCGTGCGGAGCGACACCTGGATTTCTTCGCCACCAATCCGCCGATTATGCCAGCGCGTGAGGCGAAAGAGGTGAGCGCGGACATCTCGGTGGAGACCGCCACCACGGTGACCGCGGAAGTGGATGGGCCGTATCTCAAAATTTCGGGCGTGCTTGATGAGGCGTATGTGCCGCAAAATTCGGCAATCTATGTTGGCTTGATGCAAGACGATGGTGCGGTGCGGTATTATGAGACTTGTCGCCAGAGCGTTATAAGCGCTGATGGCGTTTCTATTGAAACCGACTACGGGTACGTGGCGCGTGTGTCCACCGATGAGGTGCCCGAGGGTTCATTTACGATACAAATTGTTGTTGAGGGCGAGACCTCGTCTTGCGTGGTGGCGTCTGTGGTCTCAGAAGGGATGTGAAGTCATGAGTAGAAGACGGATGCGTTTAGTTGCGGGCGGCTTGTCGCTTATGTTGGTGGGTATGCTGGCAGGTTGTGCGGGGGCAGACGAACCTGCTGAGGTGGAGACGACGCAGGCAACAGAGGCATCGGCGCCGGCTGAGTCTGAGGGCGTGATTATTGGCAAGCAATCAGATGAGGCGTACAAGATTGCGGTTACGAACTCGCTTGGTGCTCCGATTAAGACGTTGTCAATTAAGGCGGTCGATGCGGACTCGTTTCCAGCATCGATGATTGCGTCTTCGCAAGAGCTTGCAGCGGGCGAAGATGCTGAGCTGTATTACGTGCCCGACAGTGATGATGTGTCAGCGGCGTATGACATTTTGGTTGGGTTGGAAGATGGCACCACCTATGAGCTGCATGATTTGTTGCTGGGTACGTTTGAGAAGATGGACTTTCAGGTAAGCGACGGTATGGCGTTTGTTGCCTACACCGACTCTGACGGCAAAACTGAGACCACTGAAGAGCTTGAGCGTGAGCTGATTGCCAAGGCCGAGCAAGAAGCGGCGGATGCGGCTGCAGCAGAAGAAGCGGCTGCGGCGGAAGCGGCGGCTGCTGAACAGGCGGCAGCAGAGGAGGCTGCGGCAGCGGCTGCCGGGGAGCAGCAGCAGTATGAGCCTGAGCCTGTGCCCGAGCCTGCACCGCAGCCCGACCCACAACCGCAGCCTGATCCGGCACCGGCGCAAAGTGAAGATACCTGCGTTGAAGGTGGCGTCGTACTTCGCTAGAAACTTTTGCCAGATTGCGACGATGGGTGATCGGCGCGTCTGATACACTTCTGTAAGAGAACTGTAACCTAATGCGATGAGAGTAGTTGGGGGTATCGCTTATGAAAAAGTCCGTATGCGCACGCGTCTGTGCGGGGTTTGCGGGTGTGCTTGTTGCGGGCGCGCTGAGCATGGGCGTTCTGGCAACACCAGCGTATGCTGATGATGCGCTGATTTCGCCACAGGCAACCTATACGCTTGATAACGGCACCAAGGTTGATGGCACGCGCAATGAGGCCTATGCCAAGCAAGTGATAACGTTGGTTAATCAAGAGCGCGCAAAGGCAGGATTGCCGGCGCTTAAAGCGGATACCGAGCTGACGGAAAACGCGATGATGCGCGCGACTGAGTGCACGGTGGTGTTTGGACACACGCGTCCTGATCAGTCGCAATGGTGGACCATTAATGAAGCGCGTTGCAATGGCGAAAACATCGCCAAAGGCCAACTGTCACCTGCTCAAGTTGTTTCAAGCTGGATGAACTCACAAACGCATCGCGACAACATCCTCAACAAAGACTTCAAATACATTGGCGTGGGTTGCTTTACGAAGGGCAACACCACGTATTGGGTGCAGTTGTTTTCGGTAACCGCTCCGAAAGGCAGCGCTTCTGCAACGACCCCAAGCAAGCCTTCGCAAAATAAGGTGACGGGTACGTGGAAGAAGTCAGGAAGCCGCTGGTGGTACTCATTCTCCAATGGTACGTATCCAGTAGCGTGGCGCCAGATTGATGGAAAGTGGTACTACTTTGATCAGTCAGGCTGGATGCAAACGGGATGGAAGAAGATCGGCGGCAGCTGGTATTACTTGAGCTCATCGGGGGCTATGCTTACCGGTTGGGCGAAGATCAACAGCTCGTGGTACTACCTCACGCAGTCAGGCGCTATGGCAACCGGCTGGGCGCAGGTGGGAGGTAAGTGGTACTACCTCAACTCATCAGGTGTGATGGCAACTGGTTGGGCAAAAGTTGGCGGTAGCTGGTATTACCTCAACGGTTCAGGCGTGATGTGCACGGGCTGGCAAAAGATCGGTGGCAGCTGGTACTACTTAAAGGCCTCGGGCGCTATGGCAACTGGCTGGGCGCAGGTGGGAGGTAAGTGGTATTACCTCAATTCATCTGGTGTCATGCAGGCCAACAAGTGGATTTCGGGCACGTATTGGGTTGGCTCGAATGGTGTGATGGCGACGAATGCCTGGGTTGATGGTGGTCGCTATTACGTTAATGGTAGTGGCGTCTGGACGCGTCGCTAACGATAAAGACGTGTAAGACTGCGGTGCTTCGCCCTGGGTGCGGAGCACCGTTTGAGTGAATGGAAGGTGGGACGAATAGATGAAGCGCATGTGGAAACAAACCCTCTGTGCGGTGTGCGCATCAACAGTGTTAGCGCTGGGAGTTGCAGGCGTTGCGTGGGCAGACGAAAACGCTGATGTGACCGCTGATGGTTCTCTTGGTGTGGCGGTACTTGCAGAGGGCGAAGACGCCGACGTTGATAGTGACGGCGCTGGCGATGCGGGAGATGCGGGCACTGACCCGGTTGATCCAGGTGAGGGCACAGAGCCAGAGGTGCCGACAACTCCAACGGAGCCCGAAAAGCCGGTGACTCCTGAGAAACCTGAGCAGCCGGTAACGCCTGACAAGCCTGAAACTCCGAGCAAGCCGACTACGCCGACGACGCCTGAGGAGCCCGCGAAACCGGTCTATAAGGCAGGTTGGAACAAGGTTGGTTCTGACTGGTATTACGCTGATGCCAAGGGCAACGCTCAAACGGGCTGGGTTAAGGTATCAGGCTTTTGGTACTACCTGGATCCCGCAGATGAGGGTCGCATGTTGACCGGTTCTTATCTGGTCAATGGCACGATGTATCACGCTCGTCCTTCAGGCGAGATCATTGCTGGGAATGGCTGGGTGAAAGCAGACGGTAAATGGTGGTGGGCAACGCCATCGGGTGCGCTGCGCACAGGTTGGCTACAAGACAACGGCGCCTGGTATTACCTGGATCCGCAGACGGGTGCAATGCATACGGGCTGGTTCCGTGCTCCGTGGAATGGCAAGACCGCGTGGTATTTCGCTAACTCATCGGGTGCTATGCAAGCAGGCGGCTGGAAAAAGATTTCGGGCACGTGGTATTACCTCTCCCGTTCGGGCGCTATGGCCACCGATTGGCTGAATGTTAAGGGCACCTGGTATTTCTTGGATCGCTCAAGCGGTGCTATGCGTGCGAATAATTGGGTACTTGATGGCACCAAGTGGTATTTCGTGAATGGCAGCGGTGAGATGCTGACTTCACAATGGCTCAACCGTGGGGGCACGTGGTATTACCTGGGTAGGTCAGGACTCATGGCCACTGGCTGGGGTCAGATCAAGGGCGTGTGGTACTTCTTTGATCGCGGCAACGGAGCCATGGCTGCATCAACCTCAAAAACGATTGACAACAAGCAGTACTGGTTTGCCGCAAGTGGCGCTATGCGCACCGACACCTGGGTGAAGACTTCAGACGGCAAGCCGGCATTTCTGGGCTCGAACGGCCTGGTAGCTTACACGGGTGCGTATGATGCGCAGGGTCGCATTGTGAGCGCGAATGGCGCAAGCGGCTGGAAGCAGATTGGCTGGGCGTGGATGTATTTCGACAAGGCGAAAAACAACGCGCTGCAGACTGGCTGGTTTAAGGTAAACGGAACCTGGTACTACGCCAATAGTGCTGGCGTCATGAAGACCGGCTGGCAAAAGATTAACGGCACGTGGTATTACCTCAAGTCAAGCGGTGCTATGGCAACGGGCTGGGTCAAACTGGGTAGCACTTGGTATTACCTGGATCCGACCTCGGGCGCTATGGCAACGGGCATGAAGACTATTTCAGGTAAGCGCTATGCGTTTAGGAGCTCGGGTGCCTGGATTGAAGAGGGCGCTGACATGATTGCGCGTGCACAGGGCTTCTCAAGCGCAACGCCGTGGCTGATTTTGGTTGATACGCAAACCTGTCACGTGGGCGTCTTCTATGGTTCGAAGGGTAACTGGGAGCTGCAGCACTACTGGCTCTGCTCTGCAGGTGCTCCTGGGTCTGAAACGATCAAGGGCGAATACACGGTCGGAATTCGCGGGCCGTACTTCGTTGCGGGCGGCAACCTGTGTCACTGGTATACGCAGATCTTGGGTGACTACCTGTTCCACTCAAACCTGTACTATCCCGACACCGGTGCTGAAAAAGACATGCGTTTGGGTGTAAACCTCTCTCATGGGTGCGTTCGTCTTGACATCAAGAATGCCAAGTGGATTTACGACAACATTCCCCAGAATACGAAGATTTTCATTTGGTAAGGGCGGGGTCATAAAGCTGAAGCGCTGGTGCATGAGCTATCAGTGAGACTCACGTAAGAAAAAAGGTGTGCTTTGCTGCGAACAAGCGGCGGGGCACACCTTATTTTTTGGCGTCGAATGCGCAGATAGAGTGAGTGTTTGTGCATTTGGGCGTGCGCTCATATATACTTGTACAGTTATGCGTTGTTGCAGTTCGGTGCACCATCGCCTGGAGAGCGTCTCGTTTGTAGACTTATATCAAGATAGGAAGCAGATACATGTGGGGTCAGTTCTTTTTCGCTGTGCTAATTGATGCACTCTTTTTATGGGTGCCAGGATACTGCACGCTGCGTGCTATTCGCTTCAATCGGTTTACGTCGCTGTTCTGTGCGCCAGTGATTACAGTCTTTTTGGTGGGCATTTTGTGCGCGGTGTATGGCAAGCTTGGCATAACGACCACGTGGCTCAACCTCATGGCGCCGCTCACGCTGGTGGTGGCTTTGGCCGCGGTTATAAGTGTCGTGGCGTTTCGGAAACGCTCGCACAAAGAACTCGGTATTGTGCCGAGTGCCTTTAACTGGAAGCTGCTTGCGCTGTATCTGGTTGTAGGTGTGGTGGTTACCGGGATTATCTATCTGCGCAACATCAACGGTCCGGGTTCGTTTGCGGAAGAGTATGACAACGTGCATCACTTAGGCGTGATCCGCACGTTTTTGGATACTGGTTCTTGGTTGTGCTTGGGAGTATCTGCTTATGGCGCGGGCGAAGCTGCCGAGATTGCGCCGGTCATTGGATGGGGATTCTATCCGACTATCTGGCATACGTTTGCAGCATTAGCTTCGTCATCGGTTGGCATTCCGGTCACCATGTCGGCAAATGTGGCGAACTTTGTGTTCGTTGGGTTAGCATGGCCAGTAACACTGTGCGGCTTCTTGACGTTTTTGTTCAAGGGCAACAAGAAGCTCTTGCTTGCCGCCGCTTTAGTCTTTAGTGCGTTTGGATCGTTTCCGTGGCGCTTTATCTATTGGGGAACGCTCTTTCCCAACGTTGCCTCGTTCGCCATTTTGGCAGCGGAGTTGTATTTCGTCATGATGATCTGCGACGACAAGATCACGCGTGGTCAGCGTATTGAGTACTTCGTCATGTTTGTTGTGGGCTTTATTGGGGTGGCGCTCACGCATACCAACGCAATTTTTACGGCGGCATCGCTGTTGATTCCGTTTTTGGTGTGGCAAGCAAGCAAGATCCCGCAGTCGCATTTGCGTTGGTCGCGCTTGCCTATTTCGCGCGTGTGGTGGGGCGTTATTGCGGCAGTAATCTTGGTGGCGCTCTGGATGATTGCCTACAGCCTGCCAATGATGCAAGGCGTGGTGACGCATGAGTGGGCATCACAGCGTACCTTCGCCCAATCCCTCATGGACTTGATATGGCTTGCCTATGACGGCCTGGACGCGCAGGCGCTTTTGGCGGTTGCTGTTTTTGTTGGCATCCTCTATTCGTTTAAGCATACCCAGTACGCTTGGATCACGGTTGCCTATGTCATCATGGGCTTTACGTATGTGCTGGTAGAAGCAACCGATGGTACGCTTGAGCACATTTTTGGCGGCTTTTGGTATACCGACCCGCGTCGCATTGCGGCATCGCTGGTGCTCTATGCCATCCCGCTTTCCGCCATTGGTTTGGCGCAACTGTTTGATTGGGGACGCGCGCTGCTCAACAAGATCTATGAGCTGCGCCCCACTAGCATTGGGTATACGCGCGTCCTGCCGGCGGCACTGTGCACCGCTGCCGTGGTTATGATTTATATGCCCAATGCGTCCATTCCGGGAATGTTTGAAGTGCGCTCGGCCATTGAAGGCGCCGAAAATGCAATTGCGGCCACCTATGCAGATGATGGTCAGACAATCTACTCAGACAAAGAGATTGCTTTCGTAGAAGAAGCAATGGAAATTGCTGATGGCGAACTGATTATCAACTGTCCCAATGACGGCTCTGCTTTTGCCTACGGCGTTAATGGTGCAAATATCTACTATCGCTATACCGCAGGTGTTGGCGGGGACACTGAATCTCCCCGAAGCGTCTTGATTCGCAATGACCTCGACGAAATTGCTACCAACGAAGACGTGCAAGAAGCGGTCGAAGAGATTGACGCGAAGTACTTCTTGCAGCTTGATCAAGGACACAAAGACAAGTTGTCGCAGCCGCACTTCTGGTCGTATTTCCCCGAGCGCTGGGAAGGCGTTGATGATGTCAACGAAAAGACGCCCGGATTTGAGTTGCTGCTCTCAGAAGACGATATGAAGTTCTACCGCATTACTGCGGTGGAAGATGAGGAACTGGACCAAGCCGCCTAGGCCTCGTCTTCGTCCCCAAAGCTCAAGCGATACGGCACGATAAATGACTTGGCGCCCTCGGGAGGGGGCGTCATGTAGGTGTCGCCATATACCAGGCGCATCATCTCATGCGGCTTGGCAGGCATGACCACATCCATATCTTCAAACACGTGCGTATCCAGCGGATACACCATATCTTTAGGATAGTAGCTCTTGATAGGAGTGAGTCCAAACGGCCAACCGATGTGATTGGTGTTTTGTCCGGTATATGCCTGAGCGGCATCTTGTGCCCACTTATGCAGGGTTTTTCTCGGGAAGACTTTCATAACCACTGAACCCACTGCGCATGCGGCGTAGGCGGCATAGCGCTTGATGCCGCGATAGGGCAGGTTCGGGAAAGGCGTATTGCGCAGTACGAGCATCTTTTCCAAGATCCACGTTTTGCGAAGGAGCTTCTTGAGCGCTTTGGGGTCATCAGGCATTTCGTCAAAGCAGAAAATGTCTAAAAAGATGCCTAGATCACACGGTACATTTTTCATGGACATCATGCGAAACTCGGTGCCCTTTTTCATGATGCGACTGGTGACGAAGGGGTAGTGCGCATCAATCTGGCCATTGAGCAGCGTGTAATCTTCGCCCATTTCTATGGGAACGATTTCAGCTAGGCGCTCGTAGTCTTTGCGCGGCATGGCAATGTCAATATCGTCGTCCCACGGGATGATGCCATCGTGGCGAATTGCTCCCAGTACGGTGCCATAGACGGCGAAATACTCCAGGTCGTACTTTTTGCACATGGCATCAAACTTCTTCAAGATTTCAAGCTCAACAAGCTGGAGACGACGAAGTACTTCAGGGCTATAGACCTGATCAATGGTTGCTTTCACGCAAGACTCCTTATGGTGGTGAATTTGTACGCAATGCTTTTAGGTCATTGTAGCAATGTTGCAAGTAGACGAAAATAGACCAACACACAAAAAGGATGGCGTATGGAAGCTCTGAGTTTAAAGAAGAATATGCTTTGGAACTCTGTTGGTTCGCTCATGTATTTGGGCTGCCAATGGCTGGTGACGGTATTTGTTGCGCGCATGGCAACCGATTATGAATCTGCTGGTGTCTTAGCGCTTGCTATGGCAATATCGAATATCTTTGCCCACATTGCACTCTATCGTATTCGCACCTATCAGGTAACGGATGTTAACAAGAGCGTTTCTGCGCAAGAGTATGTTGCGTTTCGCCTGATCACCATTGCAATCGGCGGAATTGGTATCAGCATTTATATCTTCGCCACTTGCGAGCCGTCCACGTTTTTGCCGGTCTTTTTGTATCTCATTTTCCGTGCGGGCGAAGTCTTTATTGACGTGCTGCACGGCGTTGATCAGCAGAATTTCCGTATGGATTATTGCGGAAAGTCGCTCTTTATACGTGGCGTGCTGTTTTTGGCGGCATTTTTGGTGGTCTTTGGCTTGACCCATGATCTCTCGCTTGCCATTCTCGGCATGATTGCAGTGACCTATCCGGTCATCATTTACGACGCGCGCGCGGCAGGAAAATTCGACAAACTCAAGCCTTCAATTACGAAGCATCGTGCATTTGAGCTGGCAAAAACGTGTCTGCCGGCGGTTTTGGGGTCAGTGTTTTATATCGCGGTTAACTCACTTGCCCGTCAGTATTTGCAGATTCACTCAGGCGAAGAAGCGCTTGGTATTTACGCGTCGGTCTGTACGCCGGCGGTTATCTTGCAAGCGGGAGCAAGCTATTTGTATTCGCCCATCTTAGGGGTGTTCGCCAAGCACTATCTCAACAAAGATGCGAAGGCGTTCAACCGCCTGTTGGGCATGGTGACCGGTGGCATTATTGGGCTGTTTGCACTGTGTCTGGTGGGCTTTTATTTTGCGGGCGAACCGCTGCTGGATTTTGCCTTTGGCGAAAGCATCTTGCCGTATGTGTATCTGCTCTATCCGGCGCTGCTGTGTGTCGTGCTGACAGCGTACGTGTCGTTCGTGAGCGATGTTATGGTGACGGTGCGTGATATGCGCGGCAATGTTATTGCAAACGGCATCGGCTTTGTTATCTCGCTGCCAGCAACCTATTTCTGTGTGGCGCAGTGGGATATGAACGGCGTGAGCTATTCGGTCTCGCTGGCATACTTTGTGGCCATCGTTGTCATGTTGGGCTTTTTGTTTGTGCGCATGCGCGCGGTTGCCAAAGAAGCTCAGGCGGTGTAGAGTTCCAAAAATGCCTTGCGCATGGCAGGGAGCGCCTCTATGATGTGCTCGGGGTGCGCCGTTTTTGTGTACCAGTCCCACATCTGGTCAATGGTGGGCGTGGGTACATCCATCAATCGCGCGATGTCCTGAATTGCTTTCATGCCATAGGCGAAATCAGCTACAAAATAGCGTGACGAAAAATCGGGAACCCAACCAGTTTCGGTTTCTTGCATAGGAGACGTGAATCCCGCGAACGCAGGGATGTGCGAGATCTTATTGGTCATGGCTGCTGCGGTTGGGCTTTCGTAGTGGTCTTTGAGTGAGCGCACGCCGCTCAAATCAAGATGAGTTGCATCTTCAAGCGCGCGGCACAGCGCTTGTACTTCAGCGTCTGCGGCAATGAGTGTCTCGGAGGCATCATTGGTCCAGCCTTCGTAAAAGAGGATGTTTTCTGGGTAGGTAGCACCTGGTTGCCAGTCTTTAAACATCGAATACAAGCGCGAGGTATGCAGAATTGGGTTTGACGGCGTGAGCGTTTCCACCAGGTAGGTGGGAAGTGACACGACCGGCATGTTGAAGAGATATTCGCACAGTTCTTGTGCGGCTTGCTCAAAGCGCGCGGGAAGTGCGGCAACGAAGAGCTCTGGCTTTCTGCCGAGCGCATAGACGCCGCCTGCAGTGTCGGCCAAGCGCGCCACGGCATGCACGCGCTGCAGCCCAAGCAAACGCGCTCCAGCCTGAAGGTGCGCTTGGAAGTAGAACTCACCCATGGCACCAGGGACAACGCCAATCCATAACCCGGGATGCACAAAGGGTAAGATGCGTGCGGCAGTCTCTGCCAGCATGAAGGTAGGATGTGTGATGAAAACGGCATCAGCGTGAGCTATGGCGTCATATTCAGGGGTTATGGCAGCTACCTGTGTTTCAAAGGCAAGCGTATCATCGGGATTAAAGACGCGCACACGCGTGTCGGTTGTCTTGGGGTGTGCGGTTATAATGGTGACATCGTTTTCAGGATTTCGGGCGAAATCAGCTGCCATCAACATACCGATATTGTCAGCCCCAATAACAACAATGTTCATGTGCGCTCCTCTGATGTGGTGATATGCTTTCGGAATTGATGATGAGAATCCTGATAATAACCTGATAGTAACCTGAAAACTATTTGCACGTTTGATAGTTTAAGCGAACTGATTAGATTTTGTGGAGGATTTCGCCAAATTACGTCGGGTATACTCAGGTAACTTAAGAAAGTCTTTAGGTGTTTTGCGCAACTGTTCTGAATGAATTTCGGATTTTGTGCAAGGCTGGGAGGAAAGAAAGGCCACGCGGGTGACCGAACAGGTTCAAACAACACAAGCTTGCATGCGTGCACAAGCAGCGGGTTATGCGGTGGACAATGCCGTTATTTTGGCTGCTGGTGAGGCTTCGCGCTTTGCTCCTCTGTCGTTTGAAAAACCCAAGCCCATGTTTGAAGTGCGCGGTGAGGTGCTCATTGATCGCATGATTGCTCAGCTGCAAGAAGCTGGTGTTCGCCAGATTTATGTTGTGGTTGGTTATATGGCGGAGGCGTTTGATTACCTCAAAGACGTTGATGGGGTAGAGGTCGTTTTTAATCCCGACTATGCCGACATGAACAACTTTGCGTCGCTGTATGCGGTGGCAGACAAGCTGGCTAACAGCTATATTTGTTCGGCGGATCAGTACTACACCGAAAATGTTTTTGCCGCGCAGGTGAGTGCACCCTACTGTTCGGCGGTTTGCTCAACTGAGCC
>CAJTML010000045.1 GCA_910577495.1 uncultured Eggerthellaceae bacterium
GGTTATCCTCATGATGATCTTTATTGACCCGATTTCAGACTTTATTAACGGTCACCCCGAGATGAAGATCTTGGCACTGTGCTTCATCACCGTCATTGGCGTTTTGCTGGTGCTTGATTCGGCGGGCATCAACTCAGGTATTGAAGTGCTTGATATGCACATGGAAAAACTCATGGTGTACTTCTCTATGGTGTTTGCCTTTGTGCTGGAGCTTATTCAAATGCGCTTCAACTCCAACTTGGCAGCCTATGAACAGGAGCGCAAGGAACTCAATGACGCTATTGAAAAGAGTGGCGAAACAGACCTTGAGCACCTGGCTGCTGAAGAAAAGGGTCATGACGAGTAAAAAAGTTGTTGACCTGAGCATGCGCTTTAGGTAAACTAATTTTTCGCTGGTAACCCCCAGTTCCAGCAACCACGAAAACGTGGGCGGTTAGCTCAGGGGGAGAGCACTACCTTGACACGGTAGGGGTCACAAGTTCAAATCTTGTATCGCCCACCATGAAACACCAGGTCAGAACCTAAAAAATTCTGGCCTTTTTTATTTTCAAATTGCAAAAATCCTAAACAGGACACAATCAGGACACAATGAAATACGGTTAAGCTGTTTTTACCTCAATAATTGGCGTGTTATTCTCAACAGGTGCTGATAAAAGGTTGCCGATAAGTTCAGCGGCTTTTTGGTCGTTTTCAGGTAACGCATGTGCATACCAATTAAGCGTCAAACTTGCGTTAGAATGTCCTAAACGTGTTTGTACGGTCTTTAAGTCTACCCCGTTTGCTAGTAGTTGCGTGGCTTGTGTGTGGCGCAATTCGTGAAGCTTCAGCGATCCAAAGCCTGCGTCTTCACGCCACACACGCCACCAGCGCTCCACATTGCGGCGCTGAAGGTAGCCGCCAACCTCAGAGCAAAACACAGGCGTTTCGCCAGTCTGCTTTTTGCCTAGCTTGCGTAATTGTGTAGCCTGGTACGTGCGCCAACGCTCAAGCGTTGCCACCGTCTGAGCGTTAAGCGCAAGCTTACGAATACCCGCGCGGCTTTTTGGCTGCTTTATGGTTCCTTTTGGCGTGATAGAAGCCACCACGCTTACCCAGGCGGCTTGTGTGTCTAGGTGCTCCCACGTGAGCGCTAACGCTTCGCCTATGCGCATACCAGTTGCTAATATCAACTCAACCGCCAAAACGCGGCTTATTGTGTTTAACCCCCGCAAGTAGGAACGCCCGAACAAGTTGCCGCGTTTGGTTTGGCGTTGTTCTTTTTCGTCCATAGCTTCATAGGCTTCAGCTTCAGCAGACTTGAGCGCCTGGAACAAGCGCGCGGCATCTTCAGCGGCTATGCCGTGGCGGTCTGGTTCATCAACCTTTGGCGCTTGCACGCGGTCGCAAGGGTTGCGAAGTATTAAATCATAGTCAACTGCCTTTTTTAGTATCTGTTTCAGTAGTACATGAACACCGTGCAAGCTGGTACCACCAAACGAAACCCCAGCAGCTTGTTTGTCTTTTAGTATGGTCGCGTATAGCGTTTCGATCGTTTGCGGCGTTATGTCGCTTAACTTGAGTTTGCCCAAATAGCGAGCCAGTAACGCAACGGTGTATTTGTTCTTTTCGTTCGTCTCGGCGCTTACGTTACCGGCAACCAGTCGCGAGGCTTGCCACGTTTCGGCAAAGTCTGCAAACGTGGTGTTTTGAGCCTCCACGCTAAGCCCTTTTTCGTAATCTTGTCTGATCTGATCCCGAACGCGTCTAGCATCGGCTTTTGTGCCTTTAACGTTGCGTGAATGAATAAGTCTCTCACCCGTTATAGGGTCAGTGCCTAAGCTAATACGAACGCGCCATATATCGCGCTTAATCATGGTTATACTTCCGTCACCTTTACTCATTTCCATTTCACCTCCGCTCTTTAACTCGCGATTATCTGCTATATTCCAAACGCCTCAAGCTGAGGCGGGTTTGGCTTTTTGTTTCTTGCGATAGTTGCGCTTTTTTTGTCTTTCGGCGCATGTGCTACAACAATATTTTGCATCTGACGGTGTCTTTTCGGTTTTAGCGGGTTTGTTGCGCTGATGCCTCTTGAAATAGCGCCCGCAGCCATCACAAGAGCATAGTTTCCATGGCGCATCGTCGGCTATTGTTTCTATAATCTGATTACAGATTGCGTTTGTTAGCGAACGAACAGCAATCGGATGTATTGGTTCAGGCTTCACAAAGAGCGGGTTGCATGATCCATTGTTGATGTTTGTTCCTGACCAAGTATCTATCAAGCCAGCTATATATGAGAGCATTTCTTTTATTTCGTGCTGTAAATCGCATATGGATGCCTGCATTTCAATTAGTGACACTTGTTGGCCTATTTTGTCAGCGCATGGTGCTTTACTGTCTTTTAATATATATGCAGGAGTAGCATCTTTAGCTATGCGGTCGTTCTCTTTACTTTTTGAAAGATCAACGGCATTTATGAACGAGTTATAAAAGTCAAATTCATTACTTGATGAACCGTGAACAAATGAGCAGTAGTTCTCCTTGCTTATCCTTAACTCTCGCTTGTTCAATTCGTTTTCAAGCCCTTTTGCTGATATGAAATGGCCAGGCGTGCGTGATGGGTGTGTCATGATCCCCCACGTGCACGCAAATTCTAAAACGCTATCAATGCTGAATGGGTCAACCTCTAAAAATTGATGAGAGAAAAATTCAACTGGAAGTGTGTCTATTGTCTGCATACCTTGAGTAATCCACAAGCCGCCAGAGTGTTCGTATAGTACGGGGTTTGCTAGGCACCATGAAATCTTTTTAGCCTCAAATATATTGTCCATATGTCCCCTAATAAAATAATTTGACGGGTGGAAAAATCATATTCAAAATATAGAGCGTAACGGTGTATAGGTCAATACCTAGACACCGAAAACAATACTAAATTAGAATGAAAGGGAAACGATGATCAGGCTAAAAGTAATATTATTTGATAAGCGTATGTCTCAGGCGCAACTATCGTTTGCGGCGAAAGTTAATCAATCGTCTTTAAGCAAAATTCTCAACGGCAAAGAACCGCCATATCCGAACCGTGCAAAGCGAATTGCCGACGCTTTGAATTGGGAGGGTGATCCAATGGAGTTGTTTGAGGAGGTTGATGAAGATGAGTAATCCGGGCTTATTCCATACTGCACGCATGGTACAGGTCACCCCACACACGAAACAAAAAGAAACTTCTGAGATGTTCGGTGATTATCCGGAGTTGTTAACCGTAGCTGATATGCACAACATTACAGGCTTGTCAGAGCGCACAATACGCGCTGAGTTGACTTCAGGGGCTTTGCCTGGTTGCCGTATAGGAAGGCGCTTATTCACCCCTAAAAAGGCCTTTATTGAGTTTGTAAACGGGAGGTTAGTCAATGAATAATGAAAAGCTGAGGTTGTCCGCGACCCGTGACAAAGTTACAGACAACCCCAATGAAAGCGGACATATGTCCAGCGCAAAGCCTACCACAATTACTCAATTCACTTACTTTAAGAAGATAACAAATATGGCAGATATGATCCCTAACAAAACGGATCGCGAGCGCTTTATTGTTGCTGTTGTCGAATATGGAACAAAAAATATAGAGCCAGAGCTTGAGTTTCCGTTTGATGCGCTTTTTGAAGGTATACGGGGTGACATAGACAACAGTGTAAGGTCTCAGTGCATGAATAAGGGTGGACGTAAGAAAAAAGACGCCCAAAACCAACCCGAAGAAACTCAAAAAACAGTGGTTTCCGAAAGTGAAAACGGGGGGTTTCAAGAAATAGAAACGGGGGGTTTTGAAACTGAAAAACCCCCTATTTCCGAAAGTGAAAACGGGGGGTTTCAAGAAATAGAAACCCAAACCAAGCCAAACCAAGCCAAACCAAACCAAGCCATACCAAACCATAGTAGGAGTAGGGCGGCGTTTAAGCCGCCATCACCCACCGAAGTGGCGGAGTACGTCAACGAAAAAGGTCTAGACATCGACGCTGAGCACTTCTGCGACTTCTACCAGTCAAAGGGCTGGAAGATTGGCAAAGACACCATGAAGGACTGGAGGGCAGCAGCGAGGAACTGGGCAAGACGCGACAACCCAACACCAAAAGGCGGTGAGGACTATGCTATCTATGACAAGCCAGTGCGAGTATTGCGGAGCACAATCGAGGAAGATTATTCCAAATACGATTAAAGCCTTCAAGCATTGTTTGGCATAGTTGGATAGGGCATCTGATCAAAACAGGAATAGGGGGTTTGCGTTTGGTTTTGATAGGGGGTTTGGTTAGCTTCAAAACCCCCTCTTATATAAACCTAAACTTAAACCAATATAAAGCCAAACCAATATAAAGGTATGTGTGGGGGCGGCATTTAAGCCGCCATCACCCACCGAAGTTACTCAAGCAAACAAAAAAGCCGCGCTCTCACACGGCATGACCGCCTTGATTGTAGCACGCGAGAGACGGGAGACGCGGTGGCGCATGATCTGCATGTGATGCGTTTAGCGGTGAAAGCGTATCTTTCAGATGTCAAAGCAAAGATACACGCATTGAGGGATATGGAAGAGCGTACAGAGGCAGTTAGGGAATCAATGGAGGGTGTTAGAAGCCCCGCAATAGAAGCAATACGCGCAAGCAAAAGCGACAAGATGACCAATGGCCTAATCATGCTTCAAACGCTAGAAGAGCAACACAAAACCGCTTCAGTAGAGTTTGAAAGCGTTGTGAATCAGGCTTATAACATCTGCTTTAGCGGGGGACTAGAGCGCCAAGTTGTATGGCTGCATGAGGTAGATCGTAAAAGCTGGGACGCGGTTGGCAGGGAACTAGGCTATTCAAAAAGCACAGTAAGGCGGATGAGTGAAACGGGCTATTCGGAAGTGTATTACTCAATGCCAGAAGAATACCGGCGTTCTGCGTTTCCAAATGCTTCGGCAGGTTTAAGCAATGTGTAGTGATTGGCTAAAGAACAGGCGCGAAAGATGACAGAGCAAGCAAACAACGAAAAGGCAGCAAAGAGGGAGCGTACAAGACAGATGCACAACCTGCATTTATTGGATGCTTTGAGCGTTGGTAGGCATGGTATGCCAACACTTGAGGCTGAGGAGGTATTACCAACACGCTTAAGATCCTTTACCACTTGCCCACGGTGCACAGATCAAGGCGCGGGGGTTCACTTCTTTTTGGATGATTACCGCTTTGAAGCGGTATGGCGCGACCCTATGAGATATGTTTCTATGCTTGAGCGGTTCGGTTGTGTTCTTACGCCTGATTATTCGGTCTATATTGATATGCCAGAGCCGATACAGCGATACAACGCGTACAGGGGGCGTGCAGTTGGTAAGCTTTGGCAAGATGCAGGGTTAATTGTTGTCCCTACGCTCACATGGGGAGAGCCAAATACTTATGATTGGTGCTTTGAAGGCTTGCCAAAGAATGCGACGGTTGCACTTTCAACGGTAGGGCTTATGAAAGACAAAGGGGGCGTAGACTTGTTCCGCGCAGGTGCCAATGAGGCAATGAAGCGCCTGGAGCCGTCTATAGTGCTTGCTTACGGTAAACAATGTGACTTTGACGCGCGGGGCGCTTATGTTGTGTGGTATGAAAGCGATATGAATAAAAGGTTTAATGACCTTAAGGAAAAGCGAAAGAGAGAAAGGTAGCACATGGGAAGAGGATCAAGCAAAGGCTTAGTAATTGATTATTACAAGGAAAAAGGCCAGCCATCGAAAGGCGAGGGAGGCAGAAGGCAGAAGCTTTCCAAGAAGTCTAAAGAAAAAAGGGCGCGCATGAGGGCTGAGGCGCGTTCTGAGCGCAAGAAAGCAGAAAGAACCAACCCCAGCCACGGGATAAACAAAAACAAGCCGCCTAAAGCGAAATAAGCGGCTTGTTTTCTTTGTATATGGGTTGCTTGAGCCAAAAAGACTATTTGAAAAAAATAATAGGCGGTTTAACACAAGCCTCCCTTAGTAGAGGGGTATGAAACCGCCTATAGGCAATTATAGCACCCTTGAGCATCGTTGCTTTGCTTGTCTGCAAGAGATAGGGGGGTATACCCTCCCCGGAGTGTAAAGCCCTCCTGGAGTCCCTCGCCCAGGGCTTATCCCCCCGCTAGTGAAAAATTGTGAAGCTGGGCGCTAGTTGTGTAACAGGTCAAGCACTGCATAGAGGTTCAAACGCTCGTTACTGTTAAGGGTTTTAAGGAGCGAGGCGGCCGATACCCTTGCATCTTCATTCTCTAGCGAATCAACAAGAAAGTCATTGAAGATATATGACATTGAGCACACTTCTTGAGCCTGGAGCACAATATATGAAATCAACTCTAAGGCTTCTTCTGATCCTGGTTCAATCTGTTCTAAGGCTGTTTGTACTGCATCCGCTGTTAAGTAACCGTTGCTAGGCATTTAAGGCCTCCTTATACGTTTCCAATAGTCCGCACATGTCCATAAGTGCAATAGCCCTGCAACTTGCTGGGCGTAGTTTCATGCACATACAGCCGCAACACTCATGAGGCGAACGCCCGAAGTGTGCGCACGTTTCAGAGATAGGCATATCCGCAAACCGGATAACTTCTTTGATCCATAGGTTGTCGCTGCTGGTTCGTGTTCGTAGCATATAACGCCTCCTTTGATTGCGTTGGTGATTGCTCTATATCCAATATAAACAACTACGGTTGTTCATATATGAATAATTATAGTTATTCACAATTAACACACATTGTTGTAATATGCTGAAAACAGAAAGGAGGCACCATGGACACAAACAGTGCTTTGCGTTTTCTCGTGGAAGCTTCAAACAAGAGCCAGCGCGCTATTTCACAAGAGATTGGAAGGTCTCCAACATGGTTGACAACCACGCTTCAGCGTAAGGGCAGTTCTGAGTGCTCTACTGTTTCAAGGATTGCCGGTGTTTGCGGCTATTCGTTGGTTCTTGTGCCGTCTGATGACATTCCTGACAACGCTATTGTTATTGATGTTTCATAGGTGGTGCAGGTCACCTATACGCGCGTCCGCTTAGCTTAAGGCGCTTGTTTCTTGATCAAATATAGAGTTATCGGACATGACCTGATATACTGCTTAGAGCGAAGACACCCCCCCGTCTGAATAAGAAGGGCAATGGGAATTTTCGCTTGCCGAAGAAAGCCTGGATTAAGTCTCGGGGCAATCCTTCGGCAATATTTAAGAGCCGCTAGCGCGCCAGGCGGTGTTCCTGGAACGACCTTGCGGCTCTTAGTC
The DNA here is from genome assembly GCA_910577495.1 of uncultured Eggerthellaceae bacterium. Classification (GTDB taxonomy): domain Bacteria; phylum Actinomycetota; class Coriobacteriia; order Coriobacteriales; family Eggerthellaceae; genus Xiamenia. The sequence goes on from CAJTML010000045.1 coordinate 7,224, forward strand.
TCTCATGGTGCAGGTCTATAGGTGTTCTGACGCTAATACTTGAAGCTTTCTACGAAGGACACAATCAGGACACAACGCACACAAACCTTGAGTGATACAGCGTTACTTACTTGCATGAACCGTTAGCAGATAATCGCAGTTAAAAGCATATAAACGCATATAACCCCAGGTCAAAAGCTAAAATTGACACGGTAGGGGTCACAAGTTCAAATCTTGTATCGCCCACCATTTGTTTTACCTGATCAGCGGTCATTTTTATTGGCCGCTGATTTTTTATACAAGGGGCATCTGCCACCAAAATGCCGCAATCCTGCCACAATCGGCGCTCAATCAGCGCGCGAACAGCTCGTATCCTTCGTCTGACACGATGAGGCGCGCAGCCTCGTGATCAACGTAGGCAGTAAACGGTGTGGTCAGCCTGGTTGGTTCGCCATCATATTGAATCTCAAGGGGCGGATCGGATTCTACATGCACCACTTTTGCGCGCAGAATCTCAAGTGCGTCTCCGCGATCAGGAAAATCTCCATCACGATCCAAAAAGCCTGCAATCACGGCAGGGATCAGCCCAAAAGCGTTATGCGCTTTTAAGATCATCACGTCAAAATAGCCATCGCAGGGTTCATTGGTGTGCGTGAGTGCTATATCAAACTGGATCTTCGAGAAGTTAACCACCAAGACGCCAACGCCTTCGCGCTCAATAGTTTCGCCATCCAAGGTAAGTTTAAAGTGCGCTTTTTGCGGAAGAGCATTAGCCACGGCAGCTGAAAAGTATGCCATCGGTCCCATGAGGCGTTTGTTGGGTGCTGCATCATGCATGATAGTAGCGTCATAGCCTGCACCAGCCATAATGCCAAACCCATGGCGAAAACCATCAACCTCAATAACGCCCAAATCAAAATCAAGCGTTTGTCCGTCGCGCACAAGTTGAGCCAGTGCATGAGGCTCATGGGGTTGATTGAGGTTGAGCGTCAACAAATTCGCCGTGCCTGCTGGGAAGGGCAAGATGGGGATGTTGGTGTGCGAAAGCTGCGAGCACACGGTTGACACCGTGCCGTCGCCGCCACTTGCAACAACCGCGTCAAACTCATAGACATCTTTAAGCAGCGAGGCAATCTGGGTGGTACCATCGGTGTTGCGAATGCAGACCTCATCACCGTCACCTGAAAATGAGCGGACGAAGTCATAAATTGCGCCTTCACCGAAGCCTGAGGCTAGGTTGTTAATGATGAGTAGCTTCACAGATCACCTTTCGCTTGATATGGTTAAAATGGTACCGCATGAGATGAGAAACACAAGACAAGGATTTGAGCGTTGTTTATTGTCAGTCAAGAGGAACTTGAAGCGTTTTGTGAGCGTGCGAAAAGCTCAACCATACTTGCAATAGATACAGAATTTATGCGCGAGAAGACCTATTTCGCGAAGTTGTGCTTAATACAGATGGCAACGGATACGGAATCGGTTTTGATTGATCCTTTCGCCATGCGTGATCTGGGGGTTTTGGCGCAGCTGCTCACCGATGAGCACATCGTGAAGCTTTTTCATGCCGGCACGCAAGACATTGAAATTTTATATCGCGAAGTGGGTGTGTTGCCCACGCCGGTGTTCGACACCCAAATTGCTGCCGCGCTTTTGGGTCACACGCAGCAAATTGGCTATGCGGCGCTGGTGCATTCGGTGTGCGGAGTGACTATCAAAAAGACCGACTCGTATACGGACTGGTCGCGCAGACCGCTCTCTGATTCACAGAAGCAATACGCTCAAAACGACGTGCTGTATTTAGGTTCGCTCTATGAAAAGATGAGCGAAGAGCTGCGCGAAAAGGGTCGCTTGCAGTGGCTTGAGCGTGATTTTGAAGCGCTGGTTGATCCGACGAAATACGAGGTTGATGAGCGCGAACGCTTCCGAAGGCTCAAGCGCGTGTCTTCGCTGTCTCGTCGTCAGTTGGCTGCCGCGCGTGAAGTTGCTGCCTGGCGAGAGCTGCAAGCGCAAATGCGCGACATTCCTCGCAAGTGGGTTATGACCGATGAGCAGGTGGTAGAGGCATGCAAGCGCGAGGCGCGCACCATTGATGAGTTGTTTATGGTTCGCGGGCTTTCGGATCGGTTGTCAACCAAAGATGCACGTGAGGTTGCAACGCTTATGAAAGCTGCATTGGATTCTGCGCCGGCAACCTGGCCTGAGCTTGATAAATGCGGCAAGAGTGAGCCGAATGTTGATATGCAAATTGACCTGATGAGCGCATTGGTGCGTGTGCGCGCGAAGGAAAACGATGTTGCGTTTCAAACACTGGCAAGCCATGCGGATTTGACGCGCATAGCACGCGGATATAGGACGGATACCGAGCTTTTGCAGGGTTGGCGTGCCCAAATTGTCGGAAATGAGCTGATTGAGCTTTTAGAGGGACGCATCACGCTTGGCATTGATGGAACGTCGCTGGTTGTCAACAAGCTTTAAGAGTTACGGATGTTTTACGTACCTTTGTTTGGGTGACCGAGGCGCCCTTCGACATCTTTATAATACTGACTAATACACAACGTAACGTTGTGCTGCGGCAATCGAGACCGCGCGCAACAAGGCTACCGTGAGGAGTGAGTAGCATGAGTTTAGAGTATATCTTGTTGGTTATCGTGCCAACGCTGTTGCTTGGCATGGGGGCGTCAGCTTACGTGAATTCGCAGTTGAAAAAGTATGCGAAAGTGCCTATTTCAACAGGCATGACGGGTGCTGAATGCGCGCGTGGCATGCTTGCCTACTACAACATTCAGGGAGTTGAAGTGCGTCCAGGAGGACCGGGTCAAGACTTTTTTGATCCGCGTACCAATACGGTGACGCTCTCGCCTGAGGCATACAATGGCCGCTCAATAACGGCAACTGCTACGGCATGTCATGAGGTTGGCCATGCCTATCAGTTTGCCGAGGACTACAAGCCCATGAAGATCCGCGGATCACTGGTGCCTGTGGTGAACATGGCTTCAAACGCGTGGATCTTCATTCTTATGCTGGGTATCTTTATGAACATCATTGGCCTAGTTGACGTTGCTATTGTTATGTATGCAATCGTGGTGCTGTTTCAGCTGGTCACGCTTCCGGTTGAATTTAATGCATCGCGTCGTGCTATGACCTACATGGCAGCAACCGGGCTTCCGCAGTCAGAGCAAACGGGTTCATATAACGTGCTGCGCGCATGTGCTCTCACGTATGTGGCAGCGGCGCTTTCATCTGCATTACAACTGCTGTGGCTTTTAAATCAGCGCAATGACTAATTTCGAGCAACAAGAAACTGCGCCCCTTTCTGTTTCTGCCGCCATGGCGCGGGCGAAGGGCGCGCTTGAACAGGTAACCGTGAAGCTGGTGGGCGAGATCTCCGAGCTCTCCATCAAGCCGGGATATAAAGCGGCCTATTTTACTGTGAAAGACCAGAGTGCATCACTTCCGTGCATGATGTGGAACAACCGCTACGCTGCATCGGGAGTGGAGCTTACCGTTGGACAGCTGGTAGAGCTGACGGGGCGCTTTACGTTATATGCGGCGAAGGGTCGCATGAACTTCGACGTGTTTTCAATAGCGCTGGCGGGTGAGGGCAACCTGCGCTTGCAGGTTGCCAATTTGGCGAAAAAGCTTGAGGCTGAAGGGCTCATGAATCCCGCCCGGAGGCGTCCGCTGCCCGTGTTTCCTGATGTGGTTGGCGTAGTGACATCTCCGCGTGGTGCGGTTATTCATGACATCTTACGCACCATGCGTCGTCGCTTTCCGCTGGCACGCATTGTTTTTGCTGGTGTGCCCGTTGAGGGTGCACAGGCATCACAAGCACTCATTGCGGGCATGCGTTGTGTGGTGGAAGCAGGCGCTGAGCTGGTTATTATGGGTCGCGGCGGTGGCTCGTTTGAAGACTATATGCCCTTTAATGATGAACAGCTGGCTCGCGCTATTGCTGCCTGTCCGGTTCCCGTGGTGACTGGTATTGGGCATGAGCCTGATACCACCATTGCTGATATGGTTTCTGATGTGCGCGCAAGCACGCCGACTGCGGCTGCGGAGGCGGTTACGCCTGCTCGTGAGAGTTTGGATGAACTGTTCGCCGCGCGTGAAGCGGCTTTGTTTGGTGCGCTTGAGCGGAAGTTGGATCGGGCAGCGTTGCAACTTGAACACTATGCAAACCGCCCACTGTTTGCTGATTCCCATGTGTTGTTGGCTAATCAGGCGCAGGCGCTTGACTTTGCAAGCGACCGCTTGATGCGCGCAATTCCTGACAATTTGGCACGCGATGGGCAAGCGCTTGATCATGTGGCACAGCGCTTAGCGCGTTTGATGCCAGAACAGCTAGAGCGCGGCACCTCTACGGTGGTGCGCTTGCAGGAGCGCTTAGCGTATGCCTTAGGCCATGCTGGGGATGCACAACGGGTCCAACTTAACCGTTTTACGGAGCGTATGAAACTGCGTGCAGCTTCACTCTTGATGCCCTTTGACCAGGAGCTTTCACTTGGAGCTGCCCGACTGCATGACTTGTCTCCACTGACTGTTTTAAGCCGAGGCTATGCGGTAGCACGCACACAAGAGGGCGAAGTGATTCGCAATGTTGAAGGCGTGTCAGCCGGACAGGATGTTCGCGTGATGGTAGCGAATGGTGAACTTGATTGTACGGTCGTGGATGTTCGACATATTGATACTGCAATAACGACGCTGGAGGATGAATAATGGCAGATTCGCAATTTGTACCGGTTGAGACTATGACGTTTCGCCAGGCTATGGCAGAGCTGGATACTATTATGTCTACGCTTGAGTCAAATACCCTTGAGCTTGAGGATAGTTTGCGCGCGTATGAGCGTGGTGTTGAGCTGCTGCGAGCGCTCAAGGGCAGACTCAACGATGCTCAGCAAAAGGTGGATGTGCTCATGGGTGAGCTGGTAGAAGAGCCCACTGATGAGGCGCGCGACACAACGCTTTCGTAAGCAGCGCCACTTGCCGAATTTTGTCTGAACTGGTTTTCGGTAAGCGGGGCGCCGCTTGCCGAACGGGGACAATTTAGAAGATCGCAGGTAGTGGGGAGTGCCTACACTATAGGGATACAACGTGTTTCTCTAGGAGGTAGGCCGTTGAACGTTTTGGTGATTAATGCGGGATCTTCTTCGCTTAAGTATCAGTTACTCAATGTTGAGACTCAAACCCTGTTAGCAAAAGGCATCTGTGAGCGCGTTGGCTCTGAAGAGGCGTTCCACAAGCACGGCCTTGATAAAAACGAGCAGGTCATTGACGCCAAAATGGCTGATCATGATGATGCTATGGCGTTGGTTTTGGAAGCGCTTACGTCAGGTCCTACCAAAGCAATTGATTCGCTTGATGAAATTGATGCGGTTGGACATCGCATTGTGCAAGGTGGCAAATACTTCGACAAATCAGTGCTTATTGACGATGAGGTCATTGAGCGCATTGGTGAGCTTGCTGAGCTCGCGCCGCTTCATAATGGGGCTGCACTCATGGGTATTCATGCCTGCCAAAAGCATATGCCCGATGTGCCCATGGTTGCGGTGTTTGATACGTCGTTTTTCCAAACGTTGCCGCCAAAGGCCTATATGTATGCAATTCCCTATGAGTTGTATGAAAAGTATGCCATTCGCAAATATGGCGCTCATGGCACGTCGCATCGCTATATTTCTGAACGTGCAGCCACGGTGCTTGATGAGCCACTTGATGATCTGAAGTTGATTACCTGCCACTTGGGCAATGGCTGTTCTATGTCTGCAATTGACCACGGTGTTGCCGTGGATACGTCAATGGGCTTAACCCCGCTTGACGGCTTGATGATGGGTACGCGCTGTGGCGCCATTGATCCGGCCATCGTACCTTTTATCATGGAGCATGAAAATCTCAACGCGCAAGAAGTAAATGACCTGATGAACAAAAAATCGGGACTGCTTGGCATCTCGGGTATCTCAAATGACCTGCGTTCGGTGCGCGATGCTTCTGAGCAAGGTGATGAACGCGCTCAGCTGGCATATGATATGTATTCCAACTCGGTTAAGAAATACATCGGCCAATACATTGCCGTCATGGGTGGCGTGGATGCTATCGTCCTTACTGCCGGTGTTGGCGAAAATTGCGAAAAGATGCGCCGCATGATCTTTACCGGCTTGCAGCCGCTCGGCATCAAGTTGGATCTTGAGAAGAACAAAGGTCGCGGCGGAGAGCGCGTCATCTCAACGGATGACTCTGCGGTTCAGATTGTCATTATCCCGACCGATGAAGAGTATATGATTGCGCGCGACACTTACGAAATCGTACACGAGCGCATTGATGAGCCGCTGATTTAGTGCGCGAACTGCAAAAGATGAGACATGAAAAAAGCGCTCGCGATGAGCGCTTTTTTGTTGGTTGATAAAGGGTGCGCGCGCAGGGTGCGCTGCGTGTTACTTTTGCGCCTGAACTGCGGTAATGGCAACTACACCCACGATGTCTTCAGCAGAGCAGCCGCGTGAAAGGTCGTTAACCGGAGCGGCAATGCCTTGCAGAATTGGTCCAAAGGCTTCCGCCTTCGCCAGACGTTGTACGAGTTTGTAGCCAATGTTGCCCGCATCAATATCAGGAAATACCAGCACGTTTGCTTTACCTGCAACAGCTGAATCGGGCGCTTTGGCGCTACCAATTTCAGGGATGATGGCAGCATCAAGCTGCAACTCGCCATCAACGGCCATGTCGGGAGCAAGCTCCTTGACAATGCGGGTAGCCTCAATCACCTTGTTGGAGTCATCGTTTTTAGCTGAGCTGTAGGTTGAATGGGAAAGCATTGCAACTACCGGGTCGACATCATCAATGAGCGAGTTCCATGCGTTTTGAGCGTTGAGGGCAATTTGCGCCAGGCGCTCAGCATCGGGTTGCACCTCAAGGCCGCAGTCGCTAAAGAGGAAGGTACCGTTGTGACCCAGTTCGCAATCAGGTACGTTCATGATGAAAAACGAGCTTACCATCTGAGCATCAGGTGAGGTCTTCAAAATTTGCAGCGCAGGGCGAAGCACATCACCCGTTGAGTGGCAGGCGCCTGATACCAAGCCATCAGCCATACCCATCTTCACGAGCATCATGCCAAAGTAAAGCTCGTTGTCCATAAGCTCGGTTGCCTGCTCAAGGGTCATGCCTTTTTTCGCGCGAAGTTCAGCCAGCTTCTCGGCAAATTCGCCACGTTCCTGGGCGCTGCGATTGTCAATGAGGCGCGCACCAGAGAGGTTATAACCTTTGCTTTGCATGTCTTCGACATCGCCTAAAATGATCAAATCCGCAATACCATCAGCCAAAATGCGCTCGGCGGCTGCAAGGGTGCGCTCGTCGTTTCCTTCGGGCAGAACAATGGTTTTCGTGTCGGCTTTTGCTCGGGTGAGCATGTCATTGAGAAAAGAACTCATCGGCTTGCCTTTCTTTTTGCGCGATTAGTTATCTACTTTGTATGATAATCCACGTAGTTAGGGCATTTACTCGGTAAAATAGCAGTCGGTGCTATGAGGCAGGCAATTCGCCGTGGTTGTCATAGTTGCACGTGAAGTATGAGTACGAGATGAGAAAGGGTGGCCCTTCATGGGTGTTAACTACCTTGATTATGCAGACGTAGATATGGCAGATATTGATGCCGTTGTAGTTGGTTGTGGCTTTGCTGGTTCGGTTATGGCTCGCGAACTTGCTGAGCGTGGTAATAAGCGCGTGCTGGTGATTGAGAAGAAAAATCACATTGCAGGCAATATGTATGACGAAGTTGATGAGGCGGGTATTTTGGTGCATCGCTACGGGCCGCACATCTTCCACACCAACAACAAGCGCGCTTTTGATTACCTGCAGCGCTTTACCGACTGGCGCGACTACCAGCATGAGGTGTTGGCAAACTGGTATGGCACCTATATGCCGGTTCCTTTCAACAAAAACTCAATGGAGATTGCCTTTGGCGAAGAAGAGGCTGCACGTCTCATGGAAAAGCTCATTGAGACGTTTGGAGATGAGCGCAAGGTAACCATTACGGAGCTTCGCGCACAAGATGACCCTGATCTGGAAAAAGTAGCAGACTTCATCTACGAGAACGTCTTTTTATACTACACGCAAAAGCAGTGGGGATTGACCCCCGATGAGGTTGATCCGTCCGTTGTGGCGCGCGTGCCGGTTTTCTTGTCGCGCGATAACCGCTACTTCCAAGATGAGTTCCAGGGTATGCCGCTTGAGGGCTACACGCTGCTGTTTGAGCAGATGCTTGATCATGAAAACATCGTAGTGTGTCTCAACACTGAGGCAGAAAGCGTGTTTGACCTGCAGTTCGCCAGTGATGACGAGGATGCACCGCTTTCGGCTATTGCGCTTAAGGATCAAAATTTCGAAGGACCTATCATCTACACCGGTCCTTTGGATGAGTTGTTCTTGGCGCGTTTCGGTCGTTTGCCGTATCGCA
>CAJTML010000046.1:0-12026 GCA_910577495.1 uncultured Eggerthellaceae bacterium
TTTGCCATCTTTTGCCAACACCGTCGGATGAATAATCACGTGCTCAAATGGAATCTGCTTGCAGCAGTACATAGACGACATAACCATACGCGCAACCCACAGACCCATGATGTCACGCGCGGTTGAGAGCACCTGCGTGGGATAACATGCCTTGATCTCAGGTGCTTCCATGCCCTCTTCGGTCCAGCCCATGGTGGCAAACGGCCACAGCTGCGAAGAGAACCACGTGTCTAACACGTCTTCATCTTGGCGAACCGGCGCACCGCACACCGGGCATACTTCGACATCTTCCACCGAAGCATCTTCCCAGCCACAGGCGTCGCAGTAGAACATCGGAATACGATGACCCCACCACAGCTGGCGTGAAATACACCAGTCTTTGAGGTTCGCCAGCCAATCCAGATAGACCTGCTTCCAGCGCTGGGGATGGAACTGAATTGAGCCGTCTTCAACAACGCGTGCTGCGTCTTGCTTAAGCCCGTCAACTGCGACAAACCACTGCTCAGACTCCCAAGGCTCAAGCTTGGTGTGACAGCGATAGCACGTCATAACGCTGTGGTCGTGCTCTTCAATGTGATCAAGCAACCCCAGCTCATCAAATGCTTCAACAATAGCTGTGCGCGCTTCATCGCGATCCATGCCGCTGAAGCGACCATAGCCTTCAACCACGTGTGCCGTCTCATCAAAAATGTTGATACGCTCAAGGCCGTTGCGCTCTCCCATTGCCCAGTCATTTGGGTCATGAGCAGGCGTTACCTTCACGCAACCCGTGCCAAACTCCGTGGATACATGCCAGTCAGCAAAGATTGGAATCTCGCGATCAACAAGCGGCAATTTCACTGTTTTGCCAATCAGGTGCGCAAAACGCTCGTCTTTCGGGTTCACCGCAACACCCGTGTCACCGAGCATCGTTTCAGGGCGCGTTGTGGCGACAATAATGTAGTCCATGCCATCAACAGGCTCAGTCAACGGATAGCGAAGGAACCAGAGGGAGCCAGTTTCATCCACATATTCCGCTTCGTCGTCTGCAATAGCGGTGGTGCAATGCGGACACCAGTTCACAATACGCTTGCCGCGATAAATCAGATCATCGTGATACCAATCAACAAACAGCTTGCGAACAGCCTTAACATAGGCCGGCTCAAGGGTAAAGTGCTCATCAGCGTAATCACACGAGCATCCCATGCCCTTAATCTGGTTCACAATCGTGGTGCCATATTCCTTGTACCAGTCATAGCACGCCTCAATAAACGCCTCGCGACCAATCTCTAGGCGGCTAATACCCTCAGATGCCAGCTTTTTATCAACTTTGGTCTGAGTTGAAATGCCTGCATGGTCAGTACCCAAAATCCAGCGAGTCGGACGACCCTGCATGCGAGCATGGCGAATACAAGCATCCTGAATGGTGTCATTTAACGCATGACCCATGTGCAACACGCCCGTAATATTGGGCGGCGGAATTACAATGGTGTAGGGATGAGCCTTTTGCTCGCCAAAACCAGGGGTTCGCTGGAAGTAGCCTTCCGCTTGCCACGCATCAAACAGCGGTCGCTCATGCGCTTGGAAATCGTAATTGATACTATTTTTTGCACCCTGTGCATTATCCGAGGCCATAACTGCCCTTTCTTATTTACAGAACCTACCGAGCGGGCTTTCAAGCCGCTTGTCTATGCGCTCTTTTCCTGCGCGCGGTCAGCCGATGCGGTTTTCGTCTTTACAATGATCGGTTTTGTCTCACCAGTGATGTCAGAGTCATTAATGGTGACTACCGAGGTACCCTCTACTTCAGGCAAGTCATACATCACATCTTGCAGCACGCGCTCACAAATGGAGCGCAAGCCACGCGCGCCCGTACCGTGCTCAACCGCCTCATGGGCAATCGCACTGAGCGCATCTTGGGTAAAGATGAGATCCGAGTTTTCGAAAGCAAACATACGCTTGTATTGCTTGACCAGCGCGTTTTTGGGCTCAACCAAAATGCGCACCAAGTCTTCTTCCGACAACTCAGACAGCGACGTAATAACCGGAATACGGCCAACAAACTCAGGAATCATACCGAACTTGTTCAGGTCTTCTGGAAGCACCTTCGCCAAAAGTTCTGCCTCAGCATGCTTTTTAGACTCCGGCAGCTCCGCATTGAAGCCCAAGCCACTTTTGCCAACGCGCTCGGCAATAATGTCGGCCAACCCTACAAATGCACCGCCCAAGATGAACAAGATGTTGGTGGTGTCAATGTTGATGAGCTCTTGCTGCGGATGCTTGCGGCCACCTTGTGGCGGGACGCTTGCTTCGGTGCCTTCAACAATCTTCAAAAGCGCTTGTTGCACGCCTTCGCCAGAAACGTCTCGGGTGATGGAGAGGTTTTCCGCTTTGCGTGCAATCTTGTCAATCTCATCAATATAGATGATGCCAATTTCTGCGCGCGGAATGTCGAAGTCCGCCGCCGTAATGAGCTTCAGCAAGATGTTTTCAACGTCTTCGCCAACATAACCGGCTTCAGTGAGCGTGGTTGCATCAGCAATGGCAAACGGCACTTTCAGCGTACGAGCCAGCGTTTGCGCAAGCAATGTCTTACCGGAACCCGTTGGACCTAAGAGCAAAATATTGCTCTTCGCCAGCTCAACGTCATCATCAGTTGCATCCGCACCCAAGCTAATGCGCTTGTAGTGGTTATAAACGGCAACTGAGAGCGCCTTTTTCGCCTTCTCCTGGCCAACAACGTGCTCAGAGAGTTCGCCGTAAAGCTCATGCGGCGTGGGCAAATCACGCAGGATGTCGTCGGGGCGTGGATGTCCAGCCTCTTGTACCTCAGCGGACGCCTCTTGGAAATCAAGCGGTTGCTCAAGGCCGTGCTTGCCATACGCCTGCTGTTGATCAGAGTCATGATAGCTATGCATGCCAAAGCCCAGATCCTGCATCATGGCATCAGCGCAGATAGCAACACACTCATCACAAATATAAATGCCATTTGGACCAGAAATCATTGCCATGACATCATCTGAGTGTCTGCCGCAAAACGCGCAAACGATCTCATCGGGTCCTTGGGGTGGCTTCTGGTTGTCGCGTGGATTACTCATATCCTTCTATCTACCTTATTCAGCGTCGTTGCGCAGTGCACGTGAAGTGGTAATCTTATCCACCAGGCCATATGCAAGCGCCTCTTCAGCGGTCATATAGTTGTCACGCTCGGTATCGTTTTGGATGGTTTCAATGGTTTGACCCGTGTTTTCAGCCAGGATGCGATTCAGGCGATCACGCGTCTTCAGCATGAAGTCAGCAACGATAGCAATCTCGGTCTGCTGACCCTGCGCACCACCGGAAGGCTGATGGATCAACACCATTGAATTGGGCAGACACAGACGCTTACCCTTCGCACCGTTTGACAGCAACACTGCAGCCATGGAAGCGCATTCGCCCAGACAAATGGTTGAAACGTCGCACTTGATAAAGTCCATGGTATCCAAGATTGCCAAACCAGCGGTGACCGAACCACCCGGTGAGTTGATGTAGAGCGAGATGTCCTTATCCGGATCAGCGCTTTCCAGATGAAGCATCTGCGCTACAACCGAATTAGCCACCTGGTCGTCAATTTGCTCACCCAAGAAAATAATGCGCTCATTGAGCAAGCGAGAATAAATGTCATATGAGCGCTCACCGCGTGGAGATTGCTCTATAACATACGGGATTAAAGCTGATTTCGTTTCCATTCCCATAACTAAACCTCACTTTGTGATCGTTGTAATAAACCACCTACGACCCACATCACCAGTCTGTCTAGCAGACATAGCATGCAGGTCGTAGTCTTAAATCAAACACATGATGGCGAAGGCGCCATACGTATGCTCTTCATGAAAGCGGCAAAGGATGTCGAACTAGTTTTCTTCCTCTGACTCAGCTTCTTTGTCCTGCTTAGCTTTCTTAGAGCTCTTCTTGCTCTTCTTTTCCGGCTTCTCTTCGGTCATATCTTCAACCTCAGTTACTACCGCAGAATCCATGAGATTCTCTACAGCCTTAGCGCGAAGAACGCCTTGGCGAACCAGGTGCAACTGACCATTGTGCAGCCACTCGTCCTGGAGTGCCGCCGGATCCTCAACGCCAGTCTTTGCAAACTCAGCGGTAACATCCTCATCGGTGGCCTCAATGCCAAAGTGCTTTGCCCATGCATCAAGCGCCAAGTCCTGAGCGGTGATGTCTTCAGCTTGCTTTTTGAGATCCTCTTTGAACTGATCAGCAGTAATACCCTGAGACATGAGATACATATCAAAGCTCATGCCCTGAGCTTGCAGCTGACGGAAGAAGTCTTGCAGCAGGTTAGTCTCTGCTTCCTCTTTCATGACAGCCGGAACTTCGCCCTCAAAGCGCTCCTGCAATTGAGCCAGGCAGGAACCTTCCTTCAGACGCGGCATGATGTCCTCTTTTTGCTGCGTAATGGTCTCAGCAACACGCTCACGCAGGTCAGCGACATTTTCAAAGCCCAGGGTTTCTTTAACCCACTCGTCAGTCAATTCAGGAAGAACGTTTTTCTTGACAGCCTTAACTTCAATTTCGAAATTAATCTTGTCGGTCTTGCCCTTCAGCGCAGAAAGCAAAAGCGTCGGCTCTTCAGGCATATCCAGCGTAAAGCTTACCGACTCACCCTTCTTGTGACCGATGAGCTGCTCATCAAACTCAGTCGGGAACAGACCAGAACCCAAACCATAAGGACGATCTTCTGCAGTCAGCGAAGCAATCTCTTCACCCGCATCATCGGTTGCCTTCATTGAGATATCTACATAGCTATCAGCCTTAACTTTGGTGTTAGCCGGGGTATCCTCAAGCGTGTAATAATGCTCACGCAAAGCTTCAATCTGAGTTTCAATTTCTTTGTCGGTTGCTTGTTGCACCGGAAGTTCAATAGCTACCGGCTCGTAGCTTGAAAGTTCAACCTCAGGCTTGACTTCAACCGTGAACGTGAACTCAAAAGGCTTGCCACCCTCAACCAACTCAGGATCATCAAATTGCGGCTTTGCAATCGGATAAATGCGAATCTCTTCAATTGCCAGCGGGTAGGCATTGTTGACAACATCATCGGTTACGGTTGCCAAAATGGCTTCCTTGCCAAGTGCGTTATCAATTACCGGACGAGGTGCTTTACCCTTGCGAAAGCCCGGGAAATTGTATTTGTTCGCGATGTTTTTATATTCACGAGCAATGCGATCGTCTACCTCTTGAGCATCAACGGTGACGCTCACTTTCACATTGTTGTCTTCTAAGGTTTCAACTTTTGTTTCCACGTACGTTTCCTCCATCGTTAACTCTCTAAGCAAATTCGCTTAGACGGCATGCAAGAGCAAATACAGTATTGTGTACGCAATCAGCACACGTACTTACTTTGCGCACCGACTGTCAATTATCGCACATCTGTCTAGGTTCCGAAAGTGAATGTAGAGCAGGTTCACACAGAACCGATGAAAGGTGAACGTACCTCCACACGGTTTGCACAACCCCTCTGTTCCCGATAATAAAAAGCAGCCCTGATATGGCTGCTTGCTGTATCTGCATGGTGCGGGCGAAAGGACTTGAACCTTCACGAGTCACCTCGCCAGAACCTAAATCTGGTGCGTCTGCCAATTCCGCCACGCCCGCACTACGTCACCCCAAGCCATGTCACCTCGTGTCAGGCACACAACTTAAAGCTTGTTTATCTTAGCAGAACTTTTTTGCACAGTAAGCAGTTTCTCGATATTTCTCACAACGAGACATTTTTATGCATCTGTCCGCAAGACGTATATATAAACACCTTTTTACAACCGCGAACAGGACTTCTGCTGAGTCTGATACACTAAGCCCACAAGGGAGTTATCTGATGTATGGCACGAATCAAGAAAGGACTTAGTGAATCATGGACTATGTCAAGCGCGCCGCAAAAGCCTGGAATTCCGTCAGTCTTATTAAGCGCATTCTCGTTGGATTGATCATTGGTGTCATTTTGGCACTTTTGGTACCGGGTATTCCTGCAATCGAACTTTTGGGAACCCTGTTCGTTTCCGCATTGAAAGCCGTCGCCCCAATACTGGTATTTTTCCTGGTAATTAGCGCACTGGCGAATGCAAAATCCTCAGGATCTATGGGTACTGTCGTTGTGCTCTACATCATCTCTACGTTTGTTGCTGCACTGGTTGCCGTTATTGCTTCATACCTCTTCCCCGTTGATTTGGAACTGGTGGTAGCAGCAGAAGACCAAGGGGCTCCTTCTGATGTGGCAACTGTTTTGGTGACCGTTATCACCAACGCTGTTGCAAATCCCGTTGATGCGCTCACCAACGCAAACTATCTGGGCATCTTGCTGTGGGCAGTTCTTTTGGGCATCGCTTTGCGCATTGCTTCTGATTTAACCAAAGAAGTCTTTTCCAATATCTCAAACGCCGTATCTACCGTCGTGCGTTGGGTTATCTCATTAGCGCCGTTTGGTATTCTGGGCTTGGTTTACACCTCGGTAGGCAACAATGGTCCTGAAATCTTTACGCTCTATGGCCGTCTGCTGCTCGTGTTGGTTGGATGCATGATCTTTATTGCTCTGGTAACCAACCCTATCATGGTATTCTGGGGCATTCGCAAAAACCCCTATCCGCTCGTTTTGCGCTGCCTGAAAGACTCAGGCCTGACCGCATTCTTTACGCGCAGTTCTGCAGCTAACATTCCGGTTAACATGGAGTTGTGTCGCAAGCTTGGTCTGAACAAGGACAACTATTCAATGTCCATTCCGCTGGGCGCAACCATTAACATGGCAGGCGCAGCAGTAACCATTACAGTCATGACCATGATGGCTGCCCACACCTTGGGTATTGAAGTTAACCCGATCACCGCAATCATCTTGAGTGTGCTTGCCGCTGTATCAGCATGTGGCGCATCCGGCGTTGCGGGTGGCTCGCTCTTGCTCATCCCGCTTGCCTGTTCGCTCTTTGGTATCCCCAACGATATCGCCATGCAGGTTGTTGGCATTGGCTTCATCATCGGTGTTGTCCAAGACTCATGCGAGACCGCACTGAACTCCTCATCTGACGTACTCTTTACGGCCACCGCTGAAATGCGCGATTGGCGCAAAGCTGGCAAACCGATCGTCTTTAACAAAACTGACGAGTTTACCGCTGACGAACTTGATTAAGACTCAGCTTACATAACACGCGAAAAGGGGCTCTTGAGCCCCTTTTCTTTACCCACCAACACCACGTTACTGTACTCGGACGTTCCCCTTTACGACACGCGCCGCATAGAGCGCCTCTCTACTTCTGCAACCGCGCAACGTATGCCTTACCGTCTTTTACAACTTCAACTTCAGGCAAACTTGCCACATACGTACGCAGCTGCGTAAATCCTAAATCGCGTACCTTAAAGTCACGGAATCGGGCACGCACATGCTTGCCCAGATCACTCAAATTAATTCCCTCATCGGGACGTTCTTGCAGAAGTTGGCGAATATACGCATCTGGTGTAGCAGGCTTTTTCTTATCGGCGGTGCGCTTTTGCTTTTGCGTGCGCGACTCCAGCTGCGCACGATCAGCACTCGGAAGCGATTTAACATCCTTATCCGCCTTCTGGGGCGCCTCTGCGCGTTTGTCCGGCGTCTGCTCAGCAGTCTTTAGGTTCGGCTTGCCCTTTTCATGGCGCCTGCGAAGCGAGCGCTTAACCGTGCCACCCTTGTCTGCACTCTGCTTACCCTGAGCATCTTCAGCACGCAAGGGTTTCCTGGTGTCACCTTCGGGGTTTACCTGCTTTTCTTCGCCACTCTCTCCAGAAGCTTCCTCTGCCTCAGGGCTCTCGGCAAGCACTACCGCAACAGAGCTGCCGTCTTTGATGATGTCCACGCTGTCGAACTTCTCAAGCAGCTTAGAGAGCAAACTAGTGCCATAGCTGCGCACATCAAAGTCTGGATAGCGCTTCAAGAGGCGCGATCCCACTTCGCCCAAACCCGTTGACTTACCGTTGTTGGTGTTATCAGTAATGATGGTAATGATGGCGCGTTCCACCTGTTCAATGGTTGGCCCTGAATTATGCGCTTGCGAAGGAGCGGCTGTCACATTGCGCGTGCGCGTCTTTTCATGTCGGCCGTTCGAATCAGCCACCAAAAGCTCCAAGACCGTAAAGATGTCGCACGCTCGACGAAACGGGATAGGCGTCTTCTTCTCCCCCATACCAATCACGGTCAGTCCGCTCTCACGTATGCGAGAGGCCAGACGGGTAAAGTCGCTATCACTGCTCACGATACAGAAGCCATCAACCGAGCCGCCGTAGAGAATATCCATAGCGTCAATGATCATGGCTGAGTCAGTGGCGTTTTTACCTTGCGTGTAGCCGAACTGCTGGATTGGCGTGATCGAGTTCTCAAGCAGCGCATCCTTCCATTTCGCATGCAGCGAAAGCGTCCAGTCGCCATAAATACGCTTGATGGTAACCGTGCCATACTTCGACAACTCATCGTTGATGGGCTTAATATATTTTGCCGAGACGTTATCCGCGTCAATCAAAAGCGCAAAACGCTTCTCGGACGATGTTTTTATTTCCACGGTTACTCCCTTGGTGTCCGTTTATTTACGTTCAAAGCTTACGTTCACGTTCCATAGTACCCCTGAAGTGGCGAAATTATGCCGCTCATCTGCTATTTGGAATAATGCTGACATTATTTGGCATTTTAGTACTTGCGCCCACGTCCAACAAACCGTATACTTCTACCTTGCGTCTTGGTGGGTGTAGTTCAGTTGGCTAGAACGCCAGATTGTGGCTCTGGAGGTCGTCGGTTCGAGTCCGATCATCCACCCCATCGCAACTTTGAAAAAATGCTTGCACGCAGCGCGGTCTTGCAATACAATGTTTGATCGTTGCGCATACGTCGCAAACACATATGCTCCGTTAGCTTAGTTGGTAGAGCAGGGGACTCTTAATCCCAAGGTCGAAGGTTCGAGTCCTTCACGGAGCACCAGAATTTTTCAGGTCAGTTCAGCTGGCCTTTTTTTATTGCCTTTGCACGAAAAACGAAGCGCCCTGACCAGCAGGGCGCTTTCGCTAGGTATCTGAGTAGGATAGCCGCTTGTGCGAAGCTTGCTCCTCTCCTACATCTTCTCAGGTGCGCTTACACCCAGCAAAGACAGCGTCAGTGCCAGCATGATGCGCGTAGCATCAGCTAAGGCCAAACGAGCTTCTTTGATAGGCGCAGGCTCATTCATGATGTGGCAATTCGTATAGAACGAATGGAACAGGCTTGCCAGATCCTGAGCATAGTGCGTCAAGCGGAACGGAGCACGGTCGCGCGCGGCTTGCGCAATAAGCGTGCCAAACTCGTCCATCTTGCGCATAAGCGCCAGTTCGCTCTCATGCGTCAGCGGCGACAGATCAACGTTTTCCGGAATGGTGCGTGCGGCCAGCTCATCCATGTCAATTTCGCCCGCTTCAAATGCTGCAATATCTTCTGCCGAAGCTGCCTTCTTGATGATTGAGCAAATGCGTGCGTGAGCATATTGCACGTAGTACACCGGGTTGGCGCTGTCTTGCTTTTTAGCTACGTCAATATCAAAGTCAATTTGCTGATCAGATGAGCGCGAAAGCATGGTATAGCGGGTCGCGTCCACTCCTACCTCGTCAATGAGCTCTTCAAGGGTAACCATCTCACCCGTACGCTTCGACATACGAACTGCTTCGCCGTCGCGATACAGGTTTACTAGCTGTCCGAGCACCACTTCAAGTGCGCCCGGCCAACCCCATGCCTCAAGCATGCATTCGCAACGCTTGATGTAGCCATGGTGGTCAGCACCCCACAGGTCAATAAGGTGATCAAAGCCACGCTGCATCTTATTGTAGTGATAAGCAACGTCAGACATGAAGTAGGTCATTTCGCCATTAGCTTTAATGAGTACGCGGTCTTTTTCGTCACCCAAAGCACTTGACTTAAACCAAGTTGCGCCGTCTTCTTCATAGACGTAACCTTTATCGTCCATTGCCTTAAGCGCCATTGAAACCGCGCTTTCGCCATTTTCGTCCTCAACATAGAGGCTGCGCTCGCTAAACCACCTATCAAATGTGGTTCCTAGACGACCAAGCACGTTTTTCTGGAGATCCAGCATCTCTTGATACGCGATCTCACGGAATGCCTCCATACGCTCTTCGTCGGAGAGATTCACATACTTGTCACCCTCTTTGTCGATGATCTCTTGCGCGATCTCACCAACATACATACCGCCATAACACTGCTCAGGCATCTCGTAGTCATAACCCAAGCGCTGCATATAGCGAACAGCTACCGAGTTACCAAAAACGTCCATCTGCGTGCCATGGTCATTGATATAAAACTCCTCATAGACGTCATATCCCGCATGACGCATCACGCGCGACATAGCGTCGCCGAGCACCGCCCAACGGCCATGTCCTACATGAAGCGGTCCCGTTGGATTTGCCGAAACATACTCTAAGTTGATGTAACGCTCCCCTTCAGGAACCTCGCCTTTGCCATAGTCTTCTTGAGACTCACGGACATCAACTACGACACTTTGCAGGATCGCATCAGAAAGACGGAAGTTAATAAAGCCCGGTCCTGCAATTTCAACAGCAGCAATAACATCATTTTCAGGCAAATGATCCACGATGATCTGTGCAATTTCGCGAGGATTGCGCTTTGCTTGCTTTGCGCATCGCATGGCCACCGTGCTAGCCCAATCACCGTTAGCCTCGTCGCGCGGACGCTCTAGTGAAGCCTCGGGTACCTCGGTAAGCGCGAGTGAACCGTCCTCACACGCTTGTTTGATTGCAACATCAACAAGCTCTTCCAATTGTTCGCGAATTTGCATATTGAACTGCTTTCTCTAATGGGTAATTTGATAATGGTTGCGATTGTATCATCTTTATGCAAAAGATTCTTAAATTCATGCACCTAAGCGGCGAAAACAAGAATAATAAGCCAAAATAAACCAAAAGGAACCCCGCCGAAGACAAGGTTCCTTTTGCATAGATAGGTTATGCGCCAACTAACCTACCCGGTTTGCTACACGGCAGCAGCGCCCGGTACCATAATCATAGCGGCGGTCAGAATAACCATGCAGACTACGCCCAAGATTACGAACAGTACCGCGCCAAACTTCAACCAGGTTGAGTACTCAACCTTGGCCAATGCAAGGCCGCCCATGATAGCGCCACTGGTCGGGGTAAAGAGGTTTACCAAGCCGTTGCCAGCGCTGTAGATCATGATCATTACGTCGGTTGAGAATCCGAGGCTGTTGGCCAGCGGGCCCATGATCGGTATAGATACCGTAGCCATACCCGACGATGAAGGAATCAAGAAGGACAGCACAACATAGAGCAAGAATGACATAGGCGCGAAAATAAACGCCGACAAGCCCTGCAATGCATTTGCTGCATTTTCAAGAATCCAAATGTCAAGACCAGTTTCGCCCATCAATACGGTGATTGAACGAGCCAAAGCAATAATCAAAACTACGCTCATCATATCAGCAGCGCCGTTGATAAATGCTTTTACAAAGCGAGCCTCAGAAACGCCGCCCACGATGCCGATGATGATAGCCATCAGCAAGAACCACGTAGAAGCCTCGTCGAAGTACCATTGACCCATCGGCAGACCAGTCAGGAATGCAGACCAACCCTCGGTTACCTGCTCCTCGCCAACCGTCTCAATAGCGGCGTCGGGATCAAGAATCAGGTTGCTGCCCTCTGCGTCAGCCCATACTGCATCAACGTCTTCGCCAGATACCGTAGCAGTGACCTCTTCGTACGTTGCACCTTCGTTGAAGATGTTAATACCGAAGTCTTCCCACGGAATAAAGCTGACAATCATGATGACAAACGTCAGAGCGAATACAACAAGCGACCACTTCTGGCGAGCCGTCATAGCAGGCTCTTGAGCGGTGTCGTTGGTCTTTTCCTCTTCGGTAGACTCTTTCATGCCCCACTCGTCCATCATTGCCTGCTGCTCTTGCAGTGACAAAATGGTTGAGCCTTTGTCAGCCTTAACCTTCTTGGCGTAACGCATTACAAAGATAATGGAG
>CAJTML010000046.1:12036-14988 GCA_910577495.1 uncultured Eggerthellaceae bacterium
TTTACCTGAATACCAGACGTGGAGAGCGAGTCAACAGCTGCACCAACAGCAAACGGGTTAACCGTTGAACCCAAAACGCCGCAACCTGCGCCAAGCAGAACAACTGCAGCACCAACCAAGCTATCAAAGCCAGCTGCTACCATGGTTGCCGCCAAAAGCAGATAGAACGGAACGGTCTCTTCACACATGCCGTACGTGGTACCACCAATGGAGAAGATGAACATCAAAATCGGGATCAGAATAAGTTCATTACCCTTGAGTTTCCTCACCAGTGCTGCAATGCCTGCATCCAGAGCGCCCGTTTCGGTAATAATACCCAAAAAGCCACCAAGGATAAGCACGAACAAACATACGGGCAAAGCATCAACAAAACCTTTAACCGGTGCCGTAGCTACGTTGGCAATCGTAGCGCCTGTAACACCTTCAACACCCATGCCTGACATAATAACCGTCACGATTGCCAGGACAATCAGGATGATGAGCAAGATAGTAAACGACGAAATTGAACGTTTCTTCCTTGACTTTGCTTTTTCATTCTCGGTCATTTCAACCCCTCCTTATTAAAGGATCTTGGTATATGACAATTGGCGAACGAGAAATTTCCTACAAATGGCGGAAGCATAACCGTTGCATTTGCGGTGTACCCACCCTCCTCGGAGCCGTGGCGCGACTCCGAGGAGGAATTTAATCCTGAATCATTTTGGCGAATGATCAGGACATGCAGTCAAGCACAATTACGCCGTAATGACAGTGCCCGTCTTGCCTTCAAGGCCAGCAGCAGCACACTCAAGTGACGTGATGAGTGCTTTACCCTCGGGATGAGACTCAACAAATTCAATGCAAGCCTCAACCTTCGGAAGCATTGAGCCAGGAGCAAACTGGCCCTGTTCGATGTACTCACGAGCTTCAGCAACCGTCATCGTTGAGAGTTCCTCTTGATCCGGTTTGCCGTAGTTGATGCACACCTTTTCGACAGCGGTCAAAATGACCAGCATGTCTGCCCCAAAGTCAGATGCCAACTTTGACGAAGAGCGGTCTTTATCGATAACAGCCGGCACACCTTCATAGTGACCGTCGATCTCAAATACCGGAACTCCGCCGCCACCCGTTGAAACAACGATATAACCGTTGTCCATGAGGTCTTTGATGGCGTCAAACTCAACGATGCGAACCGGCTTCGGAGAAGCTACGACCTGGCGCCAGCCACGGCCCGCATCCTCTTTAAACGTCCAGCCCGTCTCATCAGCCTTAGCCTTTGCCTCTTCTTCGGAGAGGAAAGCGCCAACCGGCTTGGTCGGATTCTGGAACGCGGGGTCATTAGGATCAACCACCGTCTGCGTAACGATGCAAGCCGTAGAACGGTCGATGTTACGCTCGCGAAGGTCGTTCAAAATAGCCTGGGACAGCTGATAACCAATGTATCCCTGGCTCATAGCACCGGCCTCGGGGAAAGGCATCTCCGGGGTCTTGCCATCGTTGGCAGAAGCATATGCAAATGCATTATTGATCATGCCAACTTGAGGACCGTTACCATGTGAGACGATGACGTTTACGCCGTCGGCTACCATGTCAACGATGTGTTTAGCGGTATTCTTTACCAACTCAAGCTGTTCTTGAGGAGTATTGCCCAAGGCGTTGCCGCCCAAAGCGATTACTACTGAAGGACCTGATCCCTTCTTGTAACCCATTTAGTTCACCGAGCCTTTCAAACTACTGGAGGGTTGCATACATAACAGCTTTGATGGTGTGCATGCGGTTCTCAGCCTCATCAAAGACCTTGGACTGCTTAGACTCAAATACAGAGTCCTCAACTTCCATCTCGGTAACGCCGAAGCGCTTAGCAATGTCAGCACCGATGGTGGTGTTGGTGTCATGGAATGCCGGCAGGCAGTGCAGGAAGATAGCATCCTTGTTAGCAACAGCCATGAGCTTCTCGGTTACACGATAAGCCTCGAGCTGCTTAATGCGCTCAGCCCAAACCTCGTCAGGCTCGCCCATTGATACCCAAACGTCAGTGTAGATAACGTCAGCGCCGGTGCAGCCCTTAACAGCATCATCGGTCAGGGTGATGGTGCAACCATTTTCTTTAGCGATTGCTTCGCAGGTCGTCACGAGCTCAGCGTCAAGCATGCACTCCTTCGGGCCACAAGCCACGAAGTTCATGCCGAGCTTAGCGCAAACAACCATCAAAGAACGAGCAACGTTGTTCTTAGCGTCGCCCATGAATACCAAGGTCTTGCCCTTGATGTCATAGTTGAAGTTCTCTTGTACGGTCAGGATGTCAGCGAGCATCTGAGTCGGATGCCATGCGTCGGTCAAGCCGTTCCATACCGGAACACCAGCGTTAGCAGCAAGATCCTCTACGTCAGCCTGATCAAAGCCACGGAACTCAATACCGTCATAGAAGCGGCCGAGAACGCGAGCGGTATCCTCAATGGATTCCTTCTTGCCCATTTGTGAGCTGCCGGGATCCAGGTAGGTTACACCCATGCCAAGGTCCATAGCGCCAACTTCAAATGCGCAACGGGTACGGGTAGAAGTCTTTTGGAAGAGCAGAACGATGTTCTTGCCCTCGAGATAACGATGCGGGGTGCCAGTACGCTTCAAATCCTTGAAGTTACGAGAAAGCTTCAAGAGATACTCAATCTCCTCAGTAGAGAAGTCAAGAAGACGCAGGAAAGAGCGACCACTCAAATTTACAGGCATTTTGTATTCCTTTCTTTTTGTTTAACAACAAAAATCGACGGACGACGCCAAGTTATCGCCCGCCTCTTCACGGTTGGCTGCGGCCGTATTGCCACAACCAACCGTTAAAGACGTAATTACATGCAATCTAGCCAAGAGCTAACTAAAAGATTAGTCCTCACGCCAGATCGGCATGCTCATGCAGCGTGGGCCACCACGACCGCGTGAGAGTTCAGCTGAAGGCATCTCAAGGACGTTGAGACCCTT
>CAJTML010000047.1 GCA_910577495.1 uncultured Eggerthellaceae bacterium
TGTGGAGGCAACCCCCGCATGGAGCGTGCTGGTAATCATGTCGAACCGCTGCGGCTTTATTGCGTTTACGGTGGCACTTGCCGAGGTCTGCGTGCGCCAACACGTGCGCCCGCTGACGCTGTTCAGCATCGGGTTTGCCTCGATGTATGCCGGCTATGCGATCGGTGGTTTTATTGGCGTTGAACTGGCTCGATACAACGGCAACACCTCGGGGCTTTTGCTGGGATGCTCCATTTTGGCGCTCTTTTGCATCGGCGTTGGCGTCATGTGGCTCTTCCGTGCAGAGCGCAATCAGCCCCACACCGAGGCGGGCGACAACGCCGTTTGGCACACGCTCGGCTGGCTGGTTTCGGGAGAAGGTGGCGAAGCTGGTAAGGGCGCTTACCCAGGCGATGGCGCTACCCCAGGCGAAGGCGGCCAGGGCGGAAGCGGTTACGGCGGCCACGGTCACGGTCACGACGGTAACGCCCCTGGCGCGACAAGCACCCAAGCCTTCGACGAACTTTACGAGCAGGCGGTTTCTCAGCTGGCAAGCGAGTACGCGCTCTCACCTCGCGAGGCCGAAGTGCTGCTGCTCTTGGCGCGCGGTCGCAGCAGCACTTATATTTCTAGTACGCTCTATATTTCGCCCAACACCACCAAAAAGCATATCCAGCACATTTACAAAAAGCTCAGCACGCACTCCAATCAAGAGGTCATTGACCTGGTAGAACAGCAGTGCCGCGCACTTGCGGGATGATAGGCCATGACGGCCGCCCGGGCGGCGCGGTACGCCCCTGGGGGGTGCGTTGTGGCCAAATAGACCCGTTTTTGTGCACGCCGAGCTCCTCTGATGCTCGGCGCGAGGAACGGCAGAGGCATAATGCCAGGTCAACGCTTCGCCGGGCTTGCAAGATTACACCGAAGTCGCGCGGTAGGCGCTGGATCTGCACAAAACCCCACCTATATGGCCACAACTTTGCTGGAGAGGGCTCGTCAGTAGAGGGAACCCAGCGACAGCGTCAATGAACGCCGCGCACAAAAAATGCGCCCCCGGCGTGGGGGCGCATGAGTACACGTGCGCCTATGATCAAGTTTGGCAGCTCGGACGGACGATTATGGCCGAGCTCGGCAGCGCGGCAGCGCGGCGCGGCGCGCGTCGCGGGACGCTCACCTAGTGACGCGCGGCATCCGCCTTGCGACGTGCACGGCTTGCACCAATCAGCACGCCACCTGCAACCAGGACGGTTCCCATCAGCGCAAACGTCAGCGTTTGCGTCGCGTCGCCGGTCTTCGCCAGCGGAGTCAGTACGCGCTCCTGGTTCACGCCGCCGGTTTGCGCCAACTGCACCATGTCGGCCGGATCGGCCTTCATGACGCCGCCGGATTCGTTCGTGCCCGGCGCGTACGCCTTGGGCGAGGTCACCGTCAAGCGCGTTGACGACCAGCTCTCCCACGTGTCGCCATCAACGCCCAGGTCAAACGGCTCACCCGGCACGCTGGGCTCTTTATCCAGGTCAACCACTGAAGGCATTTCGCCCGACACCACAGCGATGTTGCCAATGTCGGCATTCACCGCCTCTTCGGTCACCAGCACCTCGAAGGACAGCGTGAGGCTCTGGCCGCCTTCGACATCCCCCAGCTGCACCATGAGCGTGCGCTCCGTGCGGTCATACACCGCATCAGCCACCGCCGCTTGCGTGCCATCCGGCAGCGTCAGCACGAACGAACCAGCCAGCGGCTCTACGCCTTTGGGCAGCTCATCGCGCAAAACTGCGTGCATGAGCGAGGAGTACTCGCGCGTGTTGGAAACCACGATGGTATAGCGAAGGGTGTCGCCCACGTGGGTGGTTCCGTCGTCGCGCGTGAGGTTCTCGGCCGTCTTGTCCACCGTGATGTCCTCAGCTTGCGGGTCGTCTGCAACCACTGGATCAGGCACAATCGAGGGCGTGGTGACCACGAATTCGTGCTCGATTGAGTCCGGCGCGTCAGGATCAGACGGGTCGGACGGGTCATCGGGGTTTGACGGATCGTCGGGATTGTCCGGGTCACTCGGATCCCCGGGGTTGTTCGGGTCATCCGGGTCTCCCGGGTTGCTCGGGTCGTCAGGATTGCCCGGCTGACCAGGCTCTTCGGGCGTTCCCGGCTCACTCGGGTCTCCCGGCACCGGCTTGTCCGGTACGAGCGCCGGATCAGGTCCAGGCTCACCCGGTTCATGCGTCGTCTCGGTTCCCTTCGACGGATTATCCCCGCTAAAGAGCGCCGTATTCGCAATGGACTGATGCAGCGCCTGCGGCGTCACCTTCGCATCGAAGATCAGCTGCACTTGCTGACCACCCAGCAGCTCACCAGCATAAACGCGCAGCGTGTTGCTCTCAGCGTAGTACGCCGCGTCAGCAACCGCGTGCGTTTTGCCCGTCGCATCCACCAGCTTCGCCGAACCCGGGACAAACGACAGCCCCGCCGGCAGCGGGTCGGAAATGAGCACATCGCGAACGGCTGCATTTTCCGCCCCCTCATGCTTGAGCGTGATGGTATAGCGAAGGGTGTCACCCAAATGCGTACGATCTGAGCCTGCGCGCGTCACGTTCTGGACGCTTTTGGAAGCAACCAGATCCCCCGCTTTGGGGTTGGCGTGCGTGACCTCGGGGTCATCGCCAGGGTATGCCGGGTTGGTCGGCGTGGGCGTCGGGTCGTCAATAGTGTCCTGCTCTTCGCCCTCTGCCGGAATGTGGTTCGGATCCAGCTTTGCGCCGCTGAACTGGGCAGTATTGGTGATATCTGCACCAACCGCGCCCGCGTCCACTACGCACTCAAAGCTCACAACAGCCTTCGTACCGCCACCAATATCGCCCGCAAACGCATTCAGTTGCACGCGACCATCCGCCGCCGCGCTCACACTAAACTGGCCGCGACCCAACGTCGCAGGCGTTGCGTCCGTGGCCTCAGTCAGCGCGTCATTATACGCATCAGCCTTATTCTCCAGGCGAACCGTTGCCGTATCAAGCGTCAGACCAGCGGGAATCACGTCGGTTGCAACCACGTTTTTCCACACTGAACCAAGCGCAGTATTCTCAGCCGTCAGCTCAAAGCGAATGCGATCGCCCGGCTGCGTGGGGCTGTTCGGATGCGTGAGATTCTTCGCCGACTTTGACGTCACGCGAATGGGGTCAATGCCCGGATCCGGCAGCACCTTGACTTCATATTCCCAAGTGGTTGCCGTATAGGCGCCGTTAGGTTTCTGCTCAATGTGCAGCGTCGTCGTGCCAATCAGCTTCGGGTCAATCTGAATCTCGTAGGTGCCGTCTTCGCCGCGAATCGGCTTGCCGTTCTCATCAACGACCACCTTCGCCTCAATAATGTCGCCCTCATCAGTGGTGATCTCAATGGGCGCGCTGGACGGGGTCTTGACCTTGATGGTCACCATGCCCGGATGCGGGTCGTCCTCAGTCGGACGCACGTACTGGATCTCCATGGAGCCCTCAATGAGCTTGCCGTCTTCGCCATCATCTTTGGGCGGATTGGACTCAAGTTCCTTCGGACCGTTGTCGGGGTCAGCCTCAACCGCTGCCTCCGGGTCAACCGGCTTGATGCGAATCTCGGCGTTGGGCACGCTTTCGTCCTCATCAGGATTTGCGCTGGCGAAATAGTTCAGTCCGCGCTCATAGCGCAGCGACACCTTGTGCTTGTTGTTTTCGTCGCTGGCCTCGTTGGGCACGTGGAAGTCCTCGTCAGCCGGCGTAAAGATGTACTCGAAGTGCGTGTAGGAACCGCCCTTGCCGTTGGGCACTGCCTGCGCGTTAGCGGGCAACACCGTGCCGTCCTCCAGCTCCACCGGTTCAAAGCGCAGCTCAACCGGGTCCCCAATGGGCTCGTCGTCAATGTAGAGTTGTACCTTGCCGGTGGGCGCCTTGCAGGTATCCGCTACGGGCTTGGTCTTATCGTTGTCGAAATAGCCGCCGCCAATGTCGGCGCGCACGAGAATTTGCTGGCGCGCGTCGTGCTCGTTTTCGCCCGGCTCTTTGTCCGCCACCCATTCGGCTTCTACAAGCTTGACCTGGGACGGAACCGGTTTAATCTCGCACCAGCCATACGCGCGGTGACCCCAATAATTCTGGTCGAAGCCGTCTTCTTTTTCCTCCGAATACTGCGTGGAGGTCATAATAAAGCGCATAACACCTTCGTCACTCGGCATGGCATTGTTGTTGATTTCTTCGCCAATAGATTCGCCATCAACTGCCGTATAACGCTGATAAGTGCAGGTCATCTTGGAGTCCAGATTGAGTTTTTTGGGTGGGTTCTCCTTGGTGATGATCTCGTTGCCAGCTTCTTCGACGCTGTATTTCGTGAAGGGCAGACCGTCGTAGTTCTTCACGAGGTTGTCGGTGTAATCGTGCGGCAGCTCAAACTCAACGTAGCGCTTGAGCACGTCTTCTGAGTTCGGGTTGCGGAACAGCGGCTTGATAGCAACTTCGTTACCGTCTTCGTCGTAGTAGGTCATGTTCACCATGATCTGCTTAGACGTTGCAGATTTGGGCAGCCAGAGGTAGAGCTTGCCGTCGTCAAACTGCAGCGGCGCGCCGTAATCATAGCGCTGACCAGCTACGAGCAGCTCCCATTTAGCCACGAGGTTGTTGCCATCGGTGATGTAGTTGCCGCTTTCATCTTTCTTCTTGATCTCTGAGCTCAGGTCAATCTTGACCATAAAGACTTTGTTGGGGTCATTGGCGTCGTTGACGTTGTAGCCCGGCTCCAGATACGCGTTGTTTCCCCAGGCCGTCTTGCCAATGCCCTGGAAGCGAATGCTCGGATCCGTGCAGCGAACCGAGCCGCCCGTGATCTCTACATAACCACCCGAACCGCCGATCTCAGGAAACACCGCGTAGTCGCCCGTGTGTGCGCCGCCGCCACCGGTTCCGGCAATCGGGATGAGCGTGCCGCCCGTGACCTTGATGGTTTTGCCGCGGTTGGACGACCAGCAGGCGCTACCGAATGCGCCACCATGCCAGCCGCCATGCGAATAGATGTAGCCACCATTAATGGTGATGTTGCCCGCCACGTTGCCGAAGCGACCAGAACCGCGCGTGCGAATCGTGCCTGCCTTCTGACCAGGGAACGAGGAATCCCAACCACTGTGACCTGCGCCGATGCCTGCTCCGTGCAGACCACCATACGCGTTAATGTTGCCGCCATTGAAGGTCATGACCGTGGCTGTGCCGTCAGCAGAGCCCGCAGCACCAATGCCCGCTGCAAAGCTGGCGCCACCTTCGCCCGCGAGATCCCAGCCATAGGTGCGAATGTCTAAGTTGCCACCGTTGAAGGTCATCGTGCCGCCGTTTTCGTAGGTTGAGCCGCCCACGCCCGGCGCGTAGCCGCCACCAATCACGTTGAGGTAGCCAGGGTTTTCGCTATCAAGCTCAGTTGATTTTGAGCCAGCCGCAATGGTCTTGCCGCCAACCAGCACCACGTCGCTTGCCAGCTTTTCGCCCTCAACAGGCGCTTGGCCGCCGCCCTGCAGGCGGTTGTCCAGCTCGTCGTCGATAGTTAGGATGGAACCTTCGCCACAGCGAATACCCGCATCGTTGGTTCCGCCTTTAGTGGTGAGCGTGTTGACGGAGCCGTCCTTGATGCGCAGGTAGAGCGACGTGGGGTTTTGGATCTGCGCGCCGTCGGTTGCCGGGGCGCCCGAGGCGGTATCGTTGATGTTGGTGACCAGGTCAATTGCCGGCGCGTTGGCCTGCTGGATGGTCACGTTTGCTAGCATGAGGTCGGCCTGCACACCCGCAGCAATCTGGATGGTGTTGTCGGTCGGTGCCGGGGTTGAGATAGTCATCGGCTTGGGCGAGAGGATGGTCAGCACCGTGCCGCTGAAGGAGTAGTCGGTGCCTGCCGTGCCGCCCGTGATTTCGAACGGGCCAGCCGTCGCATGCGCGGAAATGCCCTCGTCAGCCGCGGGCGCCTCCACCAACGGCGCTGCCTCCGGCACACTTTCTGCCGCAGGCGCCGCGCCCTCTTCGGCCACCGCCAGCGACTGCACCGGCAACATCAAACCTGCCGCCAAAATGCACGAAAGCGCAACTTTCGCAACCGCATGTGTTCTGTGAGCTGATGTTCGCGTGGCAAGTCGACGAGCCTTGCGCGATGATGCTGCGACAAACTCTTCCCGTGTGGGTATCGCGCGCTTCATGGCTACCTCCAATGTGTATCTCAAAAATGCTGCGTTTCTTCATTTAGTTGTAGCAAATATCCAGGTGAATCCCCTGTTGCCCCACCAAGCCCCCGCTCGTAGGACAACATTTTCATGATACGCCTATTGTTGGTTTGCGTAAAGCATTTGGCGAAAAATTGCCAGCTGCGCTTCGTCGACGGTAGCACCGACGTTTTGGCAGATGACCGCGGAGATTTTATTGGCGAAGGCGGTGGCGTCCACCCAGTTCATCCCCTGCATGTAGGCGGCAATAGTAGCACCCAGATGCGCATCCCCCGCGCCCACCGTATCTACGACCTCGACGGGTGTGGTAGGCACGTGCGTGCTGGGTGCGCCAGCGGGCGCCCCGGATGTGGCAGCACCATTGGGTGCGCCGAACGCGTCCGCGCCATCGGGTGCGCCCTCCTCGTCCGCGCGCGGTTCGAACACGTACGCGCCTGCCGCGCCAGCTGTCACGATAACCGTGCTGCCCGTTAGCTGCGCGATTTGCTGACCTGCGGTTTCAAGCGTCTCTTCGCCCGTGAACTCAAGCGCCTCCTGATCGTTGATATGCCACACCGCGCGAAGCTCCAGGATTTTTTGCAGTTTGTCGTCTGACACCGACGCAATACGCGGCCCGGCAGCATAGATGATAACTGCCTCGGGCGAGTCGTGGCGAATGCGCGCCAGGTAATCCAAAATGGCATGCCCACCTGCGCCATCAACCTCGTATCCGCTGCAAAATGCAAGCGCGACCTCTTTGGTGGGCGCGCCATCAAACCAGTGCGGTTGGAAATGTCGCTCAACGCCCGGCAGCGTCACCATCGTACGTTGCCCATCAGGCGTCACGAAGCAGATGCACGCGCCACAGTCGTAAACGGGCTCGGCGTGCGTTGCCGCTTGCGAGGTGTCGACGGCTCCTTCGCCCACCGCCAGATTGCCTTCGCCGCCTTCGTCACCTTCGCCCGGCGACCAGAGCGCCAGGCCTCGCGCGTCCAATTGCTCTTTCGCCATATGCGCGAACATACCGCGACCCGTTGGCGCAAGCAACTCACACGATATCCCCAGCTGGCGAAGCACTTCGGCAGAATTGAACGCGCACCCGCCCAGCGTCATTTCAGAAGATGTCACCACCACGCCCTGGCCGGCCTGCGGAAGCTCGTCCACCTGGCATAACAGGTCCATCATAAGCGCGCCAACCGCCACCACCGCGCCAGTCCGAGGCTGTGAATTATTCGACTGCATGAGCTTTCTCCTTGCTGTTTGCGCTAGCCTCTCCATACAGAGGCCGTTCCTCTGCCAGCACCGACTTTGTTGCGATGACCTGCAATTTCTTATTATCTGCCTCATGAACAAATTATCTGCATCATTTTAGCTCATTATGATGCAGATACTTATTCGTGAGGTGTTTCCTGCCGATGCGAGAACACAAAGCTCTCGCCAAGAACTGTCGCGCATATCGGCTTTTTTGCAACTAGCGGGGCGAAGAAGGCGAAATCTCCATACGTAACCTGGAACGAGCCTTCATCGTACTGGAAGTTCAACGGATTAGGCCACAACTCTTGAGCCAACGCCCTTATGAGCCGTTTGCTTCCTGACCTTAATATGCGTAGAACATCAAAGAAGGTAAGTTCATTGATACTTTCGCAAATCTTCTGGCAAGCAGTCTCTGAACGCACGTCAAACCTTTTTAACGGAGATCCGCTTGCAAGGTAACAACCAGCTAAAACCTGATTTCTGAGATAGTTGCGTGCGTGCGCAAGAGGAAGATTAGGGTTTCCCACAGCTTTATTTGGTGAGATGTCTCGAAAACTCACTGGAGGCAATCCCGAATCCGACTCTGCATACCAATCCTCATGGCCTCCATCACAGACAAGTCCCTCATGTCGAAAAAGAGTTTCGCGATCATTCGACAACATAAAGAGCATTGCGTCGTATGACAAAATGGACTCCAAGGCTTCGATTTGCGACTCGCGCAATTTCACGCCAAAGCAATAGTTCAAAAAGTTTTCGCTGTTTTCGAAATCTCGCTGCCTCAGGCCGTAGTACAGATTTCGCTCGCTTCTATCATTGCTAAACAGAAGATTTGTTTTTGTTTTAGAGAATCCATCATACCCAAATATTTTCGTGAGTTCCCTTGATTCCCACACGCGTACAACACCCTCATCAAGATCGGCTGCAATGTAAGTACTTCCTCCCCATGTAGAGGATGCTATCGAAAACCTTCGCATACCATTTTTTGATTGCTCTTTCCCGCAAGCGCTCACGACGCTCCTCCTCTTCTTATTTCGCCATTTATTTCCTGAACCTTACGACAGAGGCGCGTGCACCGCTGTCCCATACAACGTACAGGCAAAGCTCTCCATCATAGATAGCATGGTCAAAACGGCGTCCATGCCGAACAAATAGGAAGGAAGAACTATGAAGAAATTGATCGGTTTGGCACTAGCTCTGAGCTGCGTGCCCTGCGTGTTGTATGGCTGCGGATCCCCTAGTTCTGAGAACGCTTCGCCCGATGCAAACACACAAGAAGTTGCGGAAGAGTCCGCCGAAGCCGAGGCGGAACCCGAAGAAGCCGAGCCCGTATACGTGGACGAGGCGGACATCCCTAAGCTTTTTAGCAACCCTGACGCTTACATTGACCAGCACGTTGTCTTGGAAGGCAAGATCTTCAACAGCGTCGGCCAAGAAGACGGAATTGCGCTTTATCAGGCATATTACAACTTTGACAGCTCCAATGACGTATTTTTGCTCGGCGTTGAAGCTGGAACCGATGTTGCTGTGGATGATTACATTCGCGCTGACTGCATTGTTTTGGGAACCTATGAGGGAACCAATGCGTTTGGCACCACCATCACTAACTTAGCGGTAGTCGGTCTGGAAGTGGAGAAGCTTTCCTACATTGATGCCGTAGTTCCGACAATCTCGGAGATTATTCCCGAGGGTGCCTCGATTGACCAAAACGGCGTCACGCTCACGATTGACAAGATTGAGTTCGCAGAAGATGAAACGCGTGTATACGTTACCGAAAACAACAACTCTGGCGCCAGCTTCCGCCTCTACTCATTCAATGCGGTAATTCTGCAGAACGGTCAGCAGATTGAACCCGACATTTCCTCGCGCTCTAGCTACGAGGGTAACTATGACGAAATCTCGGATGACCTGCGCTCGGGAGCATCCTCGTCTGGCGTTATCGTGTTCCCACCCTTCGACAGCTCGGCTGATTTCACCATTGAGCTTGAAGGTCACTCCGACGACTATCACATGGATTTCGAACCCTATCGCTTCGACATTGCTGCCCTGGCAAGCTAAGCGAAGCTCGACGTCCAACCGGGGCGCGACGTGTTGGCGCCCCGCCGGGTGCGCACGGTTGGGTGCGCCCCAGCAACTTTGTGGACGCTGAAGGTGGGTTTTGTGCAATTTGGCGGTTGACTGGAGCTCTGCAAAGGCTGCCAACCTGGGGTTTTGCTGGAACTTGTAGGATTGGCGAAGGCCAGATTGCACGAAACCCCGCCTATTTGGCCAGAACGCGCCCAACCGGGGCGCGTCCGCACCCGCACCCGCGCACGCGCACCCGCGCGCCCACGCAGCCAGCGGGATACCACAACCAGCAACCTCCCAGGCAGACGTACTCAAATCAACATTGCCTGGGAGGTTTTAAGAAATGCCTCTTTTTCAGCTCTACAGATTTTCGTTAATATGCAAAATGGCATGACGAGCAAAGGTCATCGTGCGCCCCATGGCATTGCTGATGTACAGCTCAGGATATGTTCCAGCATAGAAGCTACCTGAGCAGTTACCCGCAGCATACAAACCTGGGATCGGCTCGTTTTCCGCCGTCAAGACGCGCATGTCTTTATCGATCTGCAAGCCGTCAATAGTGCACAATAGATGACCGCCAAAGGTGCATGCATAATAAGGCGGGGTATCCAAAGCGATGAGGTCTTTGGGCTCTTTACCAAATTCGGTATCAACGCCATCGGCAGCCATCTTGTTGTAGTTCTCAATGGTCGCGACAAGATTTTCGGGGTTAATTCCACACTTTTCCGCCAGTTCCTCAATGGTGTCAGCTTGCTGCACCACGCCCTTTTGAAGCGCTTCGGCAAGAATTGCATCGTTGAGCTCAAATCCGCCCAGCTCGCCTTCTGTTGCCAAAGGAATGCCATCAGGCGTAACTGATTCAGTAGGCATAATGCGCGAACAGCCAATAGTGTGGAACTGAGCGATGTGGTCACGATAATTCGCATCCCACACAGAGAACAAACGGTTTTCGCGCTGTTTAGATGCAACATGCAGCGGATAGTCATACGGAGCTGATTCGCAGCACACACGCATGCCGTCCAGGTTCACTTTCGGGAAAGGCTGGTCACCCATCCAGCACGTTGTTCCGATGTAGGGCTCACCCAACGACTCTTCAGGACCTACAGCAGCACGCGCAAAGGTCATCAAGGTAGGGATAGGATCCTTCACGCCACCAGCCCAAATGCCCGCTTTGATGCCGTCGCCCATAGCCGCAGGATTATACATTGGGAAGCCACAAACTCGCTCAGACTCAGGGTTTAATTGCTTCAGCAAATCAATGTTCGCCTCATAACCACCCGTACACAGCAACACCGCTTTCGCCGCATTAAACTGAATGTAGCCATCTGGTCCTTTGGCAATAGCCCCCGTCACGCGGCCAGAGTCATCCTGAGTAAGCTGCACAAGCGCGGTATTCAAGCGCACCTGAGCACCCCACTCCTCTTCGGCGCGCTGGCGAAGCAGCATGCCATAAGAAGGCAAAATGCCTACCGAGGCCGCCGGGTCTCCACTCTCAGCCACCGCCTTTTCGGCTTCAGCTAGAACCTCATCCGAATACGTAATATAGAAATAGTGCTCAATAGGCTGCACTTCCCAAATGCCATGATGCCCACCCGATACGTCGGTTTCAAACGTTGGATGAGCTCCTAAATCAGCAATACTATCGCACAACCAGTCATAGGCTTCGCCGCTCTCAGTAGCCCAGGTTTTAATAACGCGCGGATCACCCCAACCATTAGCGTAGCGAGCAATCTCGTTCATGATGGCAATAGGATCATTTTCGATACCGTATTCTTTATCAATACGAGCATTAATTACGCCGAGCCCTTTCGGGTCATTACCACTTGAACCCTGCTCAATCGTAATGGCATCTAATCCAAGTTCAGCCGCTGTTGCGGTAGCAAACAAGCCAGCAGAGCCATAACCGCAAATCAAAATATCGGTATCAACAGTTTCCACAATGTCGAAACTGGCAGGATCAGCCGGAGCGCCATACCATTCGCCAGCGCCAGTGGTAGCCAGTTCCTCGCTGCTGGTTTCGCCATCAGCCGAAGTGCTTGCAGAGGGTGCGCATCCCGCAAGAGCTGCAGTCGTCGCTCCCGCCGCGGCAATAAGCCCGCCCTTCAAAAACGTTCTGCGATCCAATCCCATACTAATCTCCTCCTTGGTCTTTTCGTTTCGCACGATAAACTCACAGCGAAAACCGTGAGATCAAACAACCGCACCTTAGCTACAAAAAATGTCTCTGACAGTCAGCCGAAGAGACGAATTCGCTGTCGGCCAAAGGTATGAAACTGTGAATTGCGGCTCTGATCGGGGAAATTACCCTTTAGAATGAAGACGCCTCGGAGGGATAAGAGGAGGATTGTTTGTTGAAATTCATTACGCAATCAACGATGGCTTTGTGCGGAGCATTCACCTTTCTCGTGACACTGCTGTTCAATTCGTCCTTGGTGGGTTTATTTGTATTCGGCAGCGGCGCGGGGGTGTCTCCACTACCCATAATCGTCGAAACCGTACTTGCCATGGCAGCTATGTCCATGTTTTTCTTGTCGATCGAAAAAATCCTGCCGAACTTTGCGCGATTGGCCATTTTAGTAATGGCGGTAGCGCTACCCGCCCTCGTGCTTATCCTGCTTTTGGTGCTTCATTCCTCCGTGAATAATGCCGACGACACAATGCAAAGCCTTCGCGGGCTGACGGTAATAGTGCTCGGCGTGGCGGCTATCGCCCATTTTCACTGTTTTACCCGCGATTGCCCCCTTGATTCGCAAGGCATGTTTCTGGCTTCTGGTCTTTCCATAACTGCTGCCGTATGTATATCGTTTTTCGCCTTCTCGCTGGTCTCCGACTTGTTCTACGGCATGGTATTTATCGCGCTCACTATGATGGTTGCTGGCGTTTCTGCTGTGAGCGCATCCAATCAAGAATGTGAAAGTGCTCTAGAACCGACGTTTGTCGAAGATAGCGGCAAGGAGATAGATCCCGTATCGCTCAAGCCTGAAACCGAGCCAGCCCAGCGTCTTCGAGATCTCACGGTACTTGTTTCGCCACTTATGTTGTCTACCGTTTTTTGTACACTCACTTTAGGACAAGCATGGGAAGAGCGTCTTTTCGCCGAATTCGATCATCGTCGCGTGCTGTTTTTGGTCGTCATGGTGGCATGCATTGCCTTTACGGCAACTATTTATCACTATTGGCGCAAACGCATGAGTATCGATGCATTTCTGGTCGGTCTTGCGGTACCACTTTTGGCGCCTGTGCTTGTAGTGCTTTTTGAGGATTTCATTCCGAGCTCTTGGATTGTGTCGTTGCTCATGCTTTCGCAAATGCTTTTCTTGCTGTACGCATGGACAAGCGTGCTGCTTATTGGCCGAGTAGTTGCCACGGGAGACTCAATTACCTCAGGTTTCGTAGTCGTGTTTCTACTCATGTATGCTGGATTTGTGTCGCTGCCGCAAGAGCAAGATCCCGTACTGGTATCACGCATCATTACGTTCGCGGCTGTTGCACTTCTAGTCTATCTGCTCCGGTATTTTTACAAGCAATTAGGGCAACGTACCGCCGCAACACCAACATCATCTGTTGCAATGGGTCGAGCGCTCCAAGAAAGCTGCGACAAAGCAGCGCGATGCTACAAACTTTCTCCGCGCGAATCAGAACTCCTCC
The DNA here is from genome assembly GCA_910577495.1 of uncultured Eggerthellaceae bacterium. Lineage (GTDB taxonomy): Bacteria > Actinomycetota > Coriobacteriia > Coriobacteriales > Eggerthellaceae > Xiamenia. The sequence goes on from CAJTML010000047.1 coordinate 13,136, forward strand.
CTATGTTGGTGATCGGTTTTTCCGCGAGCGTTATCGGTAAGCGTGCGTTTATTTCAGATCACACCGTAAAGACGCATCGCTATCGAATCTATCAAAAAATGAACGTGAGCAGCCATGAAGAGCTCGTAGAAAAGCTGGAACTGATTAACGACGACAGCAAAACTGCGTCAAAGCGAGCCGAACGCAAACCTCTTTGAGCAAGCAAAAGGAGCTCGTTTGTTTTTCGGGGGTGCGTTTTGGGGGTGCGTTTTGGGGTGCGCCGCTGGATGCGCCGCCAGATGCGCCCCAGAAGCTTTGTGGACGCTGAAGGTGGGTTTTGTGCAATTTGGCGGTTGACTGGTGTTCCGCAAAGGCTGCCGACCTGGGGTTTTGCTGGAACTTGTGGAGTTGGCGAAGGCCAGATTGCACGAAACCCCTCCTATTTGACCAGAACGCGCCCCCACCGGGGCGCGCACCCGCGCACGCCACCGCACCCGCGCCTGGCCGCGGCGCACAAAAAAGCGCCGACCCCAAGGCCGGCGCTTTCGCGTCATTGTTACAGCAGTTGCACTTTCGCAGCAACGCTTTCCCAGCAGCCTACCCTACGGCTGCCTGCACCAGATGCGGCGCCCTACAACCACACCGGCTGCCAGCACCACCAGTCCCAGCGCTGCAAACACTGAGCCCAGCGGGTCTCCCGTGGGAGCCAACGCGCCCTCGCCCAGCGTGCGCGGCAAGCGCGTCAGCGGGCTGGCCTCGGTACCATCAAGCGCAAGCACGCCGCTCACGGCATCCATCTCGTGCGGATACACCGGATCGGTTGCAAGCGTACCCTCGGGCAACGCCTCCTCGGCAAAGCTCGGCGTGTAGGCGTCGCCCGGCACCCACGTGCCGCCTTCGCCACTACCAAGTTGCTCGGTAATCCAGCCGCCACCAGGCAGATCCGTGCCGCCCTTGGCAGCACCAACATTGCCAATGTCAGCACCCGCCGCGTTATCCGCAACCTGCGCCTCAAACGTCAGCGTTGCTTGCTGCTTGCCAAGCAGATGCCCAACATATACCGCAATGCGACCAGTGGCCTCGTCGTATGCATCCGCAGAAACAGCTACGCGCTCGCCACCCGGTAGCACCAGCTCAGCCGTTGCCATGTCGGGCATCAGGCCTTCAGGCAGCTCGTCGAAGATCACCACATCAACCCACTTCGAGCCGGTGTTCGTATTGCTTGCCGTCAGCGTATAGCGAATGGTGTCGCCCACGCGAGTTTGCTCTCCGGGACGCGTGAGATTCTCAGCGGTTTTGGCAATGTGACCTGCGGGATCACCCCAGTAGACCATGTTATCAGGCGCGCTGCCAGAACCATCGGGGTCAGTTGCGCCCGGCGTTCCAGGTGTGCCTGGAGCTCCCGGCACGCCCGGTTTTGTCGGATAGGTTGGCGAAACCGGATCGCCCGAATCAGTCACAACTTCTTCGCCATGCGGAGCATCTCCCACACCAGTCGTCGGGTCAAACTCAAGCGGCTTGCCTACCGCGTCTTCGTTCACCACAACTTCGTAGATGAGCTTGTAGTCTTCGCCGCCACCAATCGGGCCAATCTCGTGTGTGATCTTGCCCGTCGTC
>CAJTML010000048.1 GCA_910577495.1 uncultured Eggerthellaceae bacterium
GTTTTACAAACGAGGCTCTCAGATGCGTTCTAAGCCCCCATTTTGCTTTCGGACGACTCCTAACTCAAGGATTTTGGCGGTTTTAATCGGTTTTGATTAACTATAGCATCCCAAATGACTTCAAACTTGCTCAGATGAGATCCTCATGCGCAAAACGCAAACGTTTCAGACATTCCTTAAGCTCTTCGAGCTGATAATCCAATCCCGTTTCCTGCTGTCTCAAAATTGTTTCACGTTCTCCGCGCGTTTTTTCGCCACGACGCTGGAGCTTCACAAAATACTGGATGCCTTCAATTGACAAACCGCTTTTGCGCAACGCGTCCACTAAATGCAGCTGCTGAATATCTGCGGGCGAAAAAGACCGAATGCCATGCTTGTCGCGCTGGAGATTCGGAAAGAACCCGCATTTGTCGTAATAGCGAATGGTGTAAGCCGAAATTCCGGTTTGATCAGAAACCTCATTGGTACCCAAAAAGGCTCCGTCGAATTCAGATGAAGTCGTGTCAACTTGCGTCATGAAAGATCATCCTTGCGAGTTCTCGATTGCGTTAGAGTTACTCTAACACTGATCATGGTTCAAGTATAGCCAAAAGTAATCTGGCGAACATGAGCATACCGTTAGAGTAACTCTAACGGTGCTCATTTTGCGACATGTGACACATGTTGGGCTTATTGCGTTGTTGACTTACGAAGGTTCTTTTAAACCAGTTGGCCTTGCGTACTCACGATATGAACCGAGAGATCCAGCGGCTTTCCTGAAAGACGAATAGCTTCATGGGCTGCCAGTTCAAGTCCTTTACAACATGGGACCACCATGCGAACAACGGTAACCGAAGCAATGTTGTTGTTTGCGAGGATCTCTGAGAGCTTTTCGGCATAGTTGACACCATCAAGCTTCGGGCAGCCAATAAGCGTGATCTTATCTTTCATGAACTCGTGATTAAAATCTCCGTAAGCAAATGCTGTGCAGTCAGCCGCAATTAGCAGATTTGCACCATCAAAATACGATGCTTTGACCGGTGCTAACTTAATTTGGATTGGCCATTGAGTAAGCTCAGACTGCGGTCTCACCGTGCCCGCATCTCCAATAATCGGAAGCTTGCCGGTTGGATTTGCTGGTCGTCTCACGTTGTTTTCGCCAGGAAAATATCTATCCAAATCACCTGATGATGAACTAATTTTTGTAGTTTCAGCAGCCATTTCGCCAACTTTAGCGTTAAACGCTGCACGCTTTACGGGAATGCCCTGACGCTCAAGATGCGCTTGCACTGCGGCTTCATCATAGGCAGCTGCTTCACGCTCAACAAACGATATGGCATCAACGGGACAAGCTGGCAAGCAATCACCAAGCCCATCGCAATAATCGTCGCGCACCAGCTGCGCCTTGCCATTTATCAGCGCAATAGCACCTTCGTGACATGCGGAAACGCAAAGTCCACACCCAATGCAGGCGTCTTGGTCAATTTCTATAACTCGACGAATCATATATCCTCGCTTCCAAATTCGCTCATCGTATTGTAGTGCGACAAAAACGCATGGTTTCATTTTGTTGGAGATCGTTTACCCGGCGAATTCCTCTCAGCTTTCCAATAATGTATGTGATTGTTGGACGAGCGCTCTATTGGCCGCTCAGCACGCTATAATTTGTGATCATTACAAGGCCAAACCATGTCAAGGAGGACTTCAATGGACGAAAATGTACGACCGGATTCCATGGAGCGAATCACCACACCAGAACTTGCACAGGCATTTATTGATGAGCAGGTAGCTGCTATTCAAGAACAAGTTGGTGATAAAAAAGTCCTCCTCGCACTTTCAGGTGGCGTAGACTCATCAGTTGTTGCCGCACTGCTGATTAAGGCTATTGGTAAGAATCTCGTTTGTGTGCATGTCAACCATGGTCTCATGCGCAAAGGTGAATCTGAGCAGGTCATTGACGTTTTCCAGAATCAAATGGATGCTAATTTGGTATATGTTGACGCAACAGATAGGTTCTTGGATCTGCTTGATGGCGTTGACGAGCCCGAGACTAAGCGTAAGATTATTGGTGGCGAATTCATTCGCGTTTTCGAAGAAGAAGCGCGCAAAGTTGGCGACGAAGTTGATTTCTTGGCGCAAGGTACCATCTACCCTGACATTCTTGAGTCAAAAGATGGCGTAAAAGCGCACCACAACGTAGGTGGTCTGCCCGAGGATCTGCAGTTTGACCTGGTAGAGCCGGTAAAATTGCTTTACAAAGATGAGGTGCGCGTGGTTGGTCGTGAGCTCGGACTGCCCGAGAACATGGTTGAGCGTCAGCCCTTCCCTGGTCCGGGTCTGGGGGTACGCTGCTTAGGCGCTATTACGCGTGATCGCCTGGAAGCACTGCGTGAGGCTGATGCTATTGTTCGCGAAGAAATGGAAGCTGCGAATGTGGGCGCTTGGCAGTACTTTGCAGTAGTGCCTGATATGCGCGCAACCGGTGTTCGCGATGGCGTTCGTGCTTATGAGTGGCCGGCAATTATTCGCGCTATCAACACCGTTGATGTTATGACCGCCGAGGTTCCCGAACTTGATTGGGACCTGCTCAAGCGCATGACTGATCGCATCACCCACGAAGTCCCTGGTATTTGCCGCGTTTGCTATGACCTCACGCCCAAACCAGTTGGCACCGTCGAGTGGGAATAATGTGACAAAGGGTCACATCAAATGTCACATATAAGGTGATTTCGCGAGCCGTCGACGCAATGTTGGCGGCTCCTTCTATATACAACTCCGCAAACCCACATACAATGTGCCGCTCCCGATACCTCTCCCCTCCTGTATCATATGAAAGCTAAAACCGAGGAGGCTATTATGAATACATTCGACATAGATACTTGGATGGAAGAGCTCACAGAAAAGCTCATCTTGACCTTTGGTGATCGACTAGCTCTTGTTGGAATCTAAGGAAGCCGAGCACGTGGCGAAGCACGATAAGAAAGCGATATTGATGCTGTAGTGGTAATCCGTGATCTCACCTGCGAAGACGTTGTAGTGTATCGAAAGATTATAATAGAGATGCCTTACGTTGAGCTTACGTGCGGATTTATAGGTTCACCTGAAGTACTTCGCGGGTGGCCAAGGCATGATGTCTTTAACCTTATAAATGATACAAGGCCAATCTATGGCTCTTTTGAGTTTATGGATACGTCTTTTACCAGCGAAGATGCAATTCTCTCTGCCAAAGTTGGAGCCTCAGAAATCTACCATGGGCTCTGTCATACGGTGGTATTCGAGCCGCAAGCATTAGAAAACGTATTGCAGGCGTGTGCGAAGAATGCATTCTTTGTCATGCGTGCACTTGCCTTCGCCAAAACTGGAGAGTACCCAAGCAGCAGATTGCGAATGTATGAACTAGCAGATCAGAATGAAAAGACATTGCTTAATATCTACCAAGATCCGACTTCATTTGAGAGTAAAATGCTTGTAAATCTTTTACTGGGCTGGTCAGCCAAGATCATCGAAATGTAAAGGTGCATCACTATGAACATCATTCAGTTTGGAAAATTCATGACTTCTTTGAGCCCAGAGGAGACAATTTACCGACTCAGAATAGATTTTCTGTTTGAAGAGCTCGTATGCACCCGAGACACTGCAGTGCCATCAACAGCAACACTGCATGAGCTACATGCCATGATCCAAGCCTGCGGGAACTGGATGAACTACCACTGGTATGATTTCAAGTATGTCAGCAAGGGCAAGCTTTGTATGGCGCAGCCGCAAAAGCAAATTGACGAAGCTTATAGCGGGTTCGACAAAATGCCATTGCATGATTCCAGTAAAGTGACGCTCAAAGAAGCATTCATGAACTTTCCGTCCATTACGTATAGCTACGACTATGGCGACGGATGGGAAATCAATATTCTCAATCTTGGATATGTCGAAAAAGACAGCGTACCTCGTGTGCCATACGCCCTATCAGGTAAGGGAGACTGGCCACCAGATGATGTTGGTGGCGAAGGTGGCTTCATGCACCTCATGAATGTTCTCAAGGATCCTTCAAACGAAGAATACGAAGAGATGCGTGAGTGGATGGAAGATTTGTATTTCGAGAAATACTCGCTCCAGCAATGCAATAGAGATTTGTCGAATTGGGAAGATGAACTAGATTCCCTGTCATAGTGCATTTAGTGATGGCGATATGAGAAACTTTCGCTATCGTGCTAACTGGATGTGACATTTGATGTGACCCTCTGTCACACAGAAAGGTGTCCAATGCGCAAGGTAACTCTGTTTATAGCTCTTAGCTTGGATGGATATATTGCCAACGATAACGGCGGTGTCAATTGGCTTGTCGGGCAAGATCCAACGAAACCCGAGCCAGACTCTCACGATCGCTTCATAGCGGACATTGATACGGTACTCATGGGCTGGAATACCTACCAGCAGATCGTCAAAGAGCTGTCTCCACAAGATTGGCCCTATGAAGGGCTAGAAGCCTGGGTTGTTACGCATCGCTCTTTAGCACCAGTAGCTCACGCCCAGTTCACCAGCGAAGAACCAGCACAACTCGTGCAAAGACTACAGCAAGAACAAGGGAACGGCATCTGGATTTGTGGCGGTGCCTCACTTGCTCAGCAATTGCTGCGCGAAGGACTCATCGATCGGATCCATCTCTCAATTATTCCCACACTCTTGGGTTCAGGAACGTCCCTCTTTGAGCCAAACGGCACACACCTTGACCTTCGCTTGATTCACGCAGAATCGTGCAATGGTATTGTCGAACTTGTTTACGAAAAGCGATAACTGTCCCAGCGAGTCATCCATGAAGATCATTATTTCGCCAGCTAAAAAGATGACAACCAAAACCGTGCTGCCTTGGACGGAACTTCCCCTCTTTCTCAACCGCAGTGAAATGCTGCTTGCACACCTTCGCGAACTCTCTTTTGACGAGTGCAAGGCGCTTTGGGGATGCAGTCAAAAGCTGGCCGATCTCAATTTCAAACGCGTTCATGACATGGATCTTCGACACAATCTAAGCCCCGCACTGCTCTCCTATGAGGGGATTCAGTATCAGTATATGGGCGCGGGTATCCTTGACGAAGATTCCTATGCGTACCTGCAAGCGCATCTTCGGATCCTTTCGGGCTTTTATGGCGCATTGCGACCCTTTGATGGTGTAACTCCCTATCGACTTGAAATGCAGGCGAAGTTGTCCGTTGGCGGTGCACCTGATCTCTACGAGTTTTGGGGTTCAACGCTCTATGACGCGGTCATGGACGCAGATAGAACGGTGGTAGACCTTGCCTCGGTGGAGTACTCCACGTGTGTTAGTTCGCATCTTTGCGAAGGCGACCACTTGATCAAAGTAGTATTTGGCGAACTGGTCAATGGCAAGGTAGTGCAAAAGGGCACCCTTGCTAAAATGGCGCGCGGAGAGATGGTGCGTTTTATGGCTGCCAACCACGTGCAAGATCCCGAACACATCAAAGACTTCGCTGAGCTGGGCTATCATTTCGCCCCAGAGCTCTCCGATAAGAGTAACTATGTCTTCCTGAAAGATTAATTACTACTCGGCATTTTTTTGCGATCTTCTATCGCATCGCTATTTTGCCTTTTTAAAATGCCTTGACAAGTACCCCCCCCCCCTAAAATTTTGGCAACAGTTTGAAAACGGATTACACCGTTCCGTTGTCATGTTTCAAGTACCCACATCTCTTTATACGAAAGAAGCATTATGGTTTCCCATAACCCGAATTTAGATCCATATGTGGCACGGGCAATTATTGATCACATTACAAAGCACGAAGCGCCTATTACTTATGTGCAATTAGCCGACATAGTTGGCCAGCTCAGAGGTGATCCCATAACTCATAGGTCATTCGGACCCTGCTTGGATCGCATGCACTTTACCTGCAATGATCTTGAATTGCCTACCATATCGTTCATGGTTGTTAGAAATGATGGATCACTAAACCCAATAGTAACTGAATTCTACCGTCATATTCATCCTGAAACAGTTGACGTAGATGAAATTGAGCTTATTCGCGAAGTCCAACAAGCTTGCCTTGACTGCAAAAATTGGCAAAAGCTGCTCGATTACTACAGCACGACCGATTCTGAAGTAACCCACTAAAAGAAACTTCTCCCAAAGATTGGATATGATATGAAGCACACCTCAAAAATGATACTATCAGCGTTTCTTATTACTGCGTTACTATGTGGTATTGTGCCACAAGCCTGGGCAGTTAGTTCGACCAGTGATGAGGAAACTAAAGTTGATTCAAGCATCGAACTTCAAGCGGATGAAGTGTCAGCCACACCTGGGTGGGAATTATTTGGCTCTTGTGAATGGAAAATAAATAATGGCACACTAACCATTCGTCCTGCAAACAAGAACGAGCAAGGTAAGTTACCAGACAATACTCGAGCTTGGCCTTGGTCTAGTAATCGCAAAACAATAGAACAAGTAATGATTGAAGGTCACGTCGTTTGTGGGAACTCTATGACAATGATGTTCTTTGATTGTAGCTCTCTTGTAACGGCTGATTTGAGTGGGCTTGACACATCAAATGTTTTATACATGGACGGCACGTTTGACTATTGTAGTTCCCTAACAACACTTGATTTGAGCGGCTTTGATACATCAAACACAAAATCCATGTATATTATGTTTCGCTATTGCACATCCCTAAAATCCATCGATCTGAGCGGATTTGATACAACGAATGTATATGAATTTAGTGGCATGTTCCGTGGATGCGAATCTTTAACATCTCTAGATCTGAGTAATTTTCACACACCGAAAGCTACTCAGATGGAAGACGCATTTTATAATTGCTCCTCACTAACAACACTAGATTTAAGCGGTTTTGATACATCAAATTTGCACCTTTACGGCAATAACTTCTATGGAACTTCTTTGCAATTAATCAAACTCGGAGAGAATTTCACTCTTCAAGATGAGCTACCGGGTACTTGGTACAACGCCTCCGGGGAGTCTTTTACTCAATGAAGTATTCCTGTTGGAGTTGCAGACACGTACGCAACTTCTAGAGACCTGTTTGAACCTACAAAGGTGACGCTTTCCGAGACAGCTAAAACAGTCACGTTGGGCATAGACGATTCTCATATTATGCTCTCTGCTACTGTAACTCCTACAATAAAAGAAAAGTATCTCACTTGGAGTTCATCGGATCCCACCATTGCGTCAGTGGACTCTATGGGTCAGGTCGCAATTCACAAAACAGGAAGCGTGACCATTACTGCAAGTGTTGAAGACGCCACTGCTAGCTGTACTTTCACCATCAATCCTTTGGTAATTAGAACAACCGAAGACTCAACAATTGATGCTAATATCACTACAAATGACTTCGACACCGCCAAAGCCTTAAAGGAATATGCAATTCGAATCCAACCAAGCCAGTACAAAGGTTTAGCGCAGTATGAAGCGCGCTTGCTATCTGGTATTCCTCATGATAAAGACCAGCAAATCAAGATCGTTGAACTGCTAGACATCACTCTTGTTGAGAAAACCTCTGGTACCGAAGTTGATTACGACATCGTCAAGCACCTCTTCCCACTTGATATCAATCTTGCATTTGACCAGAGTCAACAAGCCAAGGTGACGAAAAACTTTAGTCTTTGGAGGGCAGATGAGGAAGGGAATGCCACCATTGCTTCCAATACTCCTGATAATGGCTACTTTCGAGTAACATCGAATCTACCGAGCACATATGCGGTTATTAAAACTTCAACAGAGGGCGCATCAGGAGATAATGATCCATCCGCCAAGCCCGATGATCCGCAGGATCCATCGAAGCCTACCGATCCTTCCAACCCTTCTGATGGCGACAACAACCAAGACAATGGTTCCGATAACAGCAAACCTCAAACTCCTGGTTCTTCTGACGGCTCGCATAACCCGACAGTCCCTCCTGCTGACGGAGACAATCAGGGCATTGGTAATGGCGCCGGAGCAGATGGTTCTCAAAGCGCAGAAACGCCCGGAAGCGACAATAGTCAAAGTCAAGAAAATAAGTCTGCAAATAACGCCAATGAGTCCAAATCTCCTGAAGACAATAGTATTTCTTCAGACAACCAGAGTGATTCAAAGCAATTAACGCTTCTTGCTAAGACAAGCGATCCGATCAACCTTCATGTAGTTTTAGCTATTGTGTCTGGAGTCTTGATTGTCTTGTTGATGTCCTTAAACGCACGTCGTCAGCACGATTAAGCGAGAACCTCCTATCAGCTATCGGAGATTGTAGTGATAGCTGCTTTAACAAAGCCTGCAAGCAAAACCCCAGATAGCTTTATAGCTGCCTGGGGTTTTATTTAATTGCAATTACACGTATGTGACGTTAGATGTGACCCCTTGTCACGCCGAAGCGCCACAAGGGGTTGAGGCGGCATCCAAATGTGACATTTGATGTGACTCTTTGTCACATTGGACCGTCTCATAGTAGCGATATCCACCAGCAAAGTTGTATGCATCAAAGCCGTAGCCAGCTAAAATGCGGCACGCAATGTAGCTGCGCAAGCCGCTTTGACATATCACATACACCGGTTTTGCGGGGTCAAGTTCGCCAATCCGATCGCGCAGCTCATCAACGGGAATATTGACGAAGCCACCAATATGACCACGTTCAAATTCCCGTGGCGTCCGCACGTCCAAAAGCGTCACCTTGCCGTCTTTAAGCAGCGCATCAAGCTCGTCGATGTGCCACTGCTTCAAGATGCCCTCTTGGATGTTTTCGATCATAAAGCCAGCCATGTTAACCGGATCCTTCGCCGACGAATACGGCGGAGCATACGCCAAATCAAGCTGCTGCAACTCGGTTGCTTTCATGCCACACTGAATTGCGGTTGCCAACACATCAATGCGCTTATCTACACCCTCGTATCCAATAATTTGGGCACCCAAGAGCTTATACGTGTCTTTTTCGAAAACAACTTTCATGATCATCGACTTACCACCTGGGTAGTATCCAGCATGATTCATGGGCGAAAGAATAACGGTATCTGTATCTAATCCAGCCTTATGAGCTGCGGTTTCGTTGATACCGGTACTTGCAGCGGTCAAGTCGAACACCTTGATCACACTACTTCCAAGCGATCCAAGATAGCGGCTATCTCCACCACAAATATTGTCGGCTGCAATTCTTCCCTGTCGGTTCGCAGGCCCTGCAAGCGAAATCAGACTATCCAATCCCGTCACGCGATGCTTCACCTGAACCGCATCGCCCACCGCATAGATGTCAGGCGCTGAGGTCTCCATGCGCTCGTTTACGATAATACTCTCCTTGATGCCAAGCTCAAGTCCCGCTGCTTTCGCAAGTGGTGTATCTGGCGTTACGCCAATAGCTAAAACAACCAGGTCAGCGCTAAGCGATGGCTCGTCTTTGAGGAGCACTGACATACCGCCCTCAGTTTCTTCGAATCCTTCGACCGTATGTCCAAGCATAAGCTTGATACCATGCTTGCGTGCCTCAGCGTGTATGAAGGCAGCCATGTCAGGATCAAACGGGTTCATGAGCTGTTTTGGACGCTGAACAATGGTTACGTCAATGCCCATTTCGCAAAGGTTTTCTGCAAGCTCAAGCCCAATAAAGCCACCACCAGCAATAACTACCGATTGAGGTTTATGCTGATCAATGTAGTCTTTCAGGCGAAACGTATCTTCTACCGTTCGTAGTGTAAACACGCGATCCAGATCTAGTCCGTGCACCTGAGGTTGCGTAGGTTTCGCACCTGGCGAGAGCAAGAGTTTGTCGTAGCTTTCTTCAAACACTTCGCCCGTATCAAGGTTTTTCACGGTGACCGTTTTGCGTTCCGTGTTGATGGCGGTCACTTCGTGGTGCACCTTCATGTCAATCCGGAAGCGCGAATAGAAGCTTTCGGGAGTTTGAAGGGTTAGCGCTGCGGGGTCTGTGATGACTTCGCCAATATAGTAAGGCAAGCCGCAATTCGCGTACGAGATATAGCCCGATCGCTCGAAGACAACAATCTCGGCCTGCTCATCCAACCTGCGAATACGCGCTGCAGCCGTTGCACCACCCGCAACACCACCGACAATTACTACCTTCATGAAAAACTCCCTTCAAGCATCTCTTGCTGTAATGATACCTGTGACAAAGGGTCACTTCAAATGTCACATCGCAGATGCCACACTTCGCCGTACAAGATCAACCATCAGTTGACTTCTGCTCAAGAAATGAGTCGCACCACTCGCTTGAAGCAGGTGGAGCCGACCTTGATAATCTAAGTAGTAAACCAGTGAAAGGATCCACAATGACAACCAGCATGAGCGAAACGCTTGCCACACTACGAGGGCAGCATCATCTGACACAAGACGATGTGGCGCGCCATCTCGGGATCACAAAAGCAGCTGTTTCAAAATGGGAATGCGGGCAAAGCCTTCCTGATATCACGCTGCTTCCATCAATTGCGCAGCTTTATGGAGTGAGCCTTGACGACCTCTTTGGTCTCAATAAAGAACTCACGCAAGATCAAATTACTCAAGCATACCGACAAGCCCTTGAGTTGTTCGCCATAAGCTACGATGAGGGCGAAAAATATGTCGAAGCCGAAACCAGAGCTCACTGGTCAAACGTACACCTCCTACGATTAATGGCCGCGGCTCTGTTCGCTCAAATACCCACACTTGAAGGGTCCAGCGACAGGCCGCTGACTGGCACCGCACTAAAATGCGCATGTGCAGCAGAGCGACTCTTCAGAAGAACCATCGCCCTTACGCCGCGCAATAGTATACCCAGCTCAGACGTCACTTCTTTGAGTATGATTCTACAGTGGACCGGCCAAGAAACAGAGGCACGATCGCTTTTAGACGGACTTGTAGCGAAAGAGCCGAGCCTAGCTGCCGTATCGTTGTCGCAGCTTCTCCGTGAGTCAGGAGATCGCGAGGCGGCTCTAACCGTACTACAGCGCGCGCTGCTCATTGCGCTCGTAGAAGCTCAAGCATCGCTTAGTGCGCTTGCACTTAATGCTGCAGATGATCAGCTAGAAAGCATTGTTGGACTCTCGCGAAACATTCAAAGCTTGCCGAATTTCGTTTCGCTCTTTCCGACCCTCATGCCGACTGTTCTCTTAGAGCAAGCAAGGCGCGCTCTTGCGGACAACGACACCGCTGCGGCTTTGCACGCGTTTATTGAGTTCTCGGACTGTGTTGATGAGGCTTGCTCAGTCATGATTGAGCCAAAGAATCCGTTGCTCTTTGACCATGTCACAGACATGATGTGGTCTGAAGCTGCTAACGAAGAGGAGCTTGTGGCTCGCAAGACATCAGCCCGCAGCTTGCGAACCTCATATGTCCACGTGCTAGAAACTGACGAGACGTTTAGCCAACTTCGCGACATGCCTGAGTTTCAAACAATACTCAAGCAACTTAGGGCAGACGCTGACACAAAGGAGTAACGATGGGTATTAGTCTTCTCGCGCGCTATGCCATTATTTCGACAGCCCTGCAACTAGCCTGTGCCTGGGAACAGACCTTTCAGCTTGAGTGGCCACTTGCAGACGCTTTTGAGCTTGCGGATACCGTCGAAGTGCAGCTGTTCAACTCCCTCGGCATTCTGCTGCGTAATGTGACATTTGATGTGACCCTTTGTCACAAGAATACACCTGTTGGGACATGCTTCGTTGCTTCTCGATATCCCCTTCACCATCCACCACTTGCCCCAAATGTGACATTTGAAGTGACCCTTTGTCACGCGTTATGCGAAAATGCGTTGGTTACTGGCGAATAAGAAAGTGTGAGCATGACGCAGCGCGACAAGATCAAACCGATCCTTTTCAGCATTATCAAGCATTCAACCCCGCAAGAGCTCAAAGAGCAGCTACCTAAAGATATCGTTGCGGGCATTGTGGTAGCCGTTGTTGCCCTCCCCCTTTCTATTGCCCTTGGCATAGCCTCTGGCGTGACACCCGAACAGGGTCTTTACACCGCCATCATTGCAGGATTTCTTATTGCGTTTCTCGGCGGAAGCCGCGTGCAAATTTCTGGTCCCACTGCAGCTTTTGCCACCATTGTTGCTGGCATTGTGGCAACTGACGGCATGGAAGGACTCATTGCCGCTACCATCATTGCAGGCATTTTGCTCATTATCATGGGTTTTCTCAAACTTGGCGCCATTATCCGCTTCGTGCCCTTTACGATCACCACTGGTTTTACTGCTGGCATTGCCGTGACGCTTGCAATCGGCCAGCTCAAAGACTTCCTTGGACTGGTTTATCCAGACGGCACCGTTACGGTGGAAACCACCGAAAAGCTTGCTGCGCTGACTTCCAATATCACAACCATTAACCTTCAGGCGCTCATAGTTGGCCTTATCTGTCTTGCTATCTTGTTTCTGTGGCCACGCATACCCCTCTGGCAGCGCATTACCGAGCGCATCCCCAGTTCCCTTGTTGCGCTTTTGGTAGGCATTGCAATGGTCAGCCTTTTAGGACTTGATGTTGCCACCATAGGTGACCTTTACGTCATTGATAGCGCGCTTCCCACCTTCCAGCTTCCTGAGCTGAGTCTTGAACTCTTCCGCTCTCAAATGGCGAACGGGGCAACCATTGCAATCCTTGCCGCCATTGAATCACTGCTCTCATGCGTCGTTGCAGACTCCATGATCAGCGCTCATCACCGCGCCAACACCGAACTTGTTGCGCAAGGTATTGGTAACATCGCCTCAGTACTCTTCGGCGGCATTCCTGCAACCGGCGCTATCGCTCGCACGGCGGCGAACGTGAAGGCAGGCGGTCGTACTCCCATTTCAGGCATGGTGTGTGCACTTGTTCTCGTAGCGGTACTGGCATTTCTTATGCCGTATGCCGCACTCATTCCCATGCCCACCATTGCTGCTATTCTGCTCTATGTTGCCTACAACATGTCAGGCTGGCGCAACTTCGCCCACCTGCTCAAGACCGCTTCAAAAGGCGCTGTTGCCGCACTGGTGCTAACCTTCGCCCTTACTATCATCTTTGACCTGGTCATAGCCATTGGAGCCGGCATGTTGATCACGGTTGTACTATTCATGAAGATGGTAAGCGAGGAGACCGAGGTTCGCGGATGGCGCTACTACTGCGATGAAAACTCCGAGGTCACCCATCTTCGCGAGTTGCCAAAATGCGTGCGCGTGTACGAAATCAACGGCCCGATGTTTTTCGGCATGACCGACCGCATTGCCGATATTTCGGTCAAAGAGTTCACTAAATACCTGATCATACGCATGCGCGGTGTACCTTCACTGGACGCAACCGGCATGAATGCACTTGAGAATCTCTATGACTACTGCAAAGAAAATGGCGTCAGTCTCATCTTCTCACACGTCAACGAGCAACCGATGAAGACGATGCAGCGCGCCGGTTTTGTTGAGCTTATTGGCGAAGAACACTTCCGCGCCAACATCGATGATGCCATAGCCCATGCGCGTGAACTGGTTGAAGGCGAAAAGGCTTGCCGTTAAGGTTTAGTGATGACGTTCATGTCCAGGTGAAGCGTTTGCTCTACGATCTTCATGAGCGCGTCATCAGTGATGTCGGGAAACGCTTTAACAACTCCGACCAGTCCAAAGAGCAGCACGCAGAATGTTTCGTACACTAAATCTATTTTTATTGGGTGATAGGCTGCATACTCGCTGGTCACACAGTCATTGAGATAGCGTGCCGTTTCTTGCACCGCACGCGAAACGAATGCATCGCGAATGCCAAGCTCTTGCAAAACAGCAATCATCGGGCGAAGCCCCTGGGCATCAAAGAGCGCACGTTTAAATGAAATGATGCACTTACGAAGCGACTCAGGCGTATTTCCGAATTGCCGCGATTCGTTCCACACCATTGCGCTTTCAACCATGTCTTCGACATAATCATCAATAACGGCATCCACCAGTGCCTGCTTGTTGTCGAAGTAATAGTAGATGAGTTCACGCGAAACATTTGCCTCTTTTGCAATTGAGGTGATGCTCGTTGAAGAAATACTGGAAGCCTCAAACAGCTTGCGAGCCACCACGATGATTTCGCCAGCTTGTCCTTCAAGACGCTTACTTGTTCGTTGAAGCGGATGCGGGGGTATACGATCCGGTATGATCGATAATGATCCATTGCAGCAGGGCATCCGCTTCAACTCCTTACACCCATAGGGCGAATTACTTGTTCTCTTTCAGAACCGTCTGATAAGCGTTCGTATCCGTATAGATTTGATCCTTAAGCGGGTTGAGCTTTAAGGTGCGAATACGCTGGAACTGATATATCGCAAGAGCTGCATTTGATGCAAGCGCCAAGAAGCTCACCACAAAGAAAGCGGTTGGATTATGCGTTGTGGGAATGGGTGCGAGGACGTCTACAAACTGAGGAACCGTCATGACAAACATAGCCCAGAGCGCTAGCGTTTGCGCGCGATGCTGCAACCAAGCGCCGCGTTTGATGAAGAATGTTGGAATGGTGCACGAGAGCAACAGTGCAAGTCCACAATATGCCGAGTGATCAGAAATGCAGTTGTAGGTATAGGCGAAGTTCCAGAGGTCATAGGCAATAATCCAAGCCCAGATCATGTCTGGCCAGATCATATCTTTCGACGCATCCTTCGAGATAAATATACCGAACCAACCGCAAATAGTAACAATGTTTAAGATGCCCGCAATGCCATTCATGATGTTCCAAGGCCCCGACATTGCCCAGAGGTTTTCAACAACGCCACCCTGCCAAAGACCGAAGCTATACACCTGAAAGTCGCGAATGACCGCTTCAGCTATGTTG